>NZ_JBFUIF010000152.1:0-3192 GCF_056402015.1 Allobosea sp. P4_C6
CGCTTAGAAAGGTTCGCTCCCGATAATCTTTTTGAGCGCGAGCGCGTCGCCAGCGGCTGCGTATGACGTCGTATTGTCAAAAATGCACCAAGCCATCGATCCCGCGGTTGCGATCATCCGGTTGGCAACCAATTTCAATCGATCTCGCGAATACGACGACCGGTAGATCTCGGGTGAACCGTGCAGACGAATGTAAGTGAGACCTTTCCATCCACCCGGCTCGTCTGCTTCCACAGCTGGCGGCGGATCGGCTGCGACTCTCGAAATCCTGTATTCTCTCAAGAGATCTTCTGCCTCCGCTCCGAACCATGACGCATGTCGGGGCTCCAATACAATATCCACGTCTCGAGGGCGCCGGAAAGCGGACAAGAAACGATCGGCGTCACTGGAAATGAATGTTCGCTTTGGAGGCAGCTGGATCAATACCGGCCCCAGCTTGATGCCCAGGCCGTCCAATTCCGCGAAAAATGCCTCGAGGTCGGACGATATGTCGAGCCAATCGGAATGTGTCACCCACCTCGGCGCTTTCACGGAAAACCGGAATTGGTCTGGCACTGACGTGGCCCATCGCTCGTATGTCGATCTGCGATGGTGCCGGTAGAACGACGAATTGATCTCGGCAGTTGAGAAGACAGTGGCATACCTTTCTAAATGGCTTCCTTCGGCCGGGAAGTTCGGAGCGTGGATTTTGGGGATGGCCCAACCAGCCGTACCGATGAACAATCGACTTTTGAGCGGAATGCCGCTTTGAGACCGCATGATCAACTCGCGGGTCGAAGACTAATGAATAACTCCACAACGCAATGTGGCACGAAGTTCGCCTGAGCCCCTTGACGTTAATCGGATTGCCGAGATGCGCATAATCAGTGTTTGAGGCTCTCGGGAAGGGGCCGCACCCGCTTTTAGAGCAGCGCGAGGCAGGGCTCCACGCGCTCGGGTGGGTTCGACGAAAAGATCGCGCTCGACCTTGCGCCGCTGCGTCACCGGACCTCTGACGACCCCCGCCGCCGGCCCGGCTCTGAGAATCCGACGCGCACACATTGAACACAACCCACGCAACGAACTGAGTCGCCAACGAGCGTCGGAATGATTCGTTCCGTTGCGGAACCCCGCTTGGGGGACATAGGTTGAAGGCCATCAGTTGGTTGCGTGACGGTGTCGCCATGGCCATGTTGCACACACCCATCTTCCCCGCCCCGCCGCCCTCGGCGACGCGTCGCGAGCGTTATCGGGAGACTTGCCAGGACGCCGACGGCAAGCGCTATACGGTCATCGTCTGGCAGGACAGACCAGGCGTTCCGGGCGTCTCCTATTCCCTGGAAGATGGAACGCCGGTTCACTACGAAGACGAGTGCTATTTCGCGACACCGTCCGGGAAGATGCTAACCAGGTGCGACGACTAACCGCGATTCCCACTATCCCCGTGAGAGCCATGCCTGAGAAGCCTACGGTTGAAGTCCCTGTTGTCAAACCGACGAGAATCGAAGTGAGCA
This sequence comes from Allobosea sp. P4_C6, assembly GCF_056402015.1. NCBI lineage: Bacteria > Pseudomonadati > Pseudomonadota > Alphaproteobacteria > Hyphomicrobiales > Alloboseaceae > Allobosea > Allobosea sp. P4_C6. The sequence continues at coordinate 1,494 of NZ_JBFUIF010000152.1, forward strand.
GTGACCCCCGCGGTGACGCCACCGTTCATTTCGAGACGGTCGGCAATGCTGATATTCTCCTGGTGTTATCGATGACGGCGCTCGTCGCCCTGGAAGCAATGCTTGCAAAAGCCAGCCAGGAGCAGGCGAAGCATCAGCCGGTTCAATAAGGCGGTGCGCCAACCGACGCGGTGCGACGACTGAACCATGGTGAGAAATTGCACGAGAGCGGATTCCGTCTTCCGCTGACGTGGCGGGGCGAGCACGAGAACGATCTAGAGCATTTTCACGTTATTCCGGCTCATACCCGGCAGCGCTGAAGTAGTTTTTGCATTCGTCGGGAGTGAATGCGTCGAGGACTATTCCGATGGTTCGCCAGAGGCCTTCGACAGTTTGCTCGGCGGCTTTTCGCAGGAGCGCCTTGAGCTTGGCGAAGGCGTTCTCGATTGGGTTGAAGTCGGGACTGTAGGGCGGCAGGAAGACGAGCGTGGCTCCGGTTTCCTCGATGGCCTGGCGCACGGCGTCGCCCTTGTGGGCGGGCAGATTGTGCATGATGACAATGTCGCCTGGTGCCAGCGTCGGGCGAGAACCTGGCTTGCATAGGCCAGGAAGGCCTCGCGGTTCATTGGGCCGTCGAGCACCATTGGCGCGGTCATGCCGGTGAGTCGCAGGCCGGCCACGCAGTCGCGCCATCTTCGTGCGGGCGCCGGTCTCGTCGATGAAGATCAGACGGGCCGGGTCGAGATCGGGTTGGCTGTCGAACCAGGCTTCGCGCCTCTCGCCGATGTCGGGGCGGTCTTGCTCGGCCGCGTGCGCGGTCTTTTTTTGACGGTCAGGCCACGCTGATCGAGGAACTTCCAGAGCGTGCCGATGGCGGCCTTCAGGCCGTGCTCCTCGAGCAGCTTCGCCTGCATTTCGGCCAGCGTGATGTCGCAGTCGGCGTCGATCAGGCCTTGCAGATACGCTCCATGCGGATAGAGCTTGGAGCGCTGCGGCTGACCCTGCTGCCGTGCCGTGCGCTCTCCGGTTTCCCGCGCCCGGCGCGCCCAGACGATCGCCGTCGCGATGCCGATCCTGAACCGATCGGCCGCATGGCGGGCAGGCAGCCCCGCCTCGTTCGCAAATCACCAACATGGGCCGAGCGCGATGCGGGTAGGGGCGAGTCCAGCCGTTTCTGGCTCCCGCAAGGGCAGGCCGGGCTCGATGTCAGGCTCGTAACCGGCCAGGAACCCGAAAAGCGGCTGTCGATCTTGACGGTCGTGGCGTTGTCAGTCGCCAGGCAAGAGCGGTGAAAGGGCGTCGCCCAAGTTGACAGTTCCGGCGTGGATGACGCGTGCCGTGATGCCTCCGAGGCCGCGGACCGCATTGTATCCACCCACCCCGAGGATCTCTTCCATTCGAGAGCAGGGATGGCACTCTCCTGTCGTCTCGAGAATGGCGGAACCGATCCAGAAGCGCTTCTCCTTCAATGCGACGAGGTTGATGCCTTGGGTAACTACGTTACGCCTCAGATCGGATGGCAGCACGTTCGAGCGCCCCAGGTGGCTAGCGATCGCCGCAAGGTGTTCAGCTTGGATCAAAGTTACCTGGCGGCTGCCAGCGACACGAGCATAACGGTCGCCTATCACGCCACCTGCAAGGTCGAAGTCTGCAGTCTCGACCGGGAGCATGGGCTCTCGGCGGCGTGGCCGGATGCCTAGCCAGACAACCTGTCCTGATC
>NZ_JBFUIF010000153.1:0-3177 GCF_056402015.1 Allobosea sp. P4_C6
GGTCGATCCCGCTTAGCACCTCGATCGAGCCGTAGGATTTGCGGACCCCTTCGGCCTGAACCACGAATTCTTGCCCGGTCATCATGCTTGCCCTGCGCTTGCTGCGAGCTGCCTCGGAGACAACCGCGCGGGCCGTTTGGTCGAAGCGCGGCTCAACCTGCGCTCGATCCAACCTTGTATAACCGTGGCAACGCTCGTCATCACCAAGTACCAGATAGCCGCAACGAACAGCAGCTCGATGACCAGAAAGTTCTTTGCATATATATTTTGAACCCGTGTCAGCAAATCCTGGGCTGCCACGAAAGAAACCAGCGACGTCGTCTTCAGCATCGAGATCGTTTGATTTCCGATCGGTGGAATGATGACACGCATTGCCTGAGGCAGGATGATCTTGCGAAAGGTCTGCCCAGGCGTATATCCTAAGGCCATTGCAGCTTCCGACTGCCCTTTGTCGACCGCCAGAAGCCCGCCTCGCACGATCTCGGCCATATAGGCTGCTTCATTCAGGCTGAGCGCGAGCAGGGCTGCCGTAAACGGCGACACAAGCGCGTTGGTATTGATCGAATAGCCCGCGACGCCGACCGACGGAATGAACAGCTGGATATTGAACCAGAAGATCAGCTGAACGAGCAGCGGCGTGCCGCGGAAAAACCAGATGTAAATGCCCGCCGCGGTCGAGAGCATGGCGTTCCGCGACTCCTTCATCGCGGCCAAGACGATGCCGCCGGCGACCCCGATCGCCACGGCGAGGAACGTCATCAAAAGCGTCAGGCGAATGCCGGAGAGGATCGAAGCGTTGAACAGATATTCCGGAATGACCGACCAATTCACGTTGTCTGTGCGCGCCACCTGCACGAGCAGCCAGCCGACAACGGTGCAAAGCAGCAGCACGGCAAAGCGCTGACCCCAATAGGTTGCCGGAACGATCCTTGCAGGCTGCGTCGACGACATTAAACCTCCAAGACATCCGACCGGTCTGACCACTTGCTGAGAACCAAGCATCCGAGCAATGCTGTGTCAATCGCGGGCTTCTCAGGGAGTGCGCTCTTCGTTTGCCGTCGGAGCCGAAATGCAATCGTCACACCTTCCCGAGCGCCACATGGTGCCTCACGAGACGGTTAGAAAACTGCAGGAGATGATCGAGCGGGGGCAGGTGGAACCCGGTCAAAAGCTGCCGTCACAGCGCATCTTGTCGGAGCAGCTTGGAATCAGCCGATCGTCCCTGCGCGAGGCGATCTCGATTCTCGAGACGATCGGCCTTTTGCGAGTCGAGGTCGGGAAAGGTGTATTCGTGGTGGCCCCGGAAGCCAGGGTGCCGCACTGGCGTCACCTCGGGCTTGCTGCGCCAAAGGAAGTCTACGAATTTCGCTATAGTCTGGAAGGGTATGCTGCGGGCTTGGCGGCCACACGCATGACGTCAGCCATCATGGAGGAGCTCAAGGCGTGCCTTGCCGCGATGGTCGAGGCGGCGACGCGGCAAGACCTCGTCTCTCTGGCATCAAACGACCGGAAATTTCATGTCATTATCGTCGAGGCCTCCGGAAATACGGTGCTTATCGGGAGCTTCATGAGCGCGCATAGGGTCATCCTCGAGGCCCAGCGCATTCCCATGAGTCGCATGGAAACGTTGGAATTTACGGCCGCCGAGCACCGGCTCATCGTTGAGGCGCTGGAAACCGGCTGCTTCGTCAAGAGTGCGCAGGCCATGATGGATCATATCGCCGCGACGGCCGAGCGCGGAGGCGTCAAGCTTACCCAGTTTCAAATCGGGGGCGTGAATGGCGGCAGTGGAACTGGTCCTGGAAGGTGACCTGGTCGTTGTCCGCCCTTCGAATGTGAGCTGGACCAGCGTTGATCCATTCGGCCTCATTGGCGAATGTCCAACGCTATGCCTGATCGTGCATAAGGCATCTTCTTGAAGAGCGGGGCCCTCATAAGGGCGATGCCTTGGTCCTGGGTCGGTCGCGGACGTTGACCGCTCGCCGAACAGCGGACGTCCTTGCGACGCTTTCGTCGGGGTGCGATCCAGGATGATCCGAGCGCCTGGATCGACCGATGCCGCTCCTGCCGGAAGGGTCTTCCACAGGCAGGTCAAACCGAGAGTCGGTCGCTCGAAGCGATGACACGCTCCTTGTAATGTTCAAGCACCGGCGCCACCCCTTGCAAAGAGACGGCGCTGTCGAGTCCGGCAGCCGCGCCTTTCGCAGCCTCCCCGGCGCGACCGGCCATCATCGCCTCGAACGCCGCAATCGCATCCCAGCCTTTACCCGAAGTCAGCGCCTCCGCCAGATCGACTGCGTCGGCGAGCGCGAGATTCACGCCTTCGCCACTGAACGGCGACATCAGATGCGCCGCGTCGCCGATCACTGTGATCCCCCGTACCGGAGCCCAGCTCAGCCCGATCGGGAGCGCATATAGAGGCCGTACCGCGAGAAGATCGCCGTCGATGATCAGCTTGGTCAAGGCGGGGGCGAATTCCGCGAAGGCATCCAGCACGTGAGCCCGGACCTCATCGCCAGGGAGTTGCGCCCAGCGACGTGCTTCGTCTTCCTTCATCCGTAGCCCGGCGTAACCGCGGATATGACCGTCCCCGTTTCGCTGCGCGATCAGCACGCGATTGGCACCCACCGCGAACATCTTGCCGCTCCCGACGAGCCGGTCGACATGCGGGTGGCGGGCGACGTTGAACCCGAGCTCGACGAGTGTCACGCCTTCGTAAGCGGGTCGTGCATCGGTGAGCAACGGGCGAACCCGCGACCACGCCCCATCGGCACCGACCACGGCAGCGAAGCGGTGGGAGACGCCGTCGAGAACGACTTGCACGCCGCCATCGACAGACTCGACCGTTGCCACTTTCGCGTTCCACTGGATCGTGCCGGGTTCGAGCGAGTCGACGAGGATGCGACGCAATGCCGTGCGGTCGATCTCGGGTCGGTCGTCTCCCGAGCCATCGCGGTCGAACAGCAGCGTGCCATGCTGGTCATACAACCTGTCGCCTTGGTCTTCCGGGCGAGCCTCCGCTKCGAATGCGTGTTCGAGATCAGCCTGCCGCATCGCGCGCTGGCCGGTTTCCGCATGCATGTCGAGCGAGCCGCCCTGTGGCCGCGCGTCGATGTTGGCGTCGCGTTCGAAAATGACCACCTTGCGCCCGCGCCGTTGCAGCAGTCTGGCGAGCAT
>NZ_JBFUIF010000154.1:0-3164 GCF_056402015.1 Allobosea sp. P4_C6
TTGAAGAGGTAGCGTTCATTCTGCCCGGCCAGATGAGGCACTTCGGTATCTCGGGCGATGCCATCTTCGCCATGACAAGCGGCGCATTGCTCCACGGTGGAGTGCCTCGGTTCGGCGAGTGCTGGAGCGGCGATCAACGCCATCGCTAAGGTCAGTCGAAGCATCACCTCATTTCTCCCCGCTTGTTCCATCCGCCGAACCGGCCGCGATGGGATGCTCGGCAGTAGCAATCGCCCGCGTCCCGCTTCCGGCCAGATCTTCGCGCTAGCGCTTGCGACCCTGCCCCTTCCCTCGGGCCGCTGCAATGACGGCCGGCTCCGCTGTCAGCGCCGCCCGGCGTTCAACCTTCTCCTTCGTGGCATCGGTATCGGCGAGCACACGGTCCACAGCAATCGCCGCCTCCGCTCGCACATCGTCGGCGTTGGCCTTCTGCTGCTCTATTGAAACGGCATCTACGATTGAGACCGAATGGCGGCGTCCAGCTTCGCCAGCCTCACGACCGGCTGGCCGCGGTTCAGGAACTCGACGCCTGCTGCCTCTAGTGCCGTTGGAACTCGGTGCACGACATCAAGACCGCTGGTGAGTGTACTCGCTCCACGCTTTTCCATCTCTGCTGCCGCCGCGCTGCTTCGCAACAGGAGCAAGCAATGAAGAACGTGATAGGAATCGCAACGCTAATTGCATTCGTGATGCCAACAATTGCAGACGCTGCTAGTGCCGCCGCATCGGCCCGTTAATCGCGAGATCGGTGCCACGTCGCCTTGCGGTATTGAGTGGATGAAAATGACCGCCACGCCGCCGTTCCGACGCGCTCAGGTATTGATCCGCCAGCTCTACGAGGGCGACTCGCGCCGGGCGCACCAATTCCGCTATACGCTGCTCGCTTTCGATCTGGTCACGCTGCTGTTCATCGTCGCGACCTCGTTCGTTCCGGGCAACGCCGTCACCGAGACGCTCGATGTCGTGTTCGGCCTCGTCATCCTGGCGGACTTTGGCGCGCGCCTGCTGATCAGCCGCCACCGCCTGCGCGACCTACTGCGCCCGACCACATTGGCCGACATCGCGGCGATCACGTCATTCCTCGCGCCACTGGTGGGCGAGGGCGCGGGCTTCCTGCGCGTCGTACGCACTTTGCGGCTGCTGCGCAGCTACCAGCTGCTGGCGCGGCTGCGTCGCGACTCGGCGTATTTCCGCGACAACGAGGAGATCATCATCGCGGTCGCCAATTTCGTGGTGTTCCTGTTCGTGATGACCGGCTTCGTCTACGAGACGCAGCACGCCAGCAATCCGCACATCATCAACTATGCGGACGCGCTGTATTTCACCGTCACGGCGCTGACCACCACCGGTTTCGGTGACATCACGCTGCAGGGCACCACCGGGCGGCTCATCTCGGTCACCATCATGATCTTCGGCGTGACGCTGTTCTTCGGGCTGGCCAAGGCGGTACTGCGTCCGAACAAGGTGCGCTTCCCCTGCCCGACCTGCGGCCTGCTGCGTCACGATCCCGACGCGTCGCACTGCAAGGCCTGCGGGCAGGTGCTGAACATTCCGTACGAGGAGGAATAGAGCTTTTTGGGCTGATCGCCGCTAGTGCGGAACGGAACGAGACTCAACAAATAAACCCTTGCGCGCCCTTTCCCCTAGCCCGCCCGAGGGCAACGTTGGCAAGCGCGCGGCCATCGATCTCGTCATCGCTTATGGCGACGCTCCCGACGTCATTGCCGCCATGCGCTGGCCGTCCTAGGCGATGGGAGCCCGGCCCAATCTGTGAGCTGGAACGGGCAGCAGGGCACCGAGATGTCTTCACGTGCGCCAACATGGCGCCTGGCCAGGGAGCTACGAGCCGCGTCACCCACGCGCTGATCCGCGACGTGCCGCGGGCGAGCCGCTCGTCCCAGATCCCGGAACTCCAGAAGAATGCGGACGGGTCGGGGCGATGATCGCACTCGTCTCGGTCATTTGTCGTCGAGCCGGTCGAGCGTCCGCAATGCCGCAATCATTAGAAACTTGCGGAGTACGTTTGCCGAAAGCTCGGATTTCAGGTCGACCCGTTTGGCGAACGCGGCAAGATCAGTGTCCTGATTGAACGTAAACGCCAGACTGATGAATACGGCTGCCTCTGCCGAACGCGCATTGTTCGCTTGAGCCTGCTGAAGCAAAGTTATCTTTTGGAGGCATTCGGAAAACGTTTCCTTGAGTTGATACCGCGCCCATTCCTTGGTCGAGACCAGACGGGTTATTCGATTGATGTCAGACGTTTTGGATTCCGCAGTTACCCATGCATCCTCGGCGGGCGTGTTGGTCGGCACGACGTCGAGGATTTCGCGACAATAGGCCTCGACCAGTCGCGACAGCTCCACCCGGTTTACGGGGCTAAAAGGTTGCTTAAAGGCAAACCCGAATAGGTCGCCTTGCGCCGAACCGGGCGCAGTCGCCTGCGAATAAGCCGCTGTCGTTGCTGCGGTCGCCAGAGCGGCGAACATCAGGCCGGCAAGGATGGTCGGACGGCTCGTCATGGGGCGGCCTTGCACGGCCACGCGCTGCGCAGTGCCGCTGTCGCCAGTATAGCAAAGGGCTCATGCTGTCTGGCGGGCAGCTGGTCGATATACGCCACGACGACGCGAGCTACTTCGGCGATATAGACGCCATCGAGCTTGCAACTCTTCGGGTCGACGAAGGCAATCCCGGCAACGAAGCCGCCGCAATATCCTTCGTTGAAAGTAGCTAGCGGACCTCTTTGACTGGCGTTTCCAAACGCACGGCAGCGGGACAGCAATTTATTCTCCGACAGCCCTTGGGCGGAGACCGTCTCAACGCTCAATGCCGTGATGAGAACAGCCATCGACAACCAAAACATCGCCCACCCCCACAATCGCCTCTCGCATATGTCGCCAGGACATATTTATTTTTCATGCTGCGGGACGGCGCTCCGCGTTCAGCCGGGTCAGCAGCGCGTCGCATATTATGTCAGCAACGACAGATGTGATCTATATCAGAAGGTCAGGTATAAATATGATAGTGGTTTGATATTAAACATATTTTTTACCTGGTTGACCTTGGAGTTAGCCCTTGAGGGGGACGTTTAGAAGCGAGGCAATTGACCGGCGACCCAAGGTACGCCCTCAGCCAAAGCGGGTGGTCTTCGAAACCGGCCCCCTTTC
>NZ_JBFUIF010000155.1:0-3154 GCF_056402015.1 Allobosea sp. P4_C6
GCTCCACAGCAGCGTGATCCAAGTGCAGGTCGTGCATGGCCACGGTCCCCCCTCGAGCCCCCCAAGACCCCGATGGACCATGCTAGGGGGCGCCTGGAGTGGTTAAGAAGTGGTTAATCGGCATGGGACGGTAACGGGAGCGGTGTGATGAAGATTGTGGGCAAACAAGGCTGCCGCGCTCGCCTCCTACGCGCTGCAGGCGGACGACCAAGAGCTTGTCCAATACGCAGTGCGCCTCCGCGCTCGCGCCGTCAGGCGTGCAGGAGCGTTGCTCAAGCAAATCCAGCCACAGCACGGATCGAACCGACTAATGTTGTGACGCGAACAGATCTCCCCCGCAAAGCCGGTATGCTCGAGAGGCGAAGAGGCTTGGCGATGGGCTTAAGATAGCCGCTTGGCGATCATCTGCGCTCGTCCAGTCCGCACCCTGCGGTGGCCCATCATCCCTTATCAGGCGGGACGCTGTGCCTAGGCTAGAGACGCATTGCACAACCGTTCCGGTTGATTCAGCGTTCGTTCGGGGTTTGAACAGACGCCGCGCCGGGCCACAGGAGGCCCRGGTTTGGCATTTCGCGCGATTTTGGCTATCCGAAGGGCAGAAAATTTTTTGCGCCCACCGGCCGCCWTCTAAACGCTTCCACGGGGCTATGCCCCTTGAAGGAACTTTCGGACCACCTACCTGTTGAGGACGCGGCGTCGGAGACGATGCCTGCCTGCTCTCCGGTTGGATGCGTTGCCGCGGATGTACCGGCCGCACCGACAGGAGGGCAAAGCCAGTTTCCCGGCGATGGCCGGAACCGCCAAGTCCTGACAGAAGTCAGAGGCCCGTCGCTTCCCARGCGGCGGGCTTATTATTTCGCGAGCTGAGGTTCGCGGAGTAATAAGCGCGCAAGCGGCTTCCGATGCCGGCATGTCCGAGAGGCATCTGCGCCTCGGCCATCATGTGCTCCGGGTAGCCGCGCGGCTCCTGGTGCCGGTCTTGGCCTGCCCGGCACGGCGATGCTTGCGGTTCATGATTGCGTCCTCCTGTGTATCCCGATGGCTGCGAGGGAGGCTTCGGCCTGCGCGACACGGTCAGCGTGCCAGGCGGACCAGCAGCCGTCGTGCAGCCAGACCTGATCCGGCGCGATGCCGATGGCGAGCAGGATGTCTCCCGCCCGTTYGGGGCCGCCGCAACTGCCGCAACTGCCGCACTGCCGCAAGGGGGCGGAGGAAAAACTAACTGGATTGCGGTATTGCCAGTGCACGAGACAGGCCTGGTAGGCGGCGTCCTCGGCCTCGGCCCTCGACTTCCCCAACTCGATCAGCCGAGCCACATCGCGATCAAACGTCAGGACCACGTCACTGACCGAAACAAGATAGGATTTGGCTTTGGGTGCTGCGGCAGTTGCGGCGTTCGCGGCACTTCCCCCAGATGGCGGGGTGCGCGTTTCCGGTTTCACACCCTGCGGCAGTGCGGCGTTTGCGGCGTTTGTGYCTGGAARCTGAAACCGCCTGTAGCTCACGCGCTGGCCTCCTGGACCAGCCGCACGCGGCGAGGACGGGCCGACACCTCCTCGATCCAGCCATGCGAGGCGAGGATGGCGAGGGCTTCGTCTGCCGCGGCCTTGATGCGGAAGGCTGGCGGGGCGAGCTTGCCAATGTCGCGGACGCTGAACTCTTCCTCGCCGCGCTCGCGCATCCAGTCCAGAAGCTGCTGGGCGCGGATAAGGCGCCGATCGGTGCGAGCGGCCCGCTGAAGGCGTAGGGCCTCGTACACATACCAGTCGGCCAGCTTCAGGGCTGCGCACATGGCGTCGGAGCCAATCTCGGTCGCCCGGACGTGGTCCACGATCGTAAGCACGCCTGCGATGCGCGCCGCATGCTCGGCGATCTTGGCCGCAAAGTCCTCCACMGGATGAAGCTCGCCGCCAGCCCCGCACTGCCCTTCGATGTGATTATAGAAGGCCTTCCACGCKATAGTGGCGGCCTCGGTGATGGTGAGCACACGCGGCTCGAGCTCGTTTCTGCTGCCTTCGGCCAGCGGCCAYGGCGCTTCGAGGATCGAGAGGATGCGCGCGCCGTAGGAGTGGATCGCGTCGTTATCCTCGGGCTCCACATCGCGATAGAAACGAGTGCCGGCGATGCTCTCGGGCGCGGCCACCAGCACGCGCGACAAGAGGCCCTGATCGCGCAAGAGCGGATCGGCGAGGAATTGCGCCGCTGCGTCAGGCTGCACCATCAGGTGCATGGAAAGCCGGCGGCCGTGGAGGATCGTGACGCCGTCGAGCGCGCGAATGCGCTTGATTGGCTGCCCGTCCCACATTTCCGAATAGCCGGCAGCGGTTCTTAGCCGGTTGTCCGGCGACATGCCGTGCCCGCCGATGAACATGCCACCCTCGGCGGTAAAGATGCCAAGCGCCGCCGGTGCATTGACCCACGCCTTCACCAGCCCCTCGATCGTCGGTTCGGGTACGGTCAGGAACGGGGAGAGCGGGCGCTCCGGCTCGGGACCGAGCGCGACCAAAGCCCTCCGCCTCTCGTCGTGTTGCAGTTTCCGGTTGCCCTCGATCTTCTTCTTCTCCGCACTCCAGGCGGCAAAGGCGATCGACCACAGGCGATGCTCGTGCTCGTGCTCTTCCTTCAGCGCCTTTTCACGCTTGCGGACTGGCCAGAGGGCTTCGCTATCGGCCGATGTCTTCCTGCCTCCGGATGGCGCTATCGTCACGAAGTCGAGCGACAAGGGCCGTGTCTGGTCGTAGGGCATCATCACATCGGCATGCGCCTGCGATACGAGCGCGGCGACGGCGAGCACAGATTGCGCGGCGATGGCCTCCGGCACCTGGACCTTGCGCGCTATGGCTGCGGCAGCGCTAGACAGGACCGGCCCCAGCGACTCGATCGGAAAGCGCTCGGCTTCGGGCATGGGCGGGAAGAGCGGAATCGGGCCATCGGCGCTGGCCGGCTCTGCGTCGGGGGCGTCCGGCTCCGGTGTCGGATGGAACACTCCAAGCTTGACCGCCGCATCGCTGCCATTGGCCTGCAACGCGTCGTTGATGTCCTTGCCGGCCGTGGGAAGGAACACATGAACTTCGCGGCCAGCCGCATGCCACCGGTCGCCGACGGCCTGCGTAGCCCTTTGACTGGCGCCGCTCTCATCCATCTCTCCCAGAAC
>NZ_JBFUIF010000156.1:0-3143 GCF_056402015.1 Allobosea sp. P4_C6
CTTTAAGAGGGACCGGACTCCGCCAGAGCAAAAACTTTTTGCCGCTTTGCGGACTGAGCAGATCGCGCGACAACGAACCCGGGACGCCAAAAAAAACCGGTCGAGGCTAGAGGCCCAAACCCGGAAGGCCGAGTCTGAGGCAGCCAGGAAAGCGCGGACGCACCAGATGCTGGAGGCCGCCGGCCTGATGGGCCTCGCCGGTCTGCTGGACAGGCAGACAGGCGCGCTGCAGCTCGACCGAGAGATTTTCATGGGCGCCCTGGTCGCCTTGAAAGAGGCTATCAACGCAAAGGGGGACCAGGGCGAGCGGTTTCGACTTGCCGGCCGGACGCTTCTGGCAAATTCGCGCCAGAAGCCGATGAACCAACCAGCCACTCCTGAAAGCCGTCAGGGCTAGGGATACTTCTGGCGGCCTGCAGGACGCGCACGATCACGATGCGTTCTGCCTCGACGCGGTAGACCACGATGAAGAGCGTCCCGGGCGGCGCGAACTCCCGGGTGCTCTCAATCTGGCCGACCCGGCCCATTTCCGGAAACCCGCCGAACTTCTCGACCGACGCGCGAATCCGGGCGACCTGGTCACGCGCCGCGCTCGGATCGTCCTGAGCCATGATGCTTGCACGGCGCGCCAAATTTTGCAGCGCCCGACAGCTGTGTACCACCTTCATGCGCGCCGGGACGTCGCCGAGATGACCGCTTCGACCGCCCCGAAGGCCTCGTCAGCTTTGATCAGGTCCTCACGATCGGCCTCCTCAAGACCGGCCCGCACTTCAGCCCTAAACCATGCATCGTGGTCCACTGCCTCGCGCTAGCGCCGCAACCGCTCGGCCTGGTCGCGCCCGACGGTGCCCGTCGGCCTCCTCATGGCCGCTGGCATCGACCTCGAAATGGGCGAGCCCGAGCTCCGAAGGCCGCCGCGCAGTTGAGATGCCAGGTCCGCAGCTGCCGGCGGGTCGAGGCGACCGCCCGCTCCAAGGCGCCATAGCGCACCAGCACCGCCCACCGCCGGGTTGTCCGAGCACGGTGGCGCCGCGGATCGCCTGAGCTTCGGCGGGATTCCGCACGACGCCGGAATCGATCATCTCCGGAATCCGTTCGGACCGAGCCATGCAGCACCTCTCTCAATGATATCTGCCGCGATTATTCAATGAATGATCACGAGTGCAGCGCGCCCGTCCGTTCCATTATTCGGCGAATCCGCGAGCGGCGATTTCGCCGTCGGCTTATCGGGCAGGCGACCGCGTTTTTCGTGGCCAGGGACTTCCGCTGGCTCTTAGGGATATCGCGAAGCCATGCAATTTTGGTTTCTTCGGACAGCATGCTTCGCAACTGAGGAGTCGAAAGGGGGTTCCCCGACGTTCGAGCCCGTGCGAGTCTGGGTCATGCGCACGGGATTTCGAAACAAAATGGGCAACCCAAGCCGCAGCCGTAACGCCTCCGTTCGTTTGGTTTTCGACAAGGAATCGATCTCTTGAAGCTCTGGATTCTAAGCGATCTGCACCTTGAATCGCTGCCTTTCCCGGATGCGTTCCGGCCAGCACCTCCCGATTTCGATGTGCTGGTGTCTGCCGGCGATATTTGGGGGGGGGAATGTGGGCCGCGGCTTCGAATTTCTGCGACGCTTGGCTGGCGACAAGCCGATCGTCACTACGCTCGGCAACCATGAGCATTTCCGCGCCGAGATTTATTCGTCGATGCCCACGGCAGATCCGTCGCCCGGAACTCTGCTCGAGGGCGAGGCTGTCGATCTCGACGGTATCCGATTCATCGGCACGACTCTGTGGTCGGACTACGCGCTCGCCGGCGTGATCGACGATTCATTGCCAACCGGCGAAGATATTTGCGTTGCGACGGCCATGAGGAGCGGCCTTTCACAGCGCGGGACGCCCGCCAATTGCATCTCGCAGCCTGCGAACGCCTCACGCAATTGATCGACCAGCAAAGCTCCCTCCCCCGTGTCGTGGTCACACACCCCGCGCCTTTGCCAGAATGCGTCGCGATGGCCGATCGCCGGAAACTCAGCTTCCGACTTATCCAACCTGACCGACGTGGGCGGGCCCGAATTATGGGTGCACGGCCACATCCATCGCAGCATCGATATGCTCCGCCCGGCGGAACGCGGATCCTCTGCAACGCCGCCGGCACGCTGTTCTCAAACGCGCGCCTTGATGAGCACTTGGTCGTCGAGATCAAAAGCTGAGGGGCCGCGCAAGACGCCGCCCGTCGTAACTCAAGAGCCGACCGGGAGACGGCTGCTTGTCAAGCAACGCACCAGGCCGTCTTCTTTGTCCGGACTCGCGTTAGCGACCGCGGATCTCACATTTCAGACTTGATCCGCAGTTCTTCGACGGTCGCAGCGCTCAGAAGTTCAGACTCACCGAACAACACCCCGTTCTTCAGAACAGAGCAAGCGGTCACACTCGCCCGTGCCTGGATGTCCCGGAGCCGCCTGAACGCCTCGATCGCGGTCGCGGCTCTCTCACTAACCTTGCTGCACGGATCGCGGCTTTGATCTGAAACACGCCTTTTCCTCTGATCGATTGAAATCACCGCTCCAACGCTCAGAGGCAAGAGCACGATCGCGGCCATTCGACAAGGTCGGCCCTTGATCGACACGGAGCGCCGCGGAGCCGAAGTGCAGGAAGCTCCGCTTGTGAACCGTTCGAGCGAGGTTCGCTACCGGTTCGGTTATTACCACTTCTGCAGAAATGGTAATAACCGCAGCTGCCCATCCAATGCCCCTCTCTCGTCAACCAATGCCGAATGGACAGCCCAATTTCCCAAGCCTTCCAAATTGCGTCGATACCAGCGGGACCTGGCCTTCGACGGCTTTGAAGAGTCAGCCAACCAGGCCGAGATGCTGGAGCAGGATGTTTTCGGCGATCGCGATGGCGCGATCCGGACCGGAGTAGCAGCAGTTGAAGATCATGATTTCCTCGGCGGGCGACAGCCGCGGCCGCGACCCGCCCGGGTAGGCTGTCAGCCGCTGTCCAATCACAGGATCCACGCCGAGCGCCGCCGCGTGATCGCGGCCGACCTGATTCAGAAGCCAGCGATCGAGCGCGCCATGTCTGGCTTCAGCGTCAAATCGGCGATCGAATTCTTCTGGCGCCAGATCCGGCGGCAGCGGCACGAGGATGGCG
>NZ_JBFUIF010000157.1:0-3129 GCF_056402015.1 Allobosea sp. P4_C6
GCCCCGGAGGGAAGCGGGACAAGGCACCAAGCGTGCCGGCAGCGCCGAATCGGCAGGTGGGACAGGAAAATCAGTAGCAGCCGTTCGCCTGCGCGCGGCGACGGCGATGCCGGCCGGGCAGTTAAGGGAGCGGCCAACGCCACGCATCGTGGCGGCGCCCCGCGAGCCTGATCCAACCGATGGGTTTTTTGATTGAAGAGACGCCGACCGAGGCAAAACGCTACACCGCACTCGGCCGRCACCCTCTGCGTAGAAGGCACGCTGAATAGTGCCTATCGTAAGGTAAACAAAGCGATAAGCGCTTTCGTCAGGCTTGGGCCTTTGACCGACCCCACTTCGCGGCCATTGGTGCGGAGCACGAGCAATCTTAATGTGACAACGCCTCTTGGTGCGGCCGTCACCTCGCCGCGCCACGACCTGTTCACCGCTCTCGGAGGCACAGGTCGAGGTAGATCGGGGCGTTAGAGCGCCGTGATGTTCGGCGGATCATGCCCAGCGGATCGCCCTTGTGGCAAAGCCCTGCGCTCGGTTCCGCCTCATCCACGCGACGCGCTCGTTCCACCTCAATCATCGACCTGGGGTCAATCACGACGAGCCAGGGCGCAATCGCGGTCGACGCCTCAAGCGATCAGCGCTTCCGTCGTCTTGTCAAAGATACGCACGCTGTCTGGATGGGCGCCGAATGCGACCGTGTCCCCGGGCCGCAGGATCGCCGTGGCCGGAGCCCGCGCGACGATGTGCCCGATCGGCAGATCGACCAGCACGAAAGTCTCCGAGCCCTGCGGTTCGGCAACGCGGACTTTGCCCTCAATGCTGATCGGCAAATCGTCCCGCTCATCAGTGACCAGGGTGAGCTCCTGTGGCCTGATGCCAAGAACGATCGCCCGCCCGGCGTCGGGTCGCCTCGGCAGGCCAGTCAGGCGCAGCGAGGGGCCATTGGGACCGGCGTTCAGCCCGAAATCCGTTACCGTCGCATCAATCATGTTCATTTCCGGCGTGCCGATGAAGCGCGCGGTGAAGATATCGACGGGGCGGTTGTAGAGTTCCATCGGTGCGCCGACCTGCAGGATGCGACCGTCCCGCATGACAACAATGCGGTCGGCGAGCGACATCGCCTCGACCTGATCATGGGTGACGAAAACGATGGTGCTGCGCAGGCGCTGGTGTAGCTGCTTGATCTCCAGCCGCATCTGCCCGCGAAGCTGCGCGTCAAGATTGGAGAGCGGCTCGTCGAACAGGAAGGCCACAGGGTCGCGCACCATCGCTCGGCCTATGGCAACACGCTGGCGCTGGCCACCGGAGAGCGCCGCCGGCCGCCGTTCTAGATAGGTTTCGAGGCCTAGCATCTTCGCCGTCTCGCCGATTCGCGCCTGTTTCTCGGCTTTGGAGAGTGTCGAGGTGTAGAGGCCGAAGCCAATGTTCTGGGCGACCGTTAGATGCGGGTAGATCGCGTAGTTCTGAAACACCATCGCAATGTTGCGGTGCTTGGGCTCGTGGTTGTTGACCACCTCACCGCCAATGCGCAGCGTGCCGCCGGAGATCGCCTCCAGCCCTGCGATCATGCGCAGAGTGGTAGATTTACCGCAGCCCGAGGGTCCGACGAGGACGACGAATTCGCCATCTTCGATCGTCAGATCGATGCCGTGGACGGTGGCGACGTTGCCGTAGCGCTTGGAGATATTGTCAAGCTCGATCCTTGCCATCACCCGCCTCGTGCAATGTTGAGAATGCGGCGGTCGAGTTCCGCGACGGCGTCAGCCTCGTGCTGCCGGTTTGCCTCCGCGCGCGCCTCGAAGCCTGCCAGCGCCGCATCGTAGCCCGCCAGCGCAGCGTCCATGGCTGCGGGGGCCGGGCCGCCGAAGCGGTCGCGGACGCTGACGAAATGCTCGGGCGAGACCATGCGCGCAAACTCTGTCGCACCCGCCGCGGGCTTGCGTCCGACATGATGCTCGAAGGCTTTCAGGAAGACCGGATAGCCGTCGCTGGGGAGGTCGCCCGCCATTGCCACTACGCCGCGCGCGACATCGGCGGCGATCTCGTGGCCGAGCCGGAAGGAGAGGCCCTCGCTGCGCACCAGCCAGTCGGCGAGTTCGGTGATGGTGGCACAGGAGCGACTGAGGTTAACTGCGACGCGCTCGGGGTCGATCCGGCCGGCGCTGATCGTGGCGGCGAGCAGGTCGAGCACCCGGTGGCCGACATCGAAGACCTGGTAGCCCATCTCATGGGTGTCGGCCTCGCTGTCGGTCATGTCGGTGAAGGGCGTGTTGTGCATCACGTCGATGACGGCGCGCGAACGGCCGACAGCCTGGCTGGAGAGATGCCGTAGGTGCTCGAAGGGCACCGGGTTGCGCTTCTGCGGCATGATCGAGGAGATTTGCACGAAGGCGTTGGGCAGATAGAGCTGTCCGACCTCGAAGCTCGACCAAAACTGGAAGTCCTGCACCGCTCGGCCGAGATGCAGGAAGATCAGCGAAATCGCGCTGTAGACCGATGTCAGGTAGTCCGTCGCGGCGATGCAGGAATAGGAGTTCTGCAGCGGCGCTGAGAAGCCGAGCAGGGCCGCGACGCGATGCCGGTCGATCGGAAAACCCGAGGTGGTGATCGCGGCCGCGCCCATCGGGCAGAGATCGACGATGGCGCGGGCCGCCTCCAGCCGCTCCATGTCGCGGATCAGTACCTCGATGATGGCGGAGAGATAATGGCCATGGGTCGTGGGCTGGGCTGGCTGGCCGTGGGTATAGGCCACAATCAGTACGTCGCGGTCGCGCTTGGCGACAGCGATCAGCGCCGCGAGCAGGCCGCGACAGGCGGCGAGCAGCCCGTCGATGCGGGGCTTGAAGCCGAGCTTCAGGAAGGTGTGGTCGATGTCGTTGCGCGAGCGCGCCGTGTGCAGGCGGCCGCCGATATCCGTGCCGGCACGGGCCTTGAGCTCCCGCTCCATGTAGAAGAAATAGTCCTCGACATCGCCGCCATAGGCCAGCGTGGCGGGATCGATCTCGTGCGCCATAGCCAGCAAGGCACTGGCGATCACCGCACCTTGGGCCGCATCGAGGATACCGGTCTCGACCAGCATGACCAGATGGGCCCGGTCAATCGCGCTCAGCGCCCCGGCATGGTGAAGCCTGGCGC
>NZ_JBFUIF010000158.1:0-2980 GCF_056402015.1 Allobosea sp. P4_C6
TGTCATCAGTGACCATGGCCGGCCTGTTGCGCTGCCTCGTGCAGAAAGGCGTGCTAGCTCCGGGCGATATTCGCGAGATCTATGAGACGGCCCTCATGCTGCTTGAGCTGCAACAGGCCAGCGTGCCTGCGAGGCAGGAGGCCTTTGTTGCCGCTCGGGCGGCTCTCGAGAACAGCCTTCAATCGCGCAATCGAAATGCCAATTAGAGGCGAGCGGATTGTGCCGGTGACAAGTCATCGCAGCTGGCTAACCCTAACGCTGAAGTGATTCGACGCGGCGTCGGGTGACCGATCCAATCTTCAGCACGCATCGCGCCCACTTACCCGCCGCCGCACCAACCACCTTCGATCCAACGCCAAGGCAAGCCCCCCGGCGATCGAGATTACGCCCCCGGTTTTCTCTCGACGGGTCGCSTTGAAAAAMGCACGACGTTCGAAGGCCGCGCATCCCGTTCAGTGCGCRCCACCGCCTCGAGCAGAAGCACGATGGCGCGGCACAGCCGCTCGTCTTCGATAYTATCGCTATCAAGTGTGAGGAACGCCTCCATCAAAAAAGGCGCGGCATTTACGATAATTGCCCATGGCGAGCATGCTGATGCCAACAGGTGAACGCTCGACAAAATAATTGAGAGCAATTCGACCCACCGACGGCTCACTCTTACTCCACCATGTCGGCCGTCTCTCGCATGCTCCGCACGAGCGGCGCCTCGCGCCGTTAGCGGGTTTCTGGTTCACGGCAGAACAGCTCCTGCCATCCAGCTTCCGTCATCGGGCTCTGGCCTGCCGCCTCGCCGAACTCGAAAGCCACTCCATCCTTGATGGCCTCCCTTTCCGCATCGCTCAGCGGGTGGGCGCTGATATCGTAGCGCACGCTATTGCTGGCGCGTGTCTCCAGTTTCGCGATGCGCTGCGACAATCGCGTCATGGCGCCGGCCTCGCTGCGCTCGCAATGATGGCGGCATTCAACTCGGCGTCGGACATCAGCCTCACAGCGCGGCTGCCCGGCGTTTGATCGAGCCGGTCACAAGGCTCGGCATCTGAAAAGAGCGCCATCAGCTCCGTGTCGGAAAGCCCCGGAACATCGCTCCACCGCGCTTCCGGCAACTCAGCAGGCCCGGGCATCACGCCCATGATGATCGGATCGCCCCGCCTTACGGCTCCAGCCGCGAGCGCGTGCTCGTAGGCCTGCTGGAGGGCCTCCGCCGACCGCTCCCAGAGCACGAAGGCGAYGGCTGKCYGATTGYCGCCGGCATACCTCCGYTCMAGCWCCCTGAGGCGGCGTTGGAGGGCCGTCATGTATCCGCCCTCATCGCGGCGCGGACTGCTGCAACGGCGCGAGGGGCGTAGCCAGGCTGCCCGATYAGCTYGGCACWGATCTGCTCCGCCCAYTCGGGGGCGGCGAGCACCATCGCAATTGCGGCGTCGCGCGCGGCCTTCGACCGSTGATCCGATACGGGACGGCGCCGGGCCTCCAGCCTGGTGAGGCGACGGTGGACGGCGTTCATCATGCTCGCCCTCYTTCCAGTACCTCAAGCCTGCGGTGCAGATCGGTGACCTCGATGGCCTTGGCRTGGGCATCGACCAGCCGGCCGAGTTCGGCGGCTTCGGACGGCGTCAGCTCGCCCGCCGCGACCGCCTCCAGGATGGCCTGCGTCGCCTTGGGCAGATCGGCCACCGTCTCGATCCTGGGAAGGTCGAAGGTGACGGGTCGGTCGCGACGAGCGGGCGCCAGCCGATCCATACACAGCCGCAGCGCCGTCATGTCGCCAGCGAGCCCGAGTTCGATCGCCTTGCGCGTGAGAGCGCCGGCCTCGCCCTCCAGCAAAGCTTCAATAGCGAGCGTAACCTTGTGGCGCGCGCCCTTGGGCCGGCCGGCGTTGCCGGGGGCGAACGGTTTGCCTCGCGTATTGGCCGGGTTATTTCGCGCCGTAGCCATCAGATAAGCCCTCTAGCGACGATGCTGCGAGGAAGCCGAAGGCATCCGAACTTCCAAACTCAATTGGCAAATCTGCAATCAATCACATCATTTGGCTCGCCAGATTATGCAATATTGCCATCGAAATGAACACCCGCTACCAGGGCCAACGTGGTGCGGCGCCRCCTGCTCCCGATCCATGCCGTCGAGAACCGCCGCCAGCGACAGAAGCCGGCGACTCTGGCTGGCCTGCCTGGACTCAGCGGCGAGCCGTCGAAGGTCAAAGGCCGAGTAGTCCGTCCGAAGCTTTACCTGAGGGATAGCGCGATCCTCCTCGCCTATGGAATGAGGGCCGGCCCGTTGTGCAAAGGACAAGAGATGCCGAAGGCCACATTGACGGAGGCCGCGATCCGGGCCTTTCCGGTCCCTGCCTCTGGCGGGCAAGATTACTACGACCAGAAATGTTCGGGGCTGGTGCTGCGCATCCGCTCCGCGAGGAGGAAAAGGCCGCGGTGCTGACCGTCAGGCAGCTTGTCGAATCGTTCGTCGAGCGCGAGGCAAAACCGAACTCGCCAAAGAGCTGGAACCAGATCCTCGGGCATCTGGAACGCGACGTCCTCCCGCGATGGGGACAGCGCTCTGCCATCTCGATCGGCAAGGCCGATTGTGTCCAGCGATTGGCAGAGCTTGCGGGCCGCACCTGCATGGGGGCGAACCGGGTGCGCACCCAGATGCTGCGGATGTTCAACTGAGCTGCCGATCAGTCGCAGATCCCGGCCAGCCCGATGGTTGGCGTCGAGAAGCCCTTCACGAGGACGTCGCACCCTTCGCGCTTCAGCCGTCCGGCTTCCGCTTTTCAGTTCTTGGCGAGCTCGATCTCAAAGTGGCCCAGAGACTTACCGGCGCCCTTTGATCAAGCCGGGACGGACACCAATAAGTCTTTTGTTAAGTCAGGTTTTCCTGACCAAATGTAAGCGGTCAAATATCCCTTTTTGGCAACGCTGAAATCGAGGCACACAGCGTTTGGCGCCGTGATCCGGGGCTGATCCTTGAGCCAGTAATGACC
>NZ_JBFUIF010000159.1:0-2979 GCF_056402015.1 Allobosea sp. P4_C6
CAGCAATACGCCTCGCCTTTCGAGATCTACACCGGCCGGCGAACATGTTCGTCGCGAATTTTGTGGGCGAGCGCGAGATCCTGTTCCTCGATGGGATCATCGATAGCGGTCCGACGGGCCTGCGCTTCGCGATGCGCGATCTCACCTTGCCCTTGCGGGCGAGCCCGCTCAATTTCGAGAGCGTGCGGGGTCGGCCGATCAAGCTCGGGTGCGGGCCGAGGCCGTCGAGTTGGTGGCGACGGGCGATCCTGCCGGGGTTGAAGCGCGCATCATCCAGACCGAGCTCTCAGGACCCGACCTGATGATCTATGCGGCGCCTGCTTCCGGGACCGAATTCTGTTGTCGCGCCCCTGCCCAATCGCCCGTTGCGCGCAGCGACACAGTGCGGATCGCGCTCGTGCCCGAGCGTCTTCATGTCTTCGACCCTGCGACCGAGCACGCGCTGCCGATGCGAGCGAAGATGCCGATGCCTGCCGGAGTAAACGCCTGAACGCCCATGCCGAGCTGCCCTGACGGCGCAATGAAAACGGGACCGGGCGCCGCCACAGGATCCCGATACAAGAGGAGGAAACGATGACAGCCCTTTCACCTGCAAGGCTGCTTCTGGCCGGCCTGATCTCCGGTCTTCTGACCGGCCTCGCCGGGACAGCGCCCGCCTTGGCGCAGACCACCGTGATGATGTGGAGTTTTCTCGACCCGAACAAGACCTCGCCGCGCGAGATCGCCCTGAAGCAGATCATCACCGAGTTCGAGGCTGCCAATCCCGCGATCAAGATCAAGGTCGAGCCGCAGGATTTCGCGCAGATGCCGTCAAAGTTCTTCCTGGGCCATCGTGCCGGCGGCAATCCCGATCTGGTCTGGATCGACGCCAAGAACCTCGGCGGGCTCTCGCAATCGGGCGCCGGGACCGATCTCAACGCGCTCGTCGCGAGCAAATGGCCCCAAGTCGAGCGAGACGACTATTTCGTCAAGGCTGGTTGGAACGCAGCCGTGAAGGACGGCAAGCTCCTGGCGATGCCGCTCTTCCATGGCGCCAGCGTGATCTACTACCGCAAGGACCTGTTCAAGGCGGCCGGGATCGCGCCCGAGAGCCTGACGTGTTGGGATGCGCTTGCCGCTGCCGCGAAGAAGCTGACCGTCAGCCGCGACGGGCGGGTCGATGTCTGGGGTTTTGGCATGCCGCTGGCGCCGATCAAGACCGAGAGCACGCCGGCGCTGATCGGCATACTCGATCAGACGGGCGGCCCCTTCACCGGCTGCAAGGCGAATTACGCGACGCCGGACGGGATCAAGGCGCTGAGCTTCACGGCCGATCTGATCACCAAGGACAAGGTCACGCCGCAGGAGGCGCTGGTGCTGAACGTCGACGACATCAGCGAGCAGTTCACCGCCGGGCGCTATGCCATGGCGATCACCTCCAATCTGCGCTTCAGCGTCATCGCCAAGGCGGCGGCCTTCGGCGGCGACAATATCGGTATCATTGCCTGGCCGTCCTGGAGCGGCGCGAAGCCCGCGCCGATGCCGGTCTCAGGCTGGTGGATCGCAGCCTGGCAGAAATCGCCGCGTCTCGCCGAGGCCGGCAAGTTCCTCGATTTCCTCACAAGCAAGGCCTCGGTGCTGAAATGGGTGACGGTCGGCGTGCAGGTGCCGATCCGGCGCTCGCTGCTGGAAGATCCTTTCCTGGCCCAGCCGGCGAATGCCTGGATGAAGACGATGGTCGATGCCTGGAGCTCGTCGAGCTGGCTCGAGCCGACCGAGTGCAACACCCGCACGCTGCAATCGGTTCTGAACGAAGCGACTGCCCGGGTCGTGCTCGATAAGATGGATCCGAAGGCGGCTCTGGTCGAGGGGGAGAAGAAGTTCGCAGAGGCACAGTGAGTGGTCTAGTCCCTCGTTTCATTTTAGGCTTGAGCGAGGCTAGAGCATTCCGAAGAGGACTCGACAAGCCGCGCTCAAAGTTCAGTTGCCGCGCCCTGCCCAGGCCAAATCGCGCGGCGTGGGCAATGCGGGTAGGCACACCACCGCTCGGCCCATCAGCATTACGGTGATCGAACGCCCGGAAGCGGAATTAGCTATGTCAGCGATAGGCCCAGTTCGGCTGTTTGACCGCCTGCCTCAGCGGACTGCCCGGAAGCAGACGTTCCAAACGTCGGTTAGGGGCCACACCTCGACCTTCGGACAGCGCGCCGCGAATGTCTCACTAGGGTCGAATTTTCCCGTTGGCCGCTCTCCAAAAAGCGGACATTCGGCGCGAACCAAGCCGGACTCTTTTGTCCCGATCAATCCACTAGGTTGCGGACGGCGCAGGCGTTAAGTTTGCAGCTGCAAACTCCATCCCCGCCCATATAGCCGCGCTTGTAAAACCACTGACTTCCTTAATTACGTCAATACGTATTAACGTGCGTGACTTAAGCCTGATGATCGACCGAAAACGTGGGAAGTGCGGGCTTTCCTGGAAAACCGGTTCCATCCGACTCTGATCTGGTCAATTCTCTTATGTAATGACCAACGACAGCGAGTACCTCGCCAATTATCGGCCGCAGACCTTGTACGTCCATCCAGGACGGGAGGGGTCGTATGCGACGCTGGTGTCAGAGACCGATATGGTTCCCATCGCGGAAATCGATGTCACATCGCGATCGAAGCTCGCTGTTCGTGCATTCTACGTCCGAGAGAAGAAAGATTTTGGCACTTTCAAGCTGACCAAACTCAAATTCCATAAGGTCGATGGGTGGGTCGAGGACGGCAGTCTGCAGATTAACAATTTCCACGTTGCGCACCTTAGGCAATTTGTTGATCTCTTAGCTCAGCTCGATCTCAGTGACGGCCAAAAAGCCCGGATCGGGCTTCAGAATATTCAAATCGCTACGCTGAAGACGTTGCTGACCAGCAGCCAAGGACAGGACATGCTCAAAAGCCTGTCCAACTCCCCCGAGTTCCATGATGACATTTATGCGGTGGCCTCTAAGCGAGAGGCTC
>NZ_JBFUIF010000160.1:0-2961 GCF_056402015.1 Allobosea sp. P4_C6
CATCATCATCCCAATCGCCATCGTGGCCTATCTGGTCGCGCGGTTCGCCGGCACCTCGATTCCAAAGCTTCCCGGGCAGGATGTCGAAATCATCTCCGTCCGGTCGGGAGAGCTGGCCGCCCATCTCTGCGGCGCACTCGTGCTCGTCCTCCTGGGGCTCTGCAAAGTCAGGCGTGCCTGGCTCGTGGTCTCCATCGCGGCGGCTCTGCTCATCGCCAGCCAAAGCCGCGGCGGAATGCTTGCCCTGATGATTCCACTGGTCTTCGCGATGGTGTTCACGGGACAGTTGCGCCGCTTCGCCACGATCGGCGGTCTCATCGCCGTCGTCATGTGCGCGGCGTATGCGGCCGATCTCGAGATCGATCTGCCCAGGGGCGAAAGGCCGATCAGCGCCCGCGCGGTGATCGACAACGTCGCCAGCATCGCAATGCCAAGCGACGCCAACAATCTCGACGGCACCAAGCAATGGCGGCTGCGCTGGTGGGAAGCCATCCGCAACTATACCCTCCACGGGTCCTATTTCTGGACGGGCAAGGGCTTCGGCGTGAATCTGGCGGAAGCGGACGGCTTCGTCGTCGGCCTCGAGCGTGGCGGCCCGACACTGCGCAGCCCCCACAGCGTCCACATGACCTATCTCGCCAGAGGCGGGGTGCCGGGGCTGGCGCTTTGGGTGCTGACCTTCACCAGCTGGATCGTGGCGCTGCTGCGCATCGCGCGCGCCGCCTGGCTGCGCGGAGACCGGGACTGGTCGCGCTACTTCATCTTCCTCGTCTGCTATCTGGCCGCGATCGTCATCGATGCCTCCTTCGACGTCGCCCTCGAAGGGCCGATGCTCGGCATTCCCTTCTGGATCATCTTCGGCATCGGCCTCGGCTCGCTGATGATCTATCGGGGCATGCATGTGATAGACGCCCCCGCCTCTCCCCGTCCGGCGCTTCGCAACGGCGCGCGCATCGCAGGCGCTGCCATGCTGCTTGCGGCGGCTTGCCTGAGCGGCGGCCGCCCGTCCGAAGCCGCCGAAAGCACAGCATGTCCAGCTGCGGCGATCCCGGTTCCGGTCGGCTCGTCCATTCAGGCGCTCGTCACCAAGGCGCCGACGGGAGCGACATTCTGCATCGGCGCAGGGATACACCGGGCACAGCTCATCGCCCCGAAGGATGGACAGACCTTCATCGGCGAGCCCGGCGCGACCCTGAGCGGGGCCGAGCTGATCACCGATATGCGGCAGGAAGGGCGCTTCTGGATGGGATCAGCGGTGAAACTGGACATCCGCCCGTTCGGCACCTGCCTGAAGTCTCGCCCGCGCTGCAACGATGCGGAGCGCTTCTTTCTCGATGATCAGCCGCTGGAGCCCGTCTCCGCTCTCGCCGATCTGCGACCCGGCGCAGTGTTCCAGGATGCTTTGATGAGCCGCTTCTATCTCGCCGACGATCCCCGCGGCCGCAGGCTCGAACGCACGCTCCAGCCCTACGCTTTCCGCAATGACGGGGCGCGCAACGTCACCGTCAAAGGGCTGATCGTGGAGAAATATGCGACGCCGGCTCAGCRGGGCGCGATCTACGGCGACGAGGATCGGCGGGCAACCGACTGGCTGATCGAAGGCAACGAGGCTCGCTTCAACAGCGGATCG
The DNA here is from genome assembly GCF_056402015.1 of Allobosea sp. P4_C6. Classification (NCBI taxonomy): domain Bacteria; kingdom Pseudomonadati; phylum Pseudomonadota; class Alphaproteobacteria; order Hyphomicrobiales; family Alloboseaceae; genus Allobosea; species Allobosea sp. P4_C6. The sequence continues at coordinate 1,631 of NZ_JBFUIF010000160.1, forward strand.
GGAATCGCGACGGGCGACAGGAGCGTCGTTCGCGGCAACAAGGTCCACCATAACGGTCAGCTCGGAATCTCGCCCAACGGCGTCGATGTCGTGATCGAGGACAACGAGATCTACGAGAACAACATCTTCGGTTTCGACGCCGCCTGGGAAGCCGGCGGCGTCAAGGCGGGGGCGGTGGAGCGCCTGACGCTGCGCCGCAACCATGTCTACGACAATTTCGGCTCGGGCCTTTGGTGCGATGTCGACTGTCGTAACATCCTGATCGAGGACAACCGGGTCGAGCGCAACGCCGATGCCGGCATATTCTACGAGATCAGYTTCGACGCGATCATCCGCAACAATATCGTCGGCCTCAACGGCACGGGACTGGGCGGCCAGCAGGGCAGCGCCTGGATCTGGGGAGCCGGCATCCAGATCGCCGCCTCACAAGGCGTCGAGGTCTACGGCAACACCGTCACCGTGGCGGAAGGCAGCGCCGGCATCGTGCTGGTCGATCAGGGCCGCGAGCGGATCGATCGGCCTGCTCGCGCGGCGGGCGCCGGAAAGACGTTCTACAGGACCGCCGGCAACAGCGTCCATGACAACGAAGTCATCTACAACGGGCGGGCTGGTATCTCCGGCGGCGCCAGCGACGTCGCAAGATTGAATCCGAATTTCGGGATCATCGAAACCGGCGGCAACCGTTTCGACCGGAACACCTATGTGCTGCGCCTGGCGGCTGCATCGCCCGCCTTCATCTGGGGGCACGGCGCGATCTCCTATGAGAGATTCCGCAATCTCGGCCAGGAGGCGAACGGCCAGCTCGTTCGCCCGAAATAACCTCGGGCCTCGCGAACCTACCCCTGACGGCGTAGTCCGGACGCTTGAAGCATCTAGTCCTTGGAGACGCGGCCCGAACACGCGGACGCGGGTAGAATTCGGCGCCGAGAACCGACATCGCGAGGTCCGAACCCCATGAACATGATACCGCGATCGTTCCGTCGCTCGCACTTCCGGGAGGAGCGGTTCAAGACCCATGTCCTGCCCATCATCGAGGGGTTGATCAGGGAGCGGGGATCATGCCGGATTCTCGATCTCGGAGGAGATGCGGAATACTGGCAGTACGATATCCCGACCTCGGGCGTCGAGATCTGCATCCTGAACATCGAAGCGCGAGAAGATCCCGCCGACCGGCGATTTCGCTTCGTCCAGGGGGATGCCCGCGACGTCGCGCAATTCGACGATCTCAGCTTCGACTTCGTCCACTCCAATTCGTTGATCGAGCATGTCGGCCGCTGGGAGGACATGAAGCGCGTCGCCGCCGAGATCAGGCGGCTTGCACCGTGCTACTA
>NZ_JBFUIF010000161.1:0-2956 GCF_056402015.1 Allobosea sp. P4_C6
CTTCCCAACACTGCTTGATGCGCCAAATCGCGATGATCTACCCGACATCATGCTGGGGGCCTTTCGTTTCTCAGAGACCGTTTGAGAAAGGGAGGCGTCGGCTTCGGCATGATTCAAGCTTGGGATGTGGACCCGAGCGAGCCGTGGCCGGATGGCTGGATTTGAGCGGCGTGCCAAGCGCTACCCGACGGATTTGACGGATGAGGAATGGCGCTTCATCGCGCCGTTTCTGGCGCCTGCGCCGAAACGTGGTCGCACGCCGACGATCGACCTTCGCGAGGTGCTCGACGCACTGCGATATCTCGCACGGACTGGCGGCGGCTGGCGGATGCTACCAAACGATTTTCCGCCCTCGCAGACGGTCTACTGGTGGTTCCGGCGCTTCGTTTGTCGTCTGCTGTTCAAGAGGATCCATGACGTCGCGCTGATGCTCGATCGCGAACGCGAAAGCCGGGAGCCGTCACCGACCGCAGCCGTGGTCGACGGCTAGTCAATGAAGGCGCCGGCGGCGAAACAGCGCGGGTTCGATGCCGGCAATAGGGTGGTCAGCCGCAAGCGCCCACCGATGGCAGGCTGCTCATGGCCTGGCTAGCCGTTCTGAGCGCCGACCGTGCCGTTGCAGCAGGCGGCGCTCGGCCTGGCTTAGCTCRAGCGCGTCGACGAACTCGTCGCCAGCAAGCGTAGGATTTTTGGCTGGTATTGCGAGGCCTTCGCCGATTCCTTTCCCGGCACGCTGAACCCGGACATCGAAGGCCTCCACAATTCCTGTTGGGGTGTCGACGGTGATCCTCAACGAAGGGTTGGGCATGACCAAGGTGCAACTGGTGCTGCGCCTGCGCGAGCAAGGGGTCGACGTGCGCCCCTTCTTCTATCCACTGAGCGCGATCCCGGCCTTCAAGGATGCTCCGGGCGCGAAGCTGGCGCGCGCGAGGAACCGCACCGCCTATGGCCTGAGCCCCCTCGGCATCAATCTGCCTAGCGCGCTGAGCCTGACACGCGAAGACGTGGAGTATGCTCTCGCCACTTTGAGGCAGCTGGTCCCGGCCTGGATGGCAGCGCAGGTTTGCGGGCTGGCGTGACCTCGGCTATCTGGCCCGCAGGCGTGCGCAAGACATGGCTATGTCCACCGCGGCTACGCGCCGCGACTGCGGCAACCGCGTCCAAAATCTGTGATCAAATTGCCCCGTTTGTATCGCCCCTGATTCAGATAAGGTATGTCCACGCATGGGTCCAATCTTCCGAGCTGAAAACTCTCGCGGGCGCGTGGGCGRATCATTCCACCACGGGCTTAGCGTTAGCCACGGTGTTGACAGGAATGTTGCCATCTGAGACTGCGGGCATTCGCATGCGAAGGAGTTCTGTTTTGTTAAGGTTGGAATCGGAGCCGGCAAAGCCGACCCGGCTATCTGTCGTAGCACCCTGTTACAATGAAGAACTCGTCATAGAAGAATTTCTTCGGCGTGTCCTCGCGGCATGCGAGGCCGAAGTCGGCGATGATTTCGAGATAGTTTTGGTCAATGACGGCTCCTCGGATACGACGTTGAGCTTAATCCGGAAGCATGCCAGCTCAAACAAGCATATCGTCGGCGTTGATTTGGCGCGTAACCACGGCCACCAGATCGCGGTTACCGCCGGCTTGGCTATTGCCCGTGGAACTCGTGTACTGATAATCGACGCGGACCTCCAAGATCCTCCGGAACTTCTTCATGGTTTGATGCAAAAAATGGATGAGGGTTTCGATGTCGTTTATGGCAAACGCCGCAAACGAGACGGGGAAACGAAGTTCAAGTTACTTACAGCCAAGGCATTTTATCGGCTACTTCATCGCCTGACGCAAGTCGATATACCTAGCGACACTGGCGATTTTCGACTTATTAATCGGCGTACAGTTGATCTTCTAAACCAAATGCCCGAGCAAAATCGATTTTTGCGCGGGATGATTGCGTGGCTTGGAGGAAAGCAGACGCCATTGCTTTATGATCGCGATGCGCGTTACGCAGGAGAAACAAAATATACATTTAGAAAGATGGTGCGACTCGCTATCGATGCAATAACTGGATTCTCTGCCGCTCCATTGAGGCTGGCGACCGTTACAGCTCTAGCAGCCGGGCTTACAGCGATTGCTCTTTCTTTCTATATCTTTGTATCATATGCGTTCTTCCAGCCTGCGCCCGGGTGGACAAGCACGCTGCTGATCATTCTCGCCACATCGACAGCCCAGCTGATTTCCCTCGGAATAATAGGAGAGTATCTGGGCAGATTGTATATTCAGAGTAAAGGAAGGCCATTGTACATTATTAGCGAGATAATCGCTACCGATATAATTGACTAAATTTGTTTCTCGCGGGCAACAGGATCGTTGATCTTATGAAGCGCTCATCTTCTGGAGGGGCGCAATGATCCCTCATTTTCTAAAGCATCGTGAACGGGATATTCAGCGCGCCGCCATATTTGTTGGCATCGGTYTAGTTGTAAACGCTATATACATAGTGCTATTTATTTCCATTGTAACTGTTGATCCCGATAGTAGATTATTGGCATCAACCATTTCTTATATTTTGGCTTGCCTGTTTCAATATGTTGCCAATGCATATTTGACGTTCTCCCAATCACCCTGGGATCGATTGCGGTTCTTACGCTATATTTTGACCATTTCCATCGGATACATCTTATCGACATTTTTCTTGACCAAGATCGCTCCCCCGCTTCGCATCCCCGATTTGGTGGCGCTGTGCGGCGTCGCCGCAAGCCTGCCAGTGCTGAATTTTTTGTTGTTTAAGGGGTGGGTTTACAAGGCAAGCCGCAAAGGCGTACCAAGCGACCGGAATGATCGATCTAACTAGGTTAAGCGCCGTGGGGGACGTCGGCTTGTCCAGGCCGCGACCGTTCGCCCGGATAGACCCTAGGCCCTGTCAGAGCAGGCTCAATTGCGGAGGATGAGTTGAAGAAGTACAAC
>NZ_JBFUIF010000162.1:0-2909 GCF_056402015.1 Allobosea sp. P4_C6
ATTATTCAGAGCATCACTCGGAAAGAGCTTCATCGGCGGCGGCCGCAAGAGCGTGCTCCTTATTCGTCGAACCATGGTCGCCGCGCGCCATAATCCAGTGCTCAAACTTTTCCGCGACAAGCTCATCGCTGGCGGAAAACCAAAGCTCCTCGCCCAAATCGCCGTCGCTCCAAAGCTAGTCACTATCCTCAACGCAATCCTGCGAGATAGACGTCCATGGCAACCAATTCCCGCTTGACCAACAAGACAGTCGCTCCCTTTCGGAAAACCCGTAAATGGTCTCAAGCGCGCTGATGGCGGACACGTGGCGACTACGATCCCGAGCGTCACGCGATCGTGACGCTCGAAGATTGAAACTAGTCCTCCGCGGGCCGTCACGGCGCGACGTGATGCAGGGCGTTCATGCCACGCAGATGCAGCCGCATCTTGATGTCTTGATTGTGGTTGCCGAAGCCGCGTCCGAAAATATTGATGCCCCCGGGCCGGCCCTCCTTGTCGTCGATGCCGATGCGCAGCGGATCGAGTGGTGGCGATCGAGGTCGAGATCCGTCGTCGCGATATCGCTGAGTTTGCGTTGCGTTGACGACGAGGAAGCCCAGATCCTGCCGGCCCTCGGCGCGCGACACCCTGCCGCCATTGCTGCGGCGTCCGCGATGCGGTGATAGCGGGCTCTCGTTCATCCTTGCGGGCGCCGTCCTGTCAGCTGTCGAGCCTGATCACATTCCACGAGGCCGGCTGCAATTCCAGAATGATGCTGTCCGATTTCGTCGAGACGCCCTTCAACGTTGCCGGCTTGACCTTGAGCGGCTCCTGCTTGCTGTTGACCGCCGTCAGATCGCTGTGCCGCAGTTCGGTCGCCTCGGTCACCTTGAGCTTGCCGAAGCCGCGCGCATCGACCGTGACGTTGAGCCCGCCTTCCAGGTCGCGGTTGAGCAGGAAGAGCGAGACGCCCTTGTCGTCGCTGACGACCGACGCCTTCAGATAGGGCGCCTCGATCGGATAGTAGAGGTCCTGCTTGCCGCGCGGATCGAAATACGAGGCCTTGTAGCTTTCGGATTTGACGATCGCCTTGAGCACGCTGCCGCGCCCCAGCCGGCTCATCTGGGCGAAGGGCCAGAAGATTGTCTGCCGCCAGGCCGGCCCGCCGGTTTCGGTCATGATCGGCGCGATCACGTTGACAAGTTGCGCAAGGCAGGCGGCCTTCACCCGGTCGGCATGGTTGAGGAGCGAGATACAGGCGCCGCCGAAGACCAGCGCGTCCTCCATCGAATAGATTTCCTCGAGGATCGGCGGCGCCACCGGCCAGCCTTCCTTGACGCGATCCGCCCTGACGCGCCGGGTGCGGTACCAGACGTTCCATTCGTCGAAGCTCAGCATGATGCGCTTGTTGGAACGGCGCCGCGCCGCGACCGCGCCCGAGATCGCGACGACCTCCTCGATGAACTGGTCCATCAGGTCGGGACTGGCGAGGAAGGCCTTGGTATCGCCGGCATAGTTGTTGAAGTAGGTGTGCAGCGAAATGAACTCGACCTGGTCGAAGGTGTGCTCCAGCACCTCGTCTTCCCAGGCCATAGGTCGGCATGTTGCGGCCCGACGATCCGCAGGCGGCGAGCTCAATCGACGGGTCGATCCAGCGCATCATCTTCGCCGCCTCATGGGCGACGCGCCCGTATTCCGTCGCGGTCTTGTGCTCCATCTGCCAGGGGCCGTCGACCTCGTTGCCGAGGCACCAGAACTTCACGTCGTGCGGCTTCTTCCAGCCGTGCTCGATGCGCAGATCCGACCAGGCGGTGCCGCCGGGATGGTTGCAGTATTCGACGAGATTGCGTGCTGCGTCGCCGTCGCGTGTGCCGAGATTGACGGCGAGCATGGGCTCGATCTTCGCCGCCCGGCACCAGTCCATGAACTCCTTGGTGCCGAAGTTGTTCGGCTCGGTGGTGAACCAGGCGAGATCGAGCCGGGCGGGCCGGTCCTTGGSCGGGCCCACCCCGTCCTCCCAATTGTAGCCGGAGACGAAGTTGCCGCCCGGATAACGCATGATCGTCGGGCCGAGCTCCTTGACGAGTTCGAGCACGTCATTGCGGAAGCCGCGCTTGTCGGCAGTGGGATGGCCGGGTTCGTAGATGCCGCCATAGACGCAGCGGCCCAAATGCTCGACGAAGGCGCCGAAGAGCCGCGGGTCGGTGTCGCCGATGGCGAAGGCGCGATCGCAGGTGATGCTGGCTTGTCTCATGACGTGACTCCGGGTGTAGCAACGGCTTTGCGTGGATGATCGGCACGGAAGGCCACGGCGCTGTCGGGCGTGAGCACGGCGTCGCGGAGTTGGCGGGAATAGGGATGCGTCGGCGCCGAGAGCCACGGCGCGCGCCGGCCCCTGCTCGACCACCCCTCCCTTCTGCATGATGATGAGCTGGTCGCTGATGTAGTAGGGGGTGGCGCGATCGTGGGTGATGTAGAGGATCGACAGGCCGAGCTCGTCGCGCAGCCGGCCGAACGGGTTGACGATCGACATGCGCAGCGAGGCATCGACCATCGAGACCGGCTCGTCGGCGACAATCAGGCGGGGCTGGGCGACGAGGCCACCGCTGTTGCCGCAACTGAGACCTTCCTCAAAGCGATGGAGAGCTTCACCAAGGCGATCATCATGGCCGAACTCGCCGAGGTCTAGGTGTTTAGTCCCGGCATTTGGTGGATTGGATCGAGGGTGAATCGTTCCGGCTCTGAAGTCCAGCGCTTGCAGATGAACTCGTAGGGCGTGAGGCCTTTGAGGGTCTTCAGGCGCCGGCCGAAATTGTAAGCTGAGACGAAGTCCTGGAGGTGACGATCGAGCTGGTCGTGGCTGTCGTAGTGATAGCGTTTGACGGTCGCGTCTTTGATCGTCCGGTTCATTCGCTCGACCTGCCCATTGG
>NZ_JBFUIF010000163.1:0-2902 GCF_056402015.1 Allobosea sp. P4_C6
GTCCGATTTTGAGGGTTGAAGCTCCGACGGAAAAGAAGGCTAGCCTGCGGGGGTTGCCCGATTGATCGAGTTGAATTTTCATCGCCCGATCGATGAGGTCGATGGCAAGAACGGCGCCCAGGCTGTGCCCTATGATAAGAATCTCGTCGACCTGATCGGCTGGGGCATTGCGCGCGATTTCTTCCGCGATACGCTGTAAGCGGTCATCAAGAATACTATCCCCTTTTCGTACGTATCTATGTGAGAATATCCAATCCTCAATCAGAATGTTGAGATAAAGAAACCTGTCCGCCGCGTATAACGTAGCGTATAATGAAATAAATAAAGCCAGAATTGCTGCGAAGTAGCTTCCGGTGGATTTCAGGGTGAATGCCGCCGCCCCCGCAGAGACAGAGCCGACCAGCGCCAAAATCAAAATCGGATAGAGGAAAAACAGTGCATATCGCCAACTGGATCGGAGATAAGCCGTGAACGTCCCTGCAACCAGAAAATCGCAGAATGCGATAACTGCGGGCACTAGACGGCGCCATGTTGGTTGCACGCCTGAGCCGACGATCACATCGTCCCACCTGACGAGACGCATCTCGATTTCGGTACGCCAGTTCAAGCCCGACGCGGAAACCTGCCACGAGGCGATGTCTCCACTTACTTCGAGTTCGGTCGTTGATGCATGTGTTCCCCACGCGCGTTCGAAACGTCGCAGCTCCCTGGTGAAGCGCTCGAACACTGCCGACGGGGGCGCCGGGTCGTAGCCGCCGATATGATAGACTCGGCGCCTTCGGACGTGAGTTTCGGTCGTTCCCGAAGTTCCGGTCAGTGCCATAGCTTTACCGCTTCGTTCGATAACGGAGCTGCTTCCTTGAACCCAATTCAAAGCGCGGCAGCGATATAGCTAGGGGATCCGAGCCGGTGGGAGGCGTTCGCCGGCATAGCCCGAGTGCGAGAACCGATCATTTCCTGACCCAACGCTGTCTCCGAAAAACCGGCGGCACTTTCAAGAGTTGAACGCTGTCCCAGCGTTTAACCGGTTGAGTTCGCATGAAATCTGCTTGGCTGCTTCCAGGATATTCTCGGCCAGTTCCGAAATAGATTCCGATTCTACCCAGTTTGATGGGCCCGATATACCGATCGCAGCCTCGACAACTCCACCGCTGTATCGAATCGGCGCGGCGATTTCGCACCTCATTTTTCCCGTTTCGTCGGAATTAACAGCGAATCCTCGCGCGCGAATCATCTCAAGTTCGCTTCGGAACGATCCAGCATCGAATTGCCCCCGTGCCTCGCCAACAGTCCTAGCCTCCACTTCACTGATGACCTGTGGAGATTGAAATGCCAGGATCGCCTTTCCGGCAGCGCAATTCTGAGCTGGTACTTTGCTGCCAACCTCAAATTCAGTCACAGTTGGTCCTGGCGCGTTAATGCAGGCCGCGATAACGACTTCTAGATCAGCGATCACCGCCACGCATGCGGACTCGCGCGTTTCCATGACCAGCTTTGAAAGATGTCGCTCCGAAACGCGTTTCAGATCAGCTGCGTCCTTTAGGCAAAACCCCAAGCTCCACAGTTTGGGTGACAGTGCTACGCGAGAAGAATGTCGCGATATGGAGATGTATCGCGACATTTCAAGAATCTTCAGCGTATTCTGGACGGTGTCCTCGTCGAAGTGAGTTTGAGAGCTTAACTGACTGACAGTGCTGGGGCAATTACTGCTGGCTAAAGCCTCAAGGACCGCCAAACCTTCTTCGAACGTCACGTTCATGGCTGAGCTCACGATCTTACGGTGGTTGAGAATTCATGTCCGTTTCACCGGAAAGGCCAGGCACAGCGGATGCGTCCTCCAGGGCGCTCGCTCGCATCGGTTGTCAGCACATCGTCGCGTATTGGGTGCACTCGCAAGGAGTGTGATCCGATCGACAATCCGGGGCTAGAGCAATTTGAACCGCTCCCCAGCTTTATGACGGCCGGCGGGCCCCCCTTCTGCTTCTAATTCATTGTAATTGAATAGAATTGTCTCGCATACTCGACATGGCAGTTATTGAATTTTAAAAGCTTGAAAACGGCGTCGCGCCACGCGAAGAGCCTAAATCCATTTATCGAGGAGACTTGGACGGCGATCCTCGTCGTCGATTTTGGAGCCACAGCGAATCAAATCCAAGATTGTCTACCGTTCTCCGCGTAACAGTGATGTGCGCGGCCGTAAGCTGAGGCCGCGGTATTACGTATCTTCTCCTTGTGGCTCAGGACGTTCAAAAGATCGCACGCCATATGAAACGGCATCCTTGCGTGGATCGGCGGTAGGATGAGTGTTGCCCAAATTGACCCGAGGAACTGCTCTGCCTAAGGCGCCGGTACCTCCTACGATGCGCTGGGCCCAGGGCCGACGGTCATCTCACTGTGATTGACCTGAGCGCTCCGGAAGAGAACGCTTTTTCAGAATGGCCAGGAAAGGCCGAGCTGATAGCACAAGCAGAACAGGCGGAAAGCGGACCTTGCCGACGTCCGCAACGGGCTAGCTGGAGAATCTCTCGGGTCTAGCCAAGTTTGATCCGCTCGGCCTCGTCCCGCCGACAAGGAAAGCGGTGAGAGCGCCGCAACACTATGCCTCAGCTCTTCAGCTGACGCGCCGTGTAATCAACTGTAGCCGGTTGTGGATCCGCAGATATTGCACTTCCGCCAGGTGCGAGCGCGCGAAAGGTGGCGTTGCCGCATCGCCGCAGCTGGCCTGCCCCCATCAGGTGGCCCGGTTCTAATCTAATGCATGGTGGGCTTGTCGGCCACGGTTGAGATGGCCGGCGAAGCGGGTTGGGTTTTCGTAGGCGGCCAGACCACAGCGACCGGTGCTGGCGGCTTGTAGCCGAGCGAGGAGTGCGGGCGCCGGGTATTGTAGTGCTGACGCCAGCCC
>NZ_JBFUIF010000164.1:0-2879 GCF_056402015.1 Allobosea sp. P4_C6
GATCGGATCCGTCTCTTCCAAGAAGACGACCTCCTGGTGGGGAATGTCAGCATGAACTGGCACCTCATAGCTGGCGAGGTCGTGATTGACGAAGAAGCCCCGCCGCTTGTCGATGGCCAGCTCCTCCATCAGCGCGGCGCCGGCGCCCATGGTCATCGCGCCGATCACCTGGCTGCGTGCCGTCTTGGGGTTGAGGATGCGACCGGCGGCGCAGACTGCCAGCATCCGCCTGATCCGCGTCTCCGCCGTCGCCGCATCGACCGCCACCTCGACGAAATGCGCGCCGAAGGTCGACTGCTGGTGCGTTTTGTCGAGGTCACCGTATTCCAGAACGTCTTCGCCAGTTAGCGGTCCGTCCTCGACAGCTTTTGCCAGTGGCAGGCTGCGATTGCCCGAATGAACCTGCTCATCCGAGAAGAGTGCCTCGGACGAGTTGATGCCGAGCTTCAGCGCGATCGCCTCACGCAGCTTCACGCAGGCAGCATAAACGCCGGCCGTTGAACTATTGCCGCCCCATTGCCCGCCCGAGCCGGCGGAAACGGGGAAGCGGGAATCGCCGAGCTTGACCACGACCTTGGTGAGGTCGACGCCGAGCATCTCGGCCGCGGTTTGGCCGATGATGGTATAGCTGCCGGTGCCGATATCGGTCATGTCGGTCTCGACCGTGAGGATGCCATCAGCCTCCAGTCGAACGCGCGCCCCGGATTTCATGACCAGGTTGTTGCGGAAGGCGGCGGCGACCCCCATTCCCACCAGCCAGCGCCCATCGCGCGTCTGGCCAAGTCGCGCCGAGCGCCGATCCCATCCAAAGCGCTGTGAACCTACCTTAAAACACTCATTGAGGCGCCGCATCGAGAACGGTCGCTCCGGCTTCTCTGGGTCGACTTGCGTGTCGTTGAGTAGGCGGAATGCGATCGGGTCCATGCCGAGCTTCTCCGCCATCTCGTCCATGGCCATTTCGAGCGCCATGAGACCTGGCGCCTCACCGGGCGCGCGCATGGCGTTACCTTCGGCCAGATCCAGGACAGCCAGACGCATCGTGGTCATCCTGTTTGGGCCAGCATAGAGCAGTCTGGTCTGCTGGACGGCAACTTCGGGCCCGCCGCCTTCAAGATCACCCGACCAGCTCTCATGGCCGATCGCCGTGATCGTGCCGTCCTTGGTCGCGCCGATCCGAATGCGTTGGATCGTTGCCGGCCGATGCGTCGTGTTGTTCATCATCAGCGGCCGCTGAAGCGCAATCTTGACCGGGCGTTTGGCCGTTCGTGCGCCCAGCGCCGCCAGCAGGACATCGGATCGCAGGAAGAGCTTCCCGCCGAAACCGCCGCCAATGAAGGGCGAGACAACCCGGATATTCTCCTTGGGAATGTCGAGCGTCGTCGCCATGTCCGCGACAGCCCAGGCGACCATCTGGTTCGAAGTCCACAATGTGAGCTTGTCGCCATCCCATGCCGCGAGGGTGGCGTGTGGCTCCATCATCGCATGGCTTTCGTCTGGCGTACTATAGGTCTCGTCGAGCTTGACAGGGGCCTCGGCGAAGGCGCCGGGAAAGTCGCCGACCCGTGTATCCGCCAGGCTAGGGTCGTCGTCGCTCTTGGGTTCAGAGGCGCTGCTTCGGGCTGCCTCGAGATCGAACCTTCCTTCGGTTTCGGCGTACTCCACGCGGATCAAGTTCGCAGCAGCACGCGCCTGCTCAAAGGTCTCGGCTACGACCACCGCGATCGCTTGGTGGTAATGTTCGACGTCGGGGCCAGCGAGCAACCGGGCGGTGTTCCTCTTTCCCTTTCCGAGCTTGCCTGCTTCCTTAGCCGTGACCACCGCAACTACGCCGGACGCCTTTCGGGCGGGCTCGGCATCGAGAAGCGAAATCCGCCCCTTCGCGATGCCCGAGGCGAGGATATACCCATACGCTTGGTTCGCGACGACATCATGCTGTTCGTAGGCGTACCGTGCGCCGCCCGTGACCTTCAGGGGACCGTCGATGCGATCGCGCGGCTGACCAACCACTTTCAGCTCGTCGATGGGATTGGTTGTAGCGGGTTTGTCGAATTTCATGGCTCAGGCCCTCGCTTCGGCCAGCACCGCTCCGAGCGTGCGCTCGACTAGCGGAAGCTTGAATGAATTCTCCTTCGTGGCCTTGGCGCCATCGAGTAGCGCCGCCGCCATGGGTTTGGCGCCTCTGGACAGCTCCGCCTCCGCCGCCTCCACCCGCCATGGCTTAGGTGCGACGCCTCCGAGCGCTACGCGGCCGGACCCGTCGCGTTGCACAATCGCTGCCACGGAAACCAACGCGAATGCATAGGAGGCACGGTCGCGGACCTTGCGATAGATCTGGGTACCGCCGACCGGCTTCGGCAACGTGACCGCTGTGATCAGCTCGCCTTGCTCCAGCGTGGTTTCGAGATGAGGAGCGTCGCCGGGCAGCCGATGCAGATCGGCGATCGCGATGGCTCGTGGCAAACCGTCCGGTTTGACCGTCTCGACCTGTGCATCGAGCACGCGCATCGCGACCGCCATGTCGGAAGGGTGGGTGGCAATGCAGGCGTCACTGACCCCGATCACACCGAGCTGGCGGGTGAAACCGCCGAGGGCGGAGCAACCTGTTCCGGGCTGACGCTTATTGCAGGGTTGGGCGGGGTCGTAGAAGTAAGGGCAGCGAGTCCGCTGGAGCAGGTTCCCGGCGGTCGTCGCGCGATTTCTCAACTGGCCAGAGGCGCCGGCCAGCAGCGCCCGCGACAGAACGCCATAGTCACGACGGACCCGTTCGTCGGCAGCCAGCGCAGTGTTGCGAACCAACGCGCCAATGCGCAGCCCACCCTCGGCCGTCGGCTCGATCGTATCGAGCTTCAGCGGGTTAACGTCGATGAGATGGGTCGGCG
>NZ_JBFUIF010000165.1:0-2866 GCF_056402015.1 Allobosea sp. P4_C6
TTGCGGTCCTGACGAGGGTCGGATTGATGACTGGCCCCTTCAGGAGCCACCATACCTGGTACATCGCCGACCAAAGCTCCTCCATCTTCGTCCCCACCTTCGGTTGCCCGCTGGCAGTTCGGAYCCGGCGTCCGTTGGACGCTCAAGATCGGCGGCAAGATCCGGTACGGCCCGACGGCACCGCCCTTGCCGCAGATCGCATTGCCCGTCTTCGGATACAAAACCCATATCGCGATCGCAGGGGCGGCCGATGGTTTGCTAACTTGACAAAAAACCGGCCTGCCTCGCGGCCTCTCCCTGGGTAAAAACTCAGCATTGCCGGAAAAACGCGTCAACCAGCCGGCGCAGGATAGAATTCGACTTGTAGGTACGAAGGCGCGTCGCACTTGCATCAGCTAAATTAACGCCCTGGGCGCGGATCACCATCTCGGAGACGCCGCTTGTGCATGTCGCCGAAACGACCTGGTTGGCCGGGGTCGAGAACATTTGCCTTTGCTCGCCCTTGCTGCGCACGGTCACGTCGAAGCGCGGGTATGCTGGGCCGACATACCACGTTTCGTAGTAGGGCCCGATTTGGACGATGGCCGTAGTGGGGGGGGCGGCGAACTTGACGATGAGTTCGCTGGGGCTCGACAAAGTGTGGGACGGAACTTCTCTGACCCGCGTCAGTTCCAGCATGCCTAGAGCCAGACCGCAGGCGGCGAGCGCCGGCCAATGCCGGCCGAGGATGATAGAGAGCGCCCCGGCCATTACGATCAGGAGAAAGACAAGTCCAAGGCCGCTCGCCAGCCCCATGTCGATGAACTCGATGGGCTCGAAAAGGCCGGGATTGAACTGACCTACATAGTCAAAAAATATCCGGAACGTCGCGTCGCTCTGGCGTCCCTCGATAAAAAGGTTCGGACGGAAGTAGAATAGCCCCGTGCTGAACCCGGTCACGGCAGCGGCCAAAGCCGTCATGGCCCACTGGGTCAAGAAGCGCAAATTCTGCAGCCAAAACGCCAACCCTACCGCTAGCATGGGGATGGACGTGACGAAAAACCGTCCCGGCCAGCCCTCTCCCGGATTAACTCCAATCGAGGTAAAGAGCGCTATAACCGCGAGGATTGCGCATTCGCCCACGAGCCGCTCGCCTTTGAAGCAGCCAGCGAAAAGACCCGCATAGCCGAGGGCCCAGATGGGCGCGTACGGGAACATGCCTTTAAGGCCGACGATCTGCATCGCGATAACACTGGGCGCCTCTGCTAGTCCCGGTGGGCGAGCGGTGTTCACCGAGCCGGTCAGATTGCCATAGATGACGAGATTCAAACCGACCAGCGCAGTCAGAAATAGGGCTGCCAAGGAAAGCAAGGACAGCAATCGTCCGAGGGACCTCGTCTTCTGGTAGGTCCTGGCCAGAAAGAACGCAAAAAGAACTGCCCCGATCACCGAGGCGCGAAGATGCACGAAAGGGATTAGGAGAATGACCGCGCCCCGGCACGCGTCGCCCACGCGAGAGGCGCCCGCCTTCTTCAGAAGCATTAAGCCGGCCGAAATCGAGAGGAAAATGAAGACCTCGATCCAGTAGGTACGGACATAGGTGATGACGGGAAACGCAAAGGCGGCGGTCGCCACAGCAAGGAGCGACGGGCCGGCTGTGCTGAAGGACCTGATCGCACGAAAGAGGCAGACGAGACCGACGCATCCGGCGATGAAGCCGCCGAGGCGCAGGCCTCCTATCGAAAAGAATGAAAGAGGCGACAGGATYGTCGCGACATAGATCGGGTGGGCGAGGACGTCACCGTTCCCGATGGTCGGAAACGTCTCGGTCTGATAACCAAGAGCCAGGAGCGCGACGCGGCGCCAGTCGTCAATCGACATAACGGGCGTACCAAAGAACCAAATGCTGTAGCTATACAGAAAATAGCGGACCTCATCGCCGGTAACCGCACGAAACGGCGCGTGGACCGTAAACAAATTCAGCGCAAACACCAAGGCAGCGATCAAACCGATGTCGATGATGCTGCTTTTGTTGCGGTCAAGGAAGTCGTTCATCTCGTCAGAACCATCCAAACTGTCGTTGATACAGAAGACCAGAAGGGCACTAAGAGCCCAAGCCGAAAAGAGTTGAGCGGTTTCAGCCGGCTGTGATTCCGTCAAGGGTGTGTGACTTGATGGAGCCGGTGATGACCTAAACCGAAACCGCTCGGCATGATTATGCGCGCCGAGGGATGCGCTACTCAAGCGATCTGAAACGATTGGGAATGGGCGGTAATTTCGCCCTTCCTGCCTGGTGCAAGGCAGCTCAGTCGTCCTCGCACGACGAGCCTCCGGGAGGTTTTGAACGCGATCCTCTATTTGGCCTCGAGCGGCTGCGTGTGGTCGCTGCTGCCCAAGGACTTTCAGGCGCTTCTTTGTGCCCGCGATGAACTAGCGAAAACAGATAGTGAAATGTATGGCTTTTCAATTTACATTTGTGCTGCATCGATTTGAACGGAACAGTCTGGCAAGGACGATCATGATAGCCGCGCGACAGTTCACCGACTCGCCGCGATGCCTGACCATCATCTCCCCTGACGAGCGCGGGTGTTTCCATACCTCCGGCCTCTCAAACTGGTCGTAGCGGCGTGTCTCACTCGGGGAGGCAAGGGCAGCCCCTGTGGCAATGAGTTCTTGGGCAAGATCGGTGTTGTTGTCCATGTAGCAGCGGCCGTCCGAGGCGCCGAGCACGTCGAGCACCACCGCCTCGTCCAGGATGGCATTGGCAGCCCGAGTTCGAGCGCGTCATGGGCGATTGTCGGAAAGCGGGCGGTCCAGTCATGGCCGCCTCGGGTCAGGATCCGAACGCGGCCAGCCTCGATATGAACGGCGAGCCGGTAGCCGTCCC
>NZ_JBFUIF010000166.1:0-2820 GCF_056402015.1 Allobosea sp. P4_C6
AGCTCGACCTGCGTGCCGGCAAGGTTTTCGCCCAGTTCGCCGCCTTGCCCAAGGATATTTGCTAGATCGACGATCTCGCCGCCCCCGGCAATGAGATCGTCGGCCGTCAGCTCGAGGACAGTCGCAGCCGCCACGTCCTCCGCGCCGGCTTGAAGGGCTAGGATGATCTCGTCCAGCATTGGCGTGTCGTCGTTCGGCGGCATTGATCGGACCTCGTTACTTCTTCGGCTCAAGCGGCTTGCTGCGCTCCGACTTTACTTTCCTGGTGTTGGCGGCGCCAAACAGAGCCGCTGATCAAGCTGCCCCCAGGACGCTACGTGACGATCGTCTGCTGATTGTGATCATACAGAATCTGCACGGATGCGACCGGAGCCGAGAACTCCGCGACCACAACGAAGTTTTCGCCCGCGGCCGTCCCATTGTCATCCACCAGCAATTGCGTGCCCGAGACATTCACCACCGCATCGGCCTGCGCCGTTGTCGTTGGCGCATCGCCGCCAAGCGAAGCCAGCAACGCGCTGAGGTCAATCGTGTCCTGGACACCGCCGGAGTTGAGATCGGTGATCAAGTCGCCAGCCGCAAGCGTCAGATGAGACGTATCCATGACGAAGACGTCACTGCCTTCTCCTCCGGTTAGTGTGTCCTGCCCAGTTCCACCAATGAGGGTGTCGCCACCCGCGCCGCCGTTCAGGATGTCATTCCCCGCCCCGCCGTTGAGGGTGTCGTTCCCATTTAGGCCGTTGAGTGTGTTGGCGTTGTCATCACCCGTTAGGCTGTCGGCAAAATTCGAACCTGTGAGGTTTTCGATGTACGAATAGGTATCGCCCTGGGCGTCCCCCCCAATGCCGCTATTGGTGTTCAGATTGACAGTCACCCCGGCGGAGGAATTGCGATAGAAGGCCGTGTCGCCAAGAAAGTCATGGGCGCCACCATTCAGGATGTCRGCGCCGGGGCCGCCGATCAGCCAATCATCTCCGCCAAGGCCATTGAGGGACTCGCCCGTATTGCCAGCGACAAGTGACTCCGCCTCAGCTGTACCGCTCAGGGTCAAGCCTGGAGGATGCGTCGTGATCGACAGGGTTCCCGTCGCGGTATCGCCATCTGAATCCGTAGCGAGGACGTTGAACGATAGGGATTTTTCAACACCCACGCCGCCTGTCAGGACGCCATAGGAGAAGGCCCCCAATTTGAAGCTGTCGCTATCGAGATTCCCTCCGCTAGGCGCCGCGAAACCGGAATAATTGGACGATGGATTCTCGATCTCGATCCGGCTGAACCCGTCCGTCGCGATCACGTTTACGACGTCCCCTTGATGCAAGCCGGTCAACAAATAGCCGTTGCCAACAAATTCCAGGCTGTTGAGGCTGAGATTCACGCCATTGACCGTAATTCCAGTAATTGTCGCTGGTGTCCCCGTACCCGTTAGCGCAGCGCTAAGAGCGCTTGAATTCCCGCTCGGATTGTTATCTGGGGCAATAATTGCCCTCACAACCATTTCAACGGAGCTGGACGTTCCTTGAATGTTGAAGCCAAAGGAATTTACGAGATAGTGAAGACCGTAGCTGTAGGTTTGACTATTAAAATTACTGCCCGTCGTTGTGGGATTTGACACGAAATCGACTCTGACGATGTCATTGTCGTCGAGGGACTGGCCCGATCCAATACCGACATTGTTGCTGTTGGTGTTAACGGTATCGGCGACCACCGATGTTCCGGTCCGGTTTGCACCAGAAAACAACAAGTCGGCCGTGCTTGACGTGTTGTCGATGGTCGTGAATCTTGGATTTCCGGCCGAAGCTGAGAAGCTGAGCGAATTGAGTTGAAGCTGGCTTCCGTCGTCGATGGACTTGAAGAATTGCACCGTATAGGCGTCCAAATCCTCATTTGCCGCATTCGGCGACAGTGTTACCGTAAACACGGTTGTTCCGCCGTTTCCGGCCGCGTCCGCTCCAATCTTCGCTGTCAGCAGGTCGCTACCGTAGCCGAACAAATGGACCACTTGGCCACCTGAGGTGACGTCCGTGCCACCGGTTGTCTGAAGCGTGGCGTTGTTGGTTCCGGAGAACACCACCGCGCCACCATCGGCGCCAATGTTCTCAAAGAAATTGAGATCGCCGCTGCCAACTGCGTTGACACCGTTCTCGATGCGCATTGGCTGCGCAGCGAAATTCACCGGCGCGTCATCATCAAAGGTCACGGTCAGCGTCCCGAGTGCGGTATCCGCAAGGCTCATGTCGCCGTCGCTGTCGCTCACCGTGTACTGAAGCGCCAGCGTGATACCACCATTCTCGGCATTGCCTGTCGCGTGCAGCACGTTCTCTATCAGCGTTAGCGTATAGGCGCCGGTCGCTGACGTCACCGCTACGGTGAATAGGGTGCTGTTCACGCGCGCGGGATCAGTGCTGGCAGTGATCGTTGCCGTCAGCACGTTCGTTGAGTCGTTCCAACCGTAGGTCACAGTTTCCTGTCCCACGGTGGCTGTGCCACCCGCCAGATTGGCGAAGCTGAAGGACAGGGCGCCATCGTCGCCCGAGCCGATCAGCGTGCCGGAGGCGAACGCAGAATTCGTGTCAGCGTCACCGGTGCCGCCTAGGATCCCATGCGCCAGCCCCTCGTCGTCCACCGTCGCGGCCAGCGATCCGCCGATAGGAACGTTGTTGACGTTGGTGATGTCGACGATCTGAGTGGCCGTCGACGTGTCATTGTCGCCATCGGTGATCTGGTAGGTGAAGCCGGCGCTGATCCCGGCCGCGTTCGCCTGACCCGGCGCCGGATCAAAGGTCCAGGCGCCATTCGCCTGGAAACTGTACACGCCGAGTG
>NZ_JBFUIF010000167.1:0-2819 GCF_056402015.1 Allobosea sp. P4_C6
ATCTATCTTTAACGCAGTTTTGAATAGCCCTTTTGCGACAGCCGCGGCGAACCTCATGCCTTTCGATGAAAGGACTGGGTGCATTTGGCGAAAAAATAAGTCGTCAATTTGTTCCGTGGACGTGATTCCGTATAGGCTCACATATAGATGCTTTTGATTTATGTCTTTAAGGGTCTTCTTGATAAAATAAGTTTTACCGCTTCCCCATGCACCATTCAACAATATGGCATAATCGTGCCGGTTTATTTTATCACAGTAGTATCTAATATACTCGGCAGTATTTTGGTTCGGGTCTCGTGTTGCTTCGATCATGCGCAATCCGGATTCATGTCGCTGGAGTGCCTTAACGGATTCGGCGTGTGCGCCGCATTGTAGTTCAAGCTGGCGCAGATCATGTTGGACGGCAAGACCTTCATTCCTCCCATTCTTACTGATCTCGGGCGTGGCCGAGATCAGCGCTCAGGGCGTCGAAGTCGGCAGCGGGCGGCTATCGATGCGGGATAGGGGTTCCCCGCACCTACTGGTGAAAGGACGCGAAACTTATCCCCGCCCTTGCGCCCCATGCCTATCCTCGGCCCACCTCGTCCCCGAGGGGCAGCCATCCGGAGGTATGCCGTTGGCGGGGCGGGGGCGGCGCCTGCGGGTGGGGTTACGACCCACTCCCGGGAGGCTTCGGGGCGCCACCTAGGCGGGGCGTCGGCATGCGCGGAGATCCGGGATTGCGTCCTCAATCCCCCGTCATCGTCATCTCGGCATCGACAGCCTTCATCTTCGGGTGGGCGGCGCAGAAGACCCTGATCTTCTCCGCCACAGTGGTGGAGTATTCGCTCTTCCGGTGGGCGCCGGATTTCAGCCAGTCGGCGCAGCTCAGCTCCCGGTCGGTAATCCCGGCAGTGGCCGGGGCGGCGAGGAGGAGGCCGACGAAGGCGGCGAACAAAACGCGGGAGAGGCGGGGCATGATCTGGTCCTGAACGGGCAGCCACATCACAGGCTTGCCTTGAGCGGCGCTCCTGCCTTGCGTCGCGCCCGCTTGCAAATGCGATTGTCGCGGACCCGGTGTGCGGGCAAGACAGTGCTGTCGGAGAGGGCAGGCAGGGCCGGCATTTCGTGATAGGCAGCGGCTCATTCCGCAACAGGTGACGAGACCATGGCCAAAAAGACCCCCGAACAGCTCGCCCAGGAATTCGAGGGCCGCAAGGCCAAGGGGCTGGCCAAGGGCGGGGCGGCATACTGGCCCAACATCATCGCCAATGCCGTGCTGAAGCTCACCGCGGCGCGGGCCGAGATCACGCCCGAAGTGCTCATCGAGATGATCGAGCGCGAGGCGCCGACACTGGAGATCAACGTCAGGTCCGGCGCGACCGAGGCCGTCGCGCGGCTGAAGCAGGCCATCGCCAAGGGGGCGTGAGGTGCGGTCGCGGCTTATTGCTTGGCACGATTAGCCAGAATCTTGGCAGACATAGCCAGAGATTCCCGCCAACCACGCGATACATAGTCGGCCACGAACTTAATGGAGGTCGTGGTGACGTTTCTTCAGTTGGCCTATCTCTTGATCGCGTTTTCGTATGTCGTCGCGGCGGTGGCGCTGTATGCGGGACATTGAGTGCGGCTCGCGAAAACTTATCCCCGCCCTCCCGCGTCGCCCCTATCCTCGGCTCACCTCATCCCCGAGGGGCAGCCATCCGGAGGCATGTCGTGTGGCGGGGTGGGGTCGGCGCCTGCGGCTGGCCTTGCACGCCAGACTCGGGAGGCTTCGGGGCACCGCTCTGGGGGTACTACGGCCCCTGCGCGAGGAGCTCGCTGGGAGGCTCGAAGGGAAAGGTTCTGCAACCCGAGACGCGACGAGGCCGGCATCGGACCGAGAAGTGCAAACCACTTTTCGGGATCATCCGATGCACGAGACAAAGCGGAGCGCAGCGCGTTCCGTGCCGAACTGGCGTCGAGGCGAGCGGGACCGGAACCGGAGAGCCGTAGAAGCGCGGCCCGAAGTCTAGATGAGAACGCCGATAGGCGGAGCGCCACGGGGCGTGCGGAAGGTGGCTCAATCCTTCCGCGCCGCATCCTGGCTCAATGGAAGCGGCTGACTACCCGCGCCTCGCGGCGCTCCGCTGCCCCTCGATATTTCAAAACGCTCGCGCGGAAGCGCGGGCGGGCGAAAACACGTGCGTCATTCTCGGGCGACCGCGGGGAGACCCGAGAATCCCGGGCCGGACAAGGCTCCAAAGCCTCCTCGTCAGGAGATGCCCGGGTCAAGCCCGGGCATGACGCGGGACGCAAGCCGTCAGGGCGCGAGAGGCAGGCCCGGACATGACGCGTGAGGCGAGGCCGGGCGTGACGCGGATCGCAAGGGCAACGAGCGGGAGCAGGAACATACAGCGGGAACCCTGGCAGACGCCCGAGCAGGCGCAATGGAGCGCGGACTACAAGAGGGAGATGGACCGCCGGCACCGCATGGTCGTCGACGCGTTCAAGGTCTGGTCCTTCTGCCCGCACAAGGCCTGCCGCCGCGGCAGCGCCTGCCAAAACCCCGATCCGGGTGCCTGCATGCGCGACTTCTTCGACGCCATCCCTGAGTCCGAGAAGCAATATCTCCGTCTCGTGGTGAAGGCGCGCAGCGCCGGGCTCAGCCCCGAGGAGGCCGATCGCGAGGCGCGGCGGCGTCTCGACGAGCACCGGCAGGCCACGACGGAGCCCATGCCGGCAGCACCGCCGCCCGAACCCGTGCCGCCGCCGGCGGTCAGGGCGAAGCGTGCCGCGCGACCACCACAGCCGCCCGAGGGCGAGGCCGCGCGCGCCGCGCGGGTGCGGCAGGCGCAGGC
>NZ_JBFUIF010000168.1:0-2792 GCF_056402015.1 Allobosea sp. P4_C6
CCGCCAGCACCGGTCGCTGTGGTCTGGCCGCCTACGAAAACCCAACCCGCTTCRCCGGCCATCTCAACCGTGGCCGACAAGCCCACCATGCATTAGATTAGAACCGGGCCACCTGATGGGGGCAGGCCAAGACCTCGCTCGGTGCCTAGCTGGCCCCGCTTTCGGGCAGCGCGCCAATGGGCAGAACCGGCGCGCTGCGAAGGCCCACGTCTTTGAGCGAGGGGCGTCAGCTTACTTCATTTCAGGCGTTCGGGGCCGGATAGCGAGCAGTCCGTCATGGGCGACTCGTATTCCAGCGGTTGATTCGTTAGCGTAGCGGAGGAGAGTTGCGTAGCGATGAGGTGGTGTCATGCCGAATGCACACGCCGTGATGATCTCGTCTTATGAACAGCGGAAGGCTGCCGTGCTGCGAGCTGCACAGCTGATCTCGTCCTTAAGTGGCTCTGACGGGGAGCGGGAATTCGAGATGCTGATCGAGGCTATCGCGGACTTCGACATTCGCCAGGAAGCTGTCGGCTTCATTGAGATCCCCACGGCTTTCATGCAGTTCCTTTCCAGTGCGCATCAGGGCCGGGTTTCAAGCAGCCGTCGCTGAGATGAAAAAGCTGCTCGTTAAGGCCGCGCGCCGCGGTTCCGGGCCGCCGCAGAGTACGCGTGACATAGCCTTGCTGGCTCTATTCGCGTTCTCCCTCCAGGCCTTCGCGAGGCCCCTTGCCGAGTTGAAGCAGCGCTCGCTGCTGGTCTATGGGGCGAAAGCTACGCAGTTCTTCCGCGCAGATGAGTATCATGCGCTGGACGGCAATATTCTTGCGAGCTCAAGGGGCTGAGGGCTGGCGGTAACCCTTGCTGTTACCGGGATGCCAGTTCGCACATTTCGAATAGCGGTCCTGAATGCGGAGAACGCGGCATTCTCCGAAATAGGCTTCTTCTTCGCGGAACACCCGTCCCCCATCTCACTCTTTTTTACCGGGACCGCTGGGCAATGATGCGGTATTGATCTTGGCTCACGCACTTCAAACGCCATTCGGCTGATGAAAATGGTCCAACAGGATTTGCGTCCGGAATGTTAACAGCACTCGAGTACGCTAGGCGAAATCGAGGATAATGGAACTGCGCTTGGCAGTTCGAGTGCGCAGGTGAGTTCGATCGGTCAGGGTGAGTAGTATGTGGAAGCAGCGGATATTCTTGTCGACGATCTTGGCGGCAATCCTGGCATCACCAGTCGTCAGCGCCCGAGAGGTCGTTTCCTATGCCGGCAATGAGGAGCCAGGCTCGATTGTTATCAGGACAAAAGACAGGAGATTGTATCTGGTTTTGGACGACGGCACAGCCATCCAATATCGCGTGGCGGTTGGCAGGTCGACAAAACAATGGATAGGCGCTGTTAGAATTGAAGGGAAGTATGTCGAGCCGGCCTGGTCTCCGCCCGATGAAATAAAGCGTGACAACCCAAGCATCCCTGACGTGATTGCTGGAGGATCTCCACGAAATCCCATGGGCGCCCGGGCGATGACCCTGTCAGGGGGAGGGCAATATGCTATTCATGGAACGAATAGACCCGATTCCGTCGGAACCTTCGCATCGTATGGATGCTTTCGCATGCTAAACGACGATATAATCGATCTTTTCAAGCGAGTTCCGGTTGGGACACCGGTTATTGTGCTGCGGTAGGACGGCAAACCGGTTGCGGCCGGGCTATTTTGCTAACATCGAAGGAAAGGCTGTCGGCCGTAGAATTGCCAATGCCGTCGCGAATCAAGCAGGAGCGGCCGGCGGCCAGCTTGATTTACCGATAGYGATGAGCCGAAAACTGTGGCTCGATAACCTTACGACTATTGAGAGAACGAAGGCTAGATATATACTCTGCAGGATATAGAAGCGTATTATCCGGGGCCTTCATTCCCATGAATGTAGCRACCTCACCCACCCAGCGATTGCAATTATATAGGACAGCATGCCACATCGTGGCAGTCCTTTGTTTGCGCTTGATGTAGGCTGAAACTCTCCGATATTGCGCTTCATCCAGTACGACGCGGAATCTATTGGAAATGTACTGGTCTTCCAAATCACCATCGCTCGGACCCGTTTCTGCCGGCACCGGAACGACGTGGCCTACCGACCAGAGTTGCGGTCCCTCGCCTGCGGGATGAAGGCCGGCGACCTGATCCGCCGTTACAGAGCCCACTTCGCCTCTCGCGTTAAGGCGCCCATGGACCAAGAACGTGTGGCCGTAGCTTAAAGCGTACCGGGAACGAAACTCGACGAAATACAGCGCTTTCTCGCGCGACAACTGTGGCGACGCAGGCGCCGAAGCCGTTGCCGCCGACGGGGAGGTTTGGCCGATATCGTGGTAACTGCCGCGATCGCGCGCGCCCGCTCCATCGTGGCCGGATACGAGTAAAGCGCTCGACAGGCCGAACGCCAGGATCCAAGAGCGAGCCGAGGGTTTTTTGCCAAACCACATCGCAGACCTCCCGATCAGGCAAACACCTAGCTGCGGAATCTCCGCACGCAAAATTGCGTATTGCTATTCCATGGAGAAAGCGGCCGATTACTCGGCCGCTTTCATTATTAGCGAAGCTAGCCCTTAGTTACGATAGGGGCAGCGACCGGCGGGGGGGCTTTACCCTTCCCCTTACCGATAGAGGCGCATCCGCCAACGCTAATCAGTGCAACAGATACGGCCAACACTACGATTGTTTTCATCGGTTCGCCCTCAGTTAACAAGCCCACTCTCAGCCCTGCGCAATTTTTATTCTAGTGCAATTGCGCAACACGGTGCCAAACAATTT
>NZ_JBFUIF010000169.1:0-2771 GCF_056402015.1 Allobosea sp. P4_C6
GAGCAGTAGTTCGCGCTTCGACACAAGGAGGCACGATTGAAATCGGGCGCGCAAAGATTGGGCGAAAAGCATCGGCGACAAACCGGTTCGGTGCCCAGATCTCATCGATAGTYTCTAGCAGCCCCCGCCATTGCTCGGGCGCAGCCGGAAGTTCCCAATATGTGCGCAGGACATTATAGCTCGCCCGCACGCGACCGTCACCAAGGGTTCGCAGGACAAGCGGCAATTGATCGGCGGCAGTCTCGATGACGTTCACTTGGTAGCGCCCCTCGAGATCGTAACGTTCCGGACGGAACGGGCCTACAAAGCGCGACTCGACATTCACATTGAACGGAAAGATCGCAAATGGCACATTCGTCGCGGCGGCAGAATCGATCAATCCCCTCAACGATACGCCCAAGCCAAGGCCTGCCTCGACGTAACCGACGAATAAGACACCGGGCTTGAGCGGTGCATCCCCGTTTGGAAACGCGACGGGYAGCGCGAGATTTTTCTGGCCCCGGGCGCGGAACAGGCGAGCTATCGCTAGCAACCGGTACTTGGCCAACTGGCCCAACCTATAGCTCATAATCGTAGTCGCAGCGACGAGGCCTTCATGACGCGCGGCGTCCTGGAAATCATCGTAGAAGTGCTGCAGCCGACTCCGCTTTTGACGCCACCACAGCGTCACGGTGTTTCGCCAGAGCATTCAATTCTCCAAAGGGGCTCCATTGATTGGAGCCTGTTGTGACGTAGGTGACGAAAAACCGCCCTTTCGCAGCTGGGATATTTCAAAATCTCCGGTAACTTAGACTGAGTAGACCGGCAAGTCGCAGTTGAGCCCGCCTGGTCAAGGTACGGTGCGTTCACGTCTGGAGTGCTACCCATCTCACGTTAATCTAGGCGTCGGGACACTTGAACATCCTTGGCAACCTGTAGGATATACCGCCCATAATCACCTTTCGCCAGTTTCTCCCCAAGCGCGGTGAGTTGCCCGGCCGAGATCCATCCCTGCCGGTAGGCGATCTCTTCGGGGCAGGCGATGCGCAGGCCCTGGCGGCTTTCGAGCGTGCGTACGAACTCTCCCGCCTCTAGCAAGCTGTCGGGTGTGCCCGTATCGAGCCAGGCGAAGCCGCGGCCCATGCATTCGACCGAAAGTTCGCCTCGCTCCAGATAGACGCGGTTGACGTCGGTGATCTCGAGCTCGCCCCGAGGAGAAGGCTTGAGGTTGGCGGCGATATCGACGACCTGGGCGTCATAGAAATAGAGGCCAGTCACGGCCCAGTTCGACTTCGGGGCGTTCGGCTTCTCCTCGATCGAGATCGCTTTGCCGGTCGCGCCAAACGCGACCACGCCGTAACGTTCGGGATCGCRCACATGATAGGCGAAGACGCTCGCGCCTTTGGGCCGGGCTGCTGCCGAGGCCATCATCTCCGGCAGCGAGTGGCCGTAATACAGGTTGTCGCCAAGGATGAGGACTGAAGGCTCGCCAGCGACGAACTCGGCGCCGATGATATAGGCCTGCGCCAGCCCGCCGGGATGAGGTTGTTCCGCATAGCTCAGCGACATCCCCCAGTCCGATCCGTCGCCGAGTAGGCGCTTGAAGTTCGGCAGATCATCCGGCGTCGAGATGATCAGCACCTCGCGGATACCCGCCAGCATCAGCGTCGTGAGCGGGTAATAGATCATCGGCTTGTCGTAGACGGGCAGGAGCTGCTTCGACACGGCCAGAGTCATCGGGTGGAGCCGCGTGCCGGAGCCTCCGGCCAGGATGATGCCCTTCATCGTCGTCTATCCCGTCTGTTCGGTGGTCAGGAGGCGGCGCACGCAGGCTGCGAGCGCGCCCTGCCATTGCGGCAGCCTGACGCTATGGATCGTCGCGAGCTTGGCGGAGTCCAGGCACGAATTCGCCGGTCGCTTTGCTGGTGTCGGATAGTCGGACGTCGCGATGCGCTTAACCCGCACGGGCGCGCCACCGAGCAGTGCGCGCTCAGTGAAGATCGCCTCGGCGACATCGGCCCACACAGCTTCGCCCTGAGCGCCCATATGGAACGTGCCACGCAAGGTGCTGTCGTTAGGCCGCGCGACCAGATTGCGCGCGACGGCGAGGATCGCATCGGCGATGTCGAGAGCGCTGGTCGGGCATCCGCGTTGGTCGGCGACGACGCCGACCTCGTCGCGGGTTTCGGCGAGGCGCAGCATGGTCTTGACGAAGTTCTTGCCGAAGGGGCTGTAGACCCAGACGGTGCGCAGGATGACGTGGTTGGACGTGGCGGCCGCGACTGTGCGCTCGCCTTCGAGCTTGCTGCGGCCATAGGCTGAGATCGGATTGACCGTGGCGTCCTCGCGATAAGGCCGGTCGAGGGTGCCGTCAAAAACATAGTCGGTCGAGATCTGGATGACCGGGATGCCCAGCGCAGTCGCAGCCTTGGCGACCTCGCCAGCGGCCGTACCATTGACCAGCAGGGCTGCATCCTCCTCGCTTTCCGCCAGGTCGACGGCGGTGAAGGCGGCGGCATTTACGACGATGTCGGGACGGCTCGCCGCGATCGGCGATGCAATCGTCTCAAACTGCTCGAGATCAAGCTGTGGACGTCCGAGCGCGATGACCGTCACGCCCTCGGGTGCGCGCTCCAGTAGGGAGAGCACAACCTGGCCGGAGTGTCCTGTCACAGCGATTCGCATGGCGCTCAATCGAAATAGCGCGGCAGGTCGACGAGGCGCGGGTGCTTGCGATCCTTCTCCGAGAGCAAGAGCTGGTCATGCGGCAGGAGCCAATCGATCCCCAAAGC
>NZ_JBFUIF010000170.1:0-2741 GCF_056402015.1 Allobosea sp. P4_C6
CGCTTGGTCCGTCTGCCTGAACAAGGCACGGACCCGGCCGACGACATCGGCGGCTGAATTCGCATCCCGGATGATACGTTCGATGGTTTTCTGCGCCCGCTCCAGATTGGGCGGGTCCGAGGTCAGCCA
The DNA here is from genome assembly GCF_056402015.1 of Allobosea sp. P4_C6. Classification (NCBI taxonomy): domain Bacteria; kingdom Pseudomonadati; phylum Pseudomonadota; class Alphaproteobacteria; order Hyphomicrobiales; family Alloboseaceae; genus Allobosea; species Allobosea sp. P4_C6. Next base: position 130 of record NZ_JBFUIF010000170.1, read on the forward strand.
GCGCTGGCATGCGTGCGAATTGGCGACCACGGCCGCGAGCGGTTGGTTGACCTCATGTGCGATCGAGGCGGAGAGCTCTGCCAGGCTCGCAGCCTGCGCTGCGCGTGCCAGGCGCTCCTGCGTCAATGTCAGCGCTTCCTGCGCGCGCACCTGATCTTCGATCTCGAAGCAGATGCCGTTCCATTGAACGATCTCCCCCTCAGCATTTCGCATCGCCGCGGTCCGCGTCTCGACCCAGCGAAACTCGCCATCCGCCCGCCGGAGGCGGTGCTTCATCGCATAGGACGTGCCGGTCGCCAGCGAACGCCCATATTTCTCTTTGACATCGGGGAGGTCATCGGGATGGATGATCGCTTCGAGCGTGCCGACAAGGCGGGTCCGGCCCTCTGCGTCCTTGTCACCGAGTCCGAAGCCAAGAAATTCCCCGAGCTTCTCGCTTCGAYAGATCGGTTCGCCATTCGGCGCGGCGCAGTAGATGAGGGCAGGCAGTGTCTCCACCAACTGACGCAGCGATCGCTCGCTTTCCCTGAGAGCATCCTCCACGCGGAGTTGGTCGTCGATGTCATGGGACAGGCCATACCACTGGATGATGCTGCCATCGTCGTCCAGGAGCGGTTCCGCGCGCCCGTCCATCCAGCGATACACACCATCGTGGCGTCGCAAGCGATAGCGCATCGCGTAGGGCCGACCGCTGCTCAGACAGTCCTTGATTTCTGCCCAGACGCGACTGGCGTCGTCCGGATGGATCGCAGCCTTCAGGGCGGCTGCGTATTGCTCCGTCTGCGATTGCTTAAGGTCGCCTTCGTCAATGCCCAGGAAGTCGATGAAGCGACGGTTGAAGAAATTCGGCGCCCCGGTCGGGGTCAGTCGCCAGAGGAAGCTCGGAACCAGATCGATCAGCCGCGTCAATTCCTGCTTTCGGAGATTGAGTTCGGTCTGGGTGGTGATCAGATCGTGGATATCGACGGATACACCGTACCATCGAATAATCTTACCGGCTTCGTCGCGCAGAGGTTCTGCGCGCGTTTGCGTCCATCGATAGGTGCCGCCAGCCCGATGCTGGAGGTACTTGATGTTGTACGGCGCGCCCGTCACGACCGATCTCGTGAAGGTTTGCTCTGCCAACTCCCAGAAATTCGGATGAATCATCTTCTTCAGAGAAAGAGACCCATCCGACGCCTTGACGGTATCTAGCGTGGCGCCGGTGACCTCCATGATCCGCCTGTTGAGATAGATGGGTCGCCCCTCCGATGACATGCTCCAGATCATGGCAGGCACCGTGTCGATGAGCTGTTCGAGATGCTTTTCTCGCTCTCGCAGCGCAGCCTCGGTTTTCTTGTAAACGTCGATATCGATCGAGGTGYCGAACCACCCGGTGATGCGCTCCTTGCCATCCCGTGTCGGCCGCGCTGAAATGCGGTGCCAGACATAGTGGCCCGTCGCGCGCAGCATGCGATATTCGATGTTCCACGGCTCGCCCGTCTTCAGGCAACGGCGCAGGGTCGCGGCGGCGGCGTCGACATCGTCCGGATGAACACCGCGCATCCAGCCGACCTCACCGCCATCGATGAATTCCCGCTCGCCGAGACGGCGATTGAGATCCTCCAGAGCCATGTCGATGGCAATCTGGGCAGCAGGGGTCACATAAGTGAACTTCCCAGTGGCATCGAAAGCCCAGGCCTTGCCGTGTAAGCTCTCGATCACCTTGGCGGCCTGCACCGCCTGCACGGTCTCGCCAAGCGATTCCGCCACAGTCCAGCGATCATCCGGTCTCGAAACCATGGCGTCGACATCGACGCTGACGCCATAGCCCGGCTCGGCACGGAGCTCGGTCCAGCGATATCTGCCGTCCGGCTGGCGCAACCGATAGCTCGTCACCTGCGGCACGCCCGTCCAAAACGCATAGGCCGCCGCCTGTGCGATCGCAGCCCTGTCATCCGGGTGGATCGCACCCTCGGCCACGTCATCTGGAATGGCACCAAGACCACTGGGATGCCCCGGCGCTTGTCGTTGCACGGCCGCGTCCCGGGCGCCTCGTCTGGACGGATCGCGCACAATGAGCGCGCCGATGCACGCGGCCACCGCGACCGATGCACCGAGCGAAAGCGCGGCTTCCCGTAAGGCGCCAGGATATAAAACGGCGGTGACCGTCGCACCGGCAAAGGCGGCGAGCAGCCCGCCCCAGAGTGATCGAAGCAGATAACCGCGCGCATAGAGGAAGAACGCACCGAGCGGCGCCAATATTCCTATGGTGGCCCCGGCCAGCCAGTATGCCAGGATGCCAACAGCCAGAGTCAGGGACACAAGGATCGTTGGCGTTCGATGGAGCGCTGCAATCATGGTCGGGTGCCCTTCCGGAGACGGATTACCTGGAAACCGTCACAGCATCATCTAGCACCAGTCTTCGAACATCCGGCTGGCAAACTCAGTGGAAACTAGCGCCAGGACGCCTCGGCCGCACTTATGGAAATCCATGACTTGCAATGAGATCGTCCAGTGTTCCGTTGCTGCGCGCTACGGCGTGCGGACGAGCGCCGCAATCCACCTTGGCACCAGAATGGAGACTCCTAGGCAGGCCCCGCCAGCGAAAGACCGCTCGCGCCGCATTGGTC
>NZ_JBFUIF010000171.1:0-2737 GCF_056402015.1 Allobosea sp. P4_C6
GATTTAGAATAGTGGGCCCCGTGCATGCTAAGGACGCGAGACGAATACCAAGCCGCGATTTCCCGAATCCAGGAGCTTTCAGGCTGCATAGAAGAAACGGTCGAAGAGCAGGAACTGATCCGGCTCGTTTTCGACGTCGCAGTCTGGGAATCCAAACATATCCTGTGACGGGCGGTATCACCGCTGCTTGCGCTCTTCTTCCTGAAGACTCTTCTTGAGTGCGTCGAATATGCTGACCACTTTCTGCGGTCGGCTGGGCGCTGCACCCCGCTTCGCACTGCGGCTCTTCTTCGAGTCGATCAGCTTGAGCAAGTGCTCCTGGATCGGGTCTTTCATGAACTCCGCCGACCAGTGCGTCGACTTTTGTGCGACGAGGTTGTCGGCCAACTTGCTTAGCGATGGGTCGTCTGGCGCTTTGCCGATGTCGCCGAAGTAAATGGCCGGCTTCCGGACCTCGTCGCCAAAGCGCAAGGTCCAGGCAATGATCCCCTTGCCCCGCGGCTGCAACATCACGGCACGCTCTCGGCGATTTAGCACCACCCTCGAAATGCCGACGGTCGACGTTGCCCGCATCGCTTCCCGGATCACCGCGAAGGCCTCTTCGCCAACCGGATCGTCGGGAGTCATGAAGTAGCTGGAGTCGTAGTAGATCCAAGGGATAGTCTCTTGGTCTACGAACATATCGATGTCGATTGTTCGCGTGCTTTCCAGGCCGACCGCTGCGAGCTCCTCGTCCTCGAACAGGACGAACTTGTCATCGCTCACGGCGTAGCCCTTGACCTCATCGTCATCGTTGACGGGCTTGCCAGTGACGGCGTCGACGTAGCGGCTCACGACGCGCTCGCCGGTGGAGCGATTGAGGGTGTGGAATCGGACCTTGTCGCTCTCGGAGGTGGCAGGCTGTAACGCCACGGGACACGTCACCAGCGAGAGGCGCAGATAACCCGTCCAGAACCTCGGAGCCATGACGCAACCCTCAACTCACACGCCGACTCAATTCTCCGGAACGCTGACGGTTCCGTTGCGTTGACTCCGGTTCGTGTGTGGAGTTGCGTTGATGGCCACCGCTGTTCGAGCTCAATGGAAAGGGACGCTCCAGGTCGGCGCCCTGAGCATTCCGGTGGCTCTTTTCACCGCGGCATCGACCTCCGAGCGAACGAGCTTCAACATGGTCAATCGGAAGACCGGCAATCGGCTCCGCCGCGAGTATCTTGACCCCACGACTGACGAGCCCGTTCCCAAGGAAGAGCAGGTCAAAGGCTTCGAAATCGATCCCGGCAATTTCCTCGTTTTCGATGCTGGTGAGATCGAAGCTGCTATCCCCCAATCCGACAAGAAGCTCGCGGTGCAGGCATTCGTACCTTGCGACGAAGTGGACCCACTCTTCTTCGACAAGCCCTACTACCTGACGCCCACAGGGCCCGGCGCGACGGCGCCCTTTTCAGTCCTTCGTGACGCACTCACGCGGCGCGGTTCTGGGGCCATTGCGCACGCGGTGCTGTTCCGCCGCTATCGCGCCGTGCTTATCCGCGCCAGCGGCCCTGGCATGATCGCCCATACCCTGAACTTCGATTACGAGGTGCGCTCCGCGGATGCGGCGTTTGAGGAACTGCCGGAGCTCGAGATCAAAGGCGAGATGCTCGACCTCGCAAAGCACATCATCTCGACCAAAGCCGGGACGTTCGAACCGGCAACCTTCGTCGACCGCTACGAAGCGGCGGTGGCGGATCTCGTAAAGGCGAAGATCGAGGGTAGAGCGATCAAGGCGCCGAAGCCTCAGGCCGCAACCAACGTGGTCAACCTCCTTGATGCGCTGCGGGCTAGCGCGGGTGTGAAGGACAAGAAGACGCCAACGCCCAGGCGCAAGGCGGAGCCGGCCCGTAAGGCGAGCTGACCTCGCGGCTAGACAGCCATCGCTCGGACCCTAGAGTTCTGGGGTGTCTGCCTGGTCCCCACCGGCATCACGCTCCTCGATCTCGAACTCTCGGCACTCGACCAGCGGGATATCCATCCAGCGGCCAGTCGCTTGGAGGCCGCGCGCTTCGGCATTGTCGATCAGAGCGGTAATGAGCTCGTCGGCAGCGTTCGCGATCGAAGCGATGTTCGCGTTGACGCTGGCCGCGTCTGCTTCGTCAAGGTCACCCGTGTTTCGGATGCTCTTCAAATCCTCAAGCCGATCCACAAGGGCGCTGGCGAGCATCGCCACTTCGTCGACCTTGTCGACCCAGCCTCGGGTGGCGCTGTAGGCGCGATAGGTCGGGAGAACACGGAGATCAAGAACGCCCTGGCGCTCGTCGTCCCGCGGCAAAGGCCGGCTGCTGACGGTGTCCGAGGATAGGCGAGCTCGCAACATTCGCTGGGCACACATAACGCAACTCCCACTCAACGAACTGAGTCGCCAACCGGCGGCGCCGGGAATCGTTCCGGCTTATCGAACTGGCGATGAGAAGCGGGGCGGAACAACCCAAGGCGCCGCCTGTTCGTGCTTCGAAGAGGAGCTCGTGRAATGGCGCAAGTGTTCACCGTGCACCACACCGGCAAGGAATGGATCGCGCGCGATGTAACCGGCTCTGGCTACGGCCAGTCGTCCGACTTGTTCGAGACGATCGAGGCGGCGGAGCGCTTGGCGCGGAAATCGGGGGCCACCGTCAATTTGAGCCGCGAAGCCAAGAATCATCTGTTCACGTTGGGCGCCCAAAACCGTTCTTAGGATCGGCTATCCGTACAACGTAGCACC
>NZ_JBFUIF010000172.1:0-2691 GCF_056402015.1 Allobosea sp. P4_C6
ACGCCGAGCGGCTCGCAACAATTTTCGAGGCTGCCTTTGACTATATCATACGGAGCTAAAAGGCTGCAGCCTGTCGCAGCACCGGCGAGAGGGGGGTGATAGTACGTCTGCTCATTATTATGGCCAAGTGCCAAGCGGTGCGAAGACTGACGGTCAATGAGGCGTCGAGCCGTCGGATTTTGCCACGAAGGTGAGACGCCTGTCCGATTAGGCAGTGACAAGGAGGAYAATATCGGACTCATCCTCCAACTCCGCCCTCATCCCTTGTGAGAAGCTGCCGGGGTCGACCGATCGATATCGCCTATTAGCGTGCCGCTGCACCACCATCTGTGTTCATTATGGACAAGGCGATAGGCAATCGGGATCCGTGCCGTCGCGCATCGACGGCGACTAGGTCCGCCGCGATGTAAGCCAACCGCGCCCGCTCCTTCGCGGCATCCTCGACGGAAATAGTCGGCCTTAGTTTACTCCACGCGGTCTCCAAAGCGGCGTCCGCGCGGGCCAGGTCGACCGGGTCAATCAACGACGAGAACGGCATGTCTCCTCCCCCCGCGGGGCGTGCGGCCGAAAATTTAGGCAGCCGCATCGCCGGCGCAAGATTGAGGCGAGACAAAAAAAGGTTGGGCCATTGCGCTCGCGTCGCGGATGCGGTGCGGCGGTGGCCGATGCGTTCTAGGCTCCACCGATCCAGCCCAGCGGATCAGGGAGAAGAGCGATGGAGTGCTTTGTCGGTTTGGACGTTTCGGTAAAGACGACGAGCGTCTGCGTGATGGACGCAGGCGGATCGATCATCAGGGAAGGCAAGACTGAGAGTTCGCCGGAGGCGATCGGCGCGTTCCTGTCAGCGTGTAGTGACCGCTATTCGCGGGTCGGCCTGGAAGCCGGCCCGCTGTGCCAATGGCTCTATGCCGGTCTTATGAAGGCAGGCTTTCCGGTGATCTGCATCGAGACGCGGCACGCTCAGGCGGTTCTAAGCGCCCGGCCGAACAAGACCGACCGTAACGATGCACGCGGCATCGCGCAGATGATGCGGGTCGGGCTCTATCGCCCGGTCAACGTCAAGACGATGGCCAGCCAGAAGATTAGAGCGCTGCTGAGTGGCCGACGCTTCCTTCAGGCCAAGCTGCTCGATGTCCAGAACAGCATTCGCGGCCTGCTCCGCAACTTCGGCCTCAAGGTCGGCATGGTACGCGGGCTCGCTATGAAGCGCGCATCCTCGAGCTGATTGAGGACGCGCCCTCCTTGCAAGCGATCATCGAGCCGATGCTGGCGGTGCGCCGGGTCGTTCGTGAACAGTATGTCGGCCTGCACAAGAAGATGCTGGCTCTGGCGCGCGCCGACGACGATTGCCTCCTGCTGATGAGCGCCCCCGGCGTGGGCCCGCTCGTAGCTCTGACCTATCGTGCTGCAATCGACGAGCCGGTCCGCTTCCTGCGCTCCCGCTCCGTCGGCGCCCATTTCGGATTWGCACCGCGAACGCATCAATCCGGCGAGATCGACCGGCGCGGCAGGATCACCAAAAACGGTGACGAGACACTACGATCAGCCCTATTCGAGGCGGCGCTTGTCCTCCCGCGACCGCAGGCCAAGCCATCGGCCCTCAAGGCCTGGGGCCTGCGTGTCGCCAAGCGTCGGGGCATGGCTAAGGCGATGATCGCGGTCGCGCGCCGACTATCCGTCATTCTGCATCGGATGTGGGTCGATCGCATGCCGTTCCGCTGGACAGCGGAGCCAATCCAAGCCTGACCTCACCAACAGCGTTTCGAGATCCGCCACTGGGCGGAGCGATGTCCCGCAGGGACCGAAGGGCGGTGAGATCGAGGGCCGGTTGGAGACCGCGAGGTCACTCCGCGAAAAAGCGTGATCCACCACTCATCGGATCCAACCATGAAGCGGCCAAGGCGCCGACTTCGGAGAGAAGCCCGAGACCTGGCGGGACTACGCCGTGCGAGGAGCAACGAGGATTACAGCCATGCCCAATAAGCAAATGGCCGCGCCTGTGACGTCCCATCGATCCGGCCGCACATCCTCGACAACCCAGAGCCAAAGCAGCGAGGCAGCGATGTAAATCCCACCGTAGGCAGCATACGCGCGACCGGCTGCATCAGAATGAACGAAGGTGAGCGCGTAGGCGAACGCGATCAAAGAGCAGACCCCCGGGGCAATCCACCAAATGGACTTGCCCATACGGATCCACGCCCAAAACGCGAAGCATCCGGCAATCTCAGCGATCGCCGCTACGACAAACGCTGTAGCCGTTTGCACGCTAAACCTCCAGAATCACACGCAAGGAGAGTGTAGCCCGCTTGACAGCCAATGGCCCAATAGAGAAGCCCGCCAGCCAGACGCAAGCGGGGCAGCTCAAGCCAAAGGGATCGGTCGGGCGTTTAGGCCAGGGGCTGGATGGCCGCTGACGACCTAAATCGGTCGTCAGCGGCTAGTCCCGAGTGCGAAAAGCTGCCCTTTGCGATTTCCAGCATTCTTCTGGCGCGGCGCCGCGCCGGCCCAGCTAGCGCATTTAATTCGCGATGCGCGATTGAAGCCCCGGTCGAGCATCCTCCGTGGCCTGCTAAGCCGCATCGCTTAGGCCAGCGGCTTATCTGCCGGCGGTCAGGAGCCCATGACCACCTAGTGCGGCAAGAATCCAATCCGCGTTATATTCAAGTTAGCATAACGAGCGGGCCGTAAGCA
>NZ_JBFUIF010000173.1:0-2659 GCF_056402015.1 Allobosea sp. P4_C6
GGCTGTTCCGATAAGCGTATTCGATCTGATGGGTGCGATGTCGGACTTGCTCCGCCGGTCGCTCGGCCCCTCCGTAAATCTCGATTTTTCGTTGCCGGCTGACCTCGACAACATCCTCGTAGATCGAAATCAGCTTGAGCTTGCCATTCTCAATCTTACCGTCAATGCGCGCGACGCCATGCCTGAGGGCGGCAGAATCACCATCTCCGCAAAGAATATCGACGCGGAGATGAGCGGCCCCGCGGAGCTGAAACCTGGACGCTACGTCCAGATTATCGTGGTGGACGAGGGCGTCGGGATGGCCCCCGACGTTCTGGCGAAGGCGGTGGAGCCCTTTTTCACGACCAAGGGAATTGGGAAAGGCACTGGATTGGGATTGCCGATGGTTCTTGGAACTGCACAGCAGCTGGGGGGGCGGCTGGAGCTCAAGAGCGAATTGGGAAAGGGGACGACCGCGATCCTTTGGCTCTCGGCGGCGGAACCCGCAATCCCTTCGACGGTCACGGCTGAGGAGACGATAACTGTCGAAGAGCCGGGCAGTTCTCTCAGAATACTGGCCGTCGACGATGACGCGCTCATCTTGATGAATACCGTCGCGCTCCTGGAAGACCTCGGCCATACGGTGGTTGAAGCCAACTCCGGTTCCGAAGCGCTGGAAAAACTGGAGTCCGAGGAAAGCTTCGATTTGCTTATTACCGACCATGCAATGCCTAAAATGACCGGCGGCCAGCTGATCGCCGAGGTAACCAGCCGGTGGCCGGATATTCCGATTATCCTCGCAAGCGGATACGCTGAAATACCTGAAACGGTATTGGCCGGAGTGGAACGCCTCGCCAAGCCATTCTGGCAGGCCGATCTTCACAAGGCCATATGCAACGCGACCAGACTCAAGCCGGGCCCTGGCATTTATGCCGTCTCTTCCGGGGACAATGCTAGCGGACCGTGAATGTGAAGAGGCCGGCTGCGGCCCGCCTCATTCGAAGGCCGCTCGCGACCTTGGGCCTGCAGCGTTGCATCTGGAAAGGTCATTAGGCCGAACTCAGTCAGCGATTCCGTCCCGGCCTTCGATCGCCATCAGTGTCGCCGTCAGGAGTGCGATCAATCGCGCCTTGCCATCGCTCTCAGCGAACACTTCGGCTTGGGCAAGCGTGAGCGTCCGGCCGGACTTGACCACTTTGCCTCGGGCGACAATGCGCTCCCCCGCCGCCGGGGCCAGCAAGTTGATCTTGAATTCGGCGGTAAGCACGCCCCGGTCCATCGGCATCATGCTCAGGGCAGCATAGCCGGCAGCGCTGTCAGCTATGGCGCTCACCGCTCCCGCATGCACGAAGCCGTGCTGTTGCGAAACCTCGGGCCTGGGGATCAGCGATACCTCCACCTGTCCGGGCGAGACCTCGCCGAGCATTGCGCCGAGGCTTTGCATCAACCCCTGCCTGGCAAAGCTCTCCCGAATGCGCCGATCAATCTGGGCGACGTCAAGGCTCATGGTATATCCTCCGTCGGGCATCGTGACAGGCGCATGCGAGGTCAGCAACGCAAGGCGCTCGCGAAGCATCCGCTTCGGCCGCGAGCTCGGCTTCCACTCCAGCCAAAAGGTTGCTGCATCCTGGCTCAAGCAGTTGGTTGGGCGGTTTGTGGCGCGCGGCGACACGCATTCAGCCGAGCTGCGACTGCTCACGAAACTGGCGCGGCGTGACGCCCGTCATCCGTCGGAAGGCGCGGCTGAAATGCGCCGGATCCGTGTAGCCGGAGGAAAAGGCGACGTCGATGATCCTGCAATCGGTGTCGCGGAGAAGCCGGCTCGCATTCTCGTACCTGACCGTGTCGAGTAGGTCCGAATAGGACAGGCCGACGTGGGCGAGCTTGCGTTGAAGCGTCCGTGTGCTGACGCCCGCGATCTCGGCGACGTCGGCAAGCGCAGTTGTTCCCTCGTCGAGATAGGCCGGCAGCATCAGTTTGAGGAGTTCGACGATGTCGTAGGCGGAAGGCCCATCCTCGTTGTCGCGCGGCGGCGGAAACGGGGCGGCCGAACGGTTGGGCAGGCCGAGCAGCGTGACCGGCAGGCTGATCCATGCAGCATGCTGGCCCGACAGAAACCGCACATTCGGCCAGCAGGATCGCGTCGCCGGGCACGGCGCATAAGACGATTCGAAAGCGATCGCCGTCGGCATCCAGTCCGGGCCGGCGAATTGCTTGATGATGTAGACCGGGAAAATGTTCTGGATCCATTGCGCGTATTTCAGATGCAGGAGCCCTGTCCCGGCGAGCCTGCTGCAAACCCGCACATGATCCGCGCCGTGCTCGATCCACATGCTCAGAATGGTGTCCTCCCGCGACGCCCAGTGGCAGGCATGCCGGAGCGCGACGAGCAGGGTCGAAGAATGAGCGATCAGGGCGCGGGTCTTTTCCCTCATATGGGAGAAGTGCAGGCGCTGGGCCGCGAGAAAGCCGAAATCCTCGATGCCCTGCGTTCTCTGGGCGGTCTCGACAAAGCGCAGAGCCGGCAGAAGCGGAAGGTAGAGCTCGGTCTTTTCGGCCAGGGACGATGGCAGCCGTGATCTCTCCAGGAGCATCTCCGTCGGGGCGCCGATATCGTCGAGAATGCTGACGAAGGGCAGCAGGAACTGGTCGCGCGTCAAAGGGATATCAGCCATCAGAC
>NZ_JBFUIF010000174.1:0-2649 GCF_056402015.1 Allobosea sp. P4_C6
ATCAGAGACTGCCGATGCGCGCTCGACTTGTCAGCGCGCCCGATTTCGGCAGCAATTAGACGCTGCACCACGAAGCCGAGCAGGATGAGACCTCCGATCGCAGCAACAGGGAAGAGTACCAGAAAGGGACTAATGGCCAGGATGACCGCAAGAAAAACAAAGGCAAAAACAAAATCTACAAAGTATATAATCGTATTACATCCAATGAACTCACGAAGGAACTCATATTCTGAAATACGTTGAACCGTGATTCCTGTCGTGGGCGTATTCGCCTGCAAGGTGGTATTCATGATCCTTTCGATCAACAGGCTAGAAAGCCGGATGTCGAGCTGGCGCGCCATATGATCGACTAGGAATGCGCGCGCCGAACGCAGCAGAACATCGAACAATAGGGCGATCGCGGCGCCGATAGCGAGGACCCACAAGGTCGAAATCGCCTTGTTCGGCAGAACTCGATCGTAGACGTTCATCGTGAAGAGCGGACCGACAAGCGCCAGAAGGTTGACGAAGGCCGAGGCAAACAAGACTTCGACATAGCTTCGCCAGTGGGGCCGCAAGGCGCTGATCAGCCAGTTGCTGGCCGTATCGAGCGACACTTGGCCATCAGGTTCGGCGGCTGAGAGTTGAGGACAGAAGCGAAGGATATCACCGCCGTCGATCGGCTCAAGCACGGCGACCGATACGGTCGAGAACGCGCCCTTCACGGGCGAATAGATGCGCGCCTGCAAATTCTCCTCGAGCGAGAGAATAAGGACGGGCACCCCCTGCTTCAGCCAGGCGATCGCCGGAAAATCCGTTTCGACAGGCGCCCGCAAGTCAAACCGGACCCAGTCCGCGCGCAGTCCAATCCGCTCCGCCGCACGGATGAGATTTTCCGCAGACAGCCCCTCGTCCTCGGCGGGAAGCCCAGCCGTCAGAATGGTGCTGGACGTTGGCCGCTCGAAATGCGCGGCGACCTGAATGAGACAGGCCAACAGCGGATCCCGGCGCTGCTCCAGAGCAGATGTCTGCGAGCGAGCCTGCATGCCGGCCTCGTCTGGCACTTGGGTGCCGTGCATGGCGAGGCGCCCTTCAGCCAGGGCTCAGAGCGCCGGAGCCGGAGCGGTCAGTCGCCCCCTGTTCGGYGAGTACCGAGGCAACGTTTCCGCGTCCGCAGTGGGCGGAACGACGGCTTCCGAGCGCGCATAGGCTTCTGCCTGCTTCGGCGGGCGAAGGCCGAATGCTGAAACGAGCTGCCCGGTCGATGCAAGAATGCGGTATTCTGCAAACCGTGCCGCCATTTGCGCGGTCTCGTGCAGAACCTTCGCGTTATAACGCGTGTTCTGTGCATCCAGAAGATCGAGCAAGGACCGACGCCCAACCTGAAACTGATCGGCATAGGCCACAACCAGTCGGTCGCCCACGCTGGCTTGTTGACCAAGGACCCCGGACAATTCTGACTGGCTTTGACGCCGCTGGAACGACAGCTTCATGGATTCGCGAACCTCGCGCAGAATCTGATCGCGATTGAACTGCGCTTCGGCCACGCGCCGGGTCTGCTCCTGGATTGACGCTTGGTCGATCCCGCCATTGTAGAGATTCATGCGCATGACCGCGCGCGCCTGGAGATCGTTCGTGCGCCCGGTGACCCCGTCAATATCTCGCCCGGCACGGGCCCGACCTTCGACGAAGACCTCCGGCAACATCTTGCCGCGCGCCTTCTTCACCAGAGCATGCGCAGCGTCGATGTCGGCCGTCGCGATCTGGATGCGTGGATTGTTCCGGACAGCAAGTGCCAATCCGCCTTCGACCGACTTGGGCAGCCGGGTTGCCATCGATGGAGGCATGGAGCCACGCGTGAAGGTCTTGCCGACCAGGCGCTGCAGACGGACCTTCGCCTCGCTGAGGTTCTGCCGCGCTTCGATCACCCGCGCGCGGGCTGCAATCACGCGCTCCTCTCCCTGTTTCAGATCGGCGTCGGTCAGGGAGCCGCTGCTGACATTCCCGCGAATGCGCTGGACCGTGTCCTTGAGGTAGCCGACATTTTGGTCAGCAAGTCCGACGAGCCTCTCTTGAAGCAGAATGTCGAAATATTCGCGCGCCACTTCGAGCGCCAAAAACTCAGATCGCTCGAGGATCCGATACGAAGCACCATCGACCCGCGACGCTTGTCGTTCCACTTCGGCATCGGTCGTGAAGCCATCGAAGAGCTTCCAGGTGCCAACAACTCCGACCTCGACTGGCGAGAAATGGCCCTGATCCCGACTGCCGGTAAACGGGTCAACCGAATTGCGCGGCCTGTCCAAATTCCGCGTGCCTGCCGAGGCTTCCGCATCCACGCGCGGCATGTAAAGTCCGCGAGCCTGACGCAACTCAAACTCGATCGCCTCGCGATTTTCAACAGCAGCCCCGATCTGAGGGTTCGAGTCTATCGTCGTAGCAATCGCCTCGCGCAGCGTGAAAGCACCGGCCCCGCTCGTCGTCGAGAATGCGACGGCAGCAAGACCGCCCCAAACCCAACAACGCATCGCCGCGGCACGCCCCCAAAAACTCATTCCCGTCGTCCCCCAGAGCTTCATATCTTCCAGATTTACAATTTAAGGCGCAACATCGTCAATAACGACAGCAATTTCCAAGAACAAAACCAACACAATAACCTATCTGCAATAC
>NZ_JBFUIF010000175.1:0-2635 GCF_056402015.1 Allobosea sp. P4_C6
GTGCGGATGCGCAACACCCCTACCCGTTTTGGTGCCCAAGCGATGCTGACCAGGTCATGGGTGAGATGTATTCATATTCCAGATCGCCGTCACTGAGGCCCGTTTCAGCTGGAACAGAAACAACATGACCGACGGACCAAAGTTGGGGACCCGCGGCACGCAGGGTTGATGGAATGGACGATGTCGCCGCTAGGCCACTCGCGCCCGCGGCTTGAAGCTCGCCGCGCCGGCATGTCGATGGTCTTCAGCCCTGGACGGCGGTGCAGCCCGAACACGAAGAAGTCTGGCGCATGTCTCGCGCGGAAACCTTCTCGCCGCCGGTCTGCTGGCCAGCTTTCGTCACCCTCCTGGTCTGGCCCAATCGACGGGGGCTTCGCTTTGGTGCTTCGGAAGGCGGGGTGTAAAGCTACCAGTCCTGCGAAAGAGCTGAGTTTCGAGGGGCCCGCGCTGTGCCGAGCTCGCCAGGCATCGGCGATTACGCCCCAAGGCCGGATCGCAAGCGTGAGCGGGATGTGGCGTTCTGGCTGGATGTAGGGGAGGGGGTATGTCCATCCAACGTTTCAGATTGGAAACGCTGGCCTTGAGGACGTTCTAGCGGCCGTTAGGCGCACGGATTCAATGTATGCTGCTGATCGGGCATGCTCGCTTGGCTAAAAGGCATTCGACATGCTCGGGAAGCTTTCGGGAAGCCTGCGGTTGCCCAGACGTTGAGGCGTATGGTCAGCGACGCGCAGACGCACGGCGCCGAGCGCGGACTCAAGCGCCTCGAGGGGTTTATCGACGCAGTTTTCGCTATCGCTCTGACCCTGCTGATCGGTGAAAACAAGGTGCCGGGTTCTCCCGACCGCCCCCCGCGACTACAACGACCTCGCAAGCGCCATGGCCAAGCAATGGCGCGAACGTCTGGCACTGGTCGTTGCCATTGGGTGATTGGCGCATACTGGCTGCAGCATCACTATTTTGGACGCATCTACGCCCGGAGCAATCACTGGTTCCTTGCGCTAAACCTTTTTGTTCCTGCTCGAAGTGGTTCCAAAGAGGCTGCCTCTGGAAGCATCAGAGATAACGGCACGCAGGGCGCGTGCGTCCGCCTCCCGTCAAACTGCCAACTTCCGGTTATCGCGCAGACCGACCTCGGACCACAGAGCACGGCGGGGCACCCGCCTTGCCTTTTCGTCATTCGCCGCACAGCGTCATGTTTGGAAAGCTGACTCTCGCTGAGCCCGCCAGCTCACTCTGAATGCGGTCTAAGCGAGCTTCGACTCCCTGACCGAGGCAGACCTTCATCAAGAGCTGCCCGGCATTTCGCTTCGCCATCGTCAGCGGCCCAGCTTGTGCTGCCTAATCTGCAGACTTGCGCTCAAAACGGGTAGACGATCCTGACCTTGCGATTCTTGCGCTCTCGCGACAGCTCCGCCGCACGGTCCTCAGGTTCGACCGGCGAAGCTTGGGGTCCGTTAGTCCAGTGACGTCCCAAAGCAATGCGGGTGCTGACTTCGACCCCTGTGATCGCTACATTATTCGAGCGCTCCTCATGGTCCTCGGCCGCATATGCAGCAGAACCGCACGAAAGGAGCGCGACAACAGCCAATACTGTATGAGGACGTCGCATATCGCCTTCTTGCTCCCAAAATTCTGCAAAACCGCTGGATGATCTCATTGAAAGTGAGGGGACGGCGGTCGACCATCCCCGCTTTAGTCAATTGATATCGCGGGTTACTTTTCGCGTTACCCGGTCGCCATAGGCGTTGGTATGGGTGATCTTTTGGGTGACGCGCGTCGTGCCGCGATGGCCGACTTCGTGGCGCACCACGACTTTTCGAACGCCGTGGCCATGCCCATTTCGCCAGCCGCGGTGCAGACCTGAATCGACGTGGCGCCGCTCCTTGATGACCACCGTTTCAGCAAGAGCGGGGGCCGCCGCCAGCGGCATCGCGATAAACGCCAGCGGGGCGAGTAATAGAAATTTCTTCATAGGATTGCTCCGGAAAATGAGAGTTTCTCAAGGATGAGAATGGGTAAGCCTCAAGGCCGCGATAGGGTCGCGGGCCGATAACTGCACTTGGGAGGCTCGCCTCGAAACCGATGGCCCGCCTTCGAGAAGGTGGGCCATCCAAGGTTTACTCGATCACCTGAATGATCTTGCGGGTTTTCGGCTCGACGATCACCGTGCGATCATTAATCGTCGTATAGCTATAGCCCTTCACGCCGAATTCCGCGGGGACGTCGCGATAGGTCACGCCACGCTCCGGCAACACCGCACCGACGCGAACTTCCTCGCGATAGGCGTACGAGGGAACTTCATGCTGACGGACATAGGTCTTGAAGCGGGGCGTGTTATCTCCGGCGATTCCGCCGACGACAGCTCCGCCGACACCACCAACGACCGCACCGACTGGTCCGCCTACAACCGCTCCCCCTACCGCGCCAGCTGCGGCACCGGCGGCAGCACCACCTCGCGCGCCTTCCGGATTCTGAGCAACTGCCGCCATGGGAGCCAACACAATGGCAGCGGCAAGAATGATCTTCTTCATCAGACGACCTCCAAATTGATCCCCCAGACGTGCCCACAACTTAGAAAGGTTACAAAGAGTTCCACGCTCTTGTTCGCTTCCGAAGCTTTAAGGCTCTATGC
>NZ_JBFUIF010000176.1:0-2585 GCF_056402015.1 Allobosea sp. P4_C6
GTACTCGATCGACGGATTCCAGGAGTTGGCAGCGAACGGTCGGTTCGCGGGCCGCAGCTTCCGTATGCGGTGACTCACCAACCAGCGTCCGAGCCGCCGAGGCCGATCGGGGGGCTGCAAGCATGACGAGGCGGCTTCGCCAGCCGCCTCGTCCGTGAGCGTCACCCTCGGACGAAGGCGAGGATGTCCCTGTTGATCGTATCCGCATGGGTGGTCGCCATGCCGTGCGGGAACTTGTTGTAGATCGTCAGGGTCGCCCGCTTCAGGAGCTTGGCCGAAAGCGGGGCGCTGTCGCCGATCGGGACGATCTGATCATCATCGCCATGCATGACGAGAGCCGGAGCCTCGATGACCTTGAGATCCTCGGTGAAATCGGTCTCGGAGAAGGCCTTGATGCCCTCGTAGTGAGCCTTGGCGGCTCCCATCATGCCCTGGCGCCACCAGTTCTGGACGACGCTGGCATCCGTCTCGACCCCGGCGCGATTGAATCCGTAGAACGGCCCCGCTGCGAGATCGGTGTAGAACTTGCTGCGATTGGCAGCGAGACTCTTCCGAAGGCCATCGAAGACTTCGATCGGCAGGCCGCGGGGGTTCCGCTCGGTCTTGACCATGATCGGGGGGACTGCGCCGATGAGAACGAGCTTAGAAGTACGGCTCCTGCCATGGCGCGCGACATAGCGCGTTGCCTCGCCGCCTCCGGTGGAGTGTCCAATATGCACCGCATTGCGTAGGTCGAGATGGTCGACGACGGCCGCGGCGTCGGCCGCGTAGTGGTCCATGTCATGTCCCTCGCTGACCTGGCTCGAACGGCCGTGTCCGCGCCGGTCGTGAGCGACGACCCGGAAGCCTTGCGCCAGAAAGAACAGCATCTGGGCGTCCCAGTCGTCCGAGCTGAGTGGCCAGCCATGGTGAAAGACCAGCGGCTGGGCCGATTTCGGGCCCCAATCCTTGTAGAAAATCTCAACGCCATCCCGCGTCGTGACATAATTCATGCGTCGGCTCCTTTTACTGTTGTGAGGGGCAACGGTGGCGGGCTGCGCCAAGGACTGGAGTGGAAGCGTGCCAATCGCCGCCATGCCGGCGCCGCCGCACAAGAGATCCCGCCGATTGAGGTCGGTCGAACTGGGTAGTGCTTTGTCGAGCATTGGCGCCTCCAGGGCGCAGATAATGGTTGCGGACCAAAGTGCTCAGGGCGCCTAATTCGGCGTCAGACCCCGACATCTTGGACTCGAATTCGCGGCGATATTCATATAATCGCCAGTTCTTCGAGGTGTATTGATTTTTAATTTTCGTGAAAACGATGATCAATACGCTCGAATACAATTAATTATATTCAAACGTATAGTTCATATCGACTTCGGTATATTTTGATTTCAATCAGGAGCGGCCCAACTCTGGATCACCAATGGAGGTCCAAATGGGAAAATTGTCGAACAAGGTCGCCGTGATCACCGGCGGCAACAGCGGGATCGGCTTCGCGACAGCGCGCCTGTTCATAACCGCAGGTGCGAAGGTGCTGATCGTCGGTCGTCGAGGAGACGCCGTGACCGAAGCCGTCGCCAGCCTCGGGCCTCAGGCGACCGGCCTCGCAGGTGACGTTGCCGACCTCGCCACGCACGAACGTGTCGCCGCGCTGGTCTCCGCTCGTTTCGGACAGGCCGACATCTATGTGGCTAATGCGGGCAGCATCCACATTCAGCCGAGCTTCAACGTGACGGCCACCGACTACGACACACAATTCCTCACCAATGCGCGCGGCACGTTCTTCGGCGTTCAGAAGATCGCTCCGCTATTGCGCGATGGCGGCGCGATCCTCCTGACGAGCTCGATCGCAAGCCGCAAGGTGCTGGATGGTCACGCGGTCTACGCTGGCAGCAAGGCGGCAATCGAAGCGTTCGCGCGCAATTGGGCACTGGAACTTAAGGACAGGCGCATTCGTGTGAACGTACTCAGTCCCGGCCCGACCGATACGCCGATTATTGGAAAACTCGGCGTCGCTCCGGAAACGCAGGTGCAGGTCGAAGAGCAGGCCGCCCGGATGATCCCGTTCGGCAGGATGGGCAAGCCGGAAGAGCTGGCACAGGCGGCTCTCTTTCTCTGCTCCCCCGACGGGGAATTCATCACCGGCATCAACCTGGCCGTCGATGGGGGCATCACGCTGACCTGATCTCAGAAGAGGTCGCCATTCCGTTTCGTTCGCCCAGCCGTTCCGGTGCGTTGGCGAGGCATCACGCCATGACCATGAATTCTGGAGCGCCGGAGCCGGTGCTCCAGCCTCGCCAGGGCTAGGCAGCGTTCGCCATACGCATGCCGACCGGTAGAGCCTCCCACGCCCTGATAAGTTCGCCGAGTGAGGMAACTTCCATCTTCCGCATCAGATTGCCCCGGTGCAGCTTGACTGTGACCTCGCTGATGCCGAGGTCGAAGGCGATCTGCTTGTTGAGGCGCCCCCGTGCGACCTCGCACATGACTTCGCGCTCCCGTGGCGTCAGAGTTTGCAAGCGCTCGACACATCCCTTGATCTTCGCAGCTTCCGCCCTTCTCGCCGCATCCACCCCGATCGCCGCATTGACGGCGTCCAGAAG
>NZ_JBFUIF010000177.1:0-2535 GCF_056402015.1 Allobosea sp. P4_C6
GTCATTGGGTAAGTCAGTACCCTCATCGTCGATGTCTATTTTAACACCGTCTTGAGTATGAAAGAAATACTGGGGCATAAGCAGGGAATGCCGCGCGTTGTCATCTGTTCCACGGCGCCGCAAATATTAACTGGGCGTCTGTTCCCGCAAATGCAGGTAGTCCGCGTCAAATTCCGCCAACTCGCAGAGACCCGACCAATTCAGAACCGTGATACGGCTCGCCCGGATACGAACCAGGCCGGTTTCGCGAATTTTCCGCAGCTGCTTGTTCATATGGACGGTCGACAGGCCCAGTGAATCGGCGATTTCCGTCTGGGTCATGGGCAGATTGCAGGTTATGCCGTCTGACAGGCCGATGGCTTTCATCTTCGTGATGAATTCACACAGGAAGTGGGCAATGCGGCTTGCAGCGGGGCGCTTCCCAATCCCGACCATCCATTCACGATAGATCGAAGCCTCTATCAACGTCTCGCGCCAGAATGCCTCTGCAATGCGAAAGGAGCTGCGGGTGAGCGCTCTGACCGGTTCATGCGGGATGAAACCCACCGTTACAGAAGTGAGGGTTCCCAGATTGTGATCCATCCGTGGAAGCACCAGCGAATGGATGTCGGGGATGTCTCCCGGAAGATGGAGCGATATGATTTGGCGCTGCCCCTCCCCGACAATTTTATAACGACACACGAGCCCGCCGATAACGAGGCAGCATTGCTTGGCGAGTTCACCTTCGCGGACAATATCCTGGCCCGCCTCGTAGTGCCGGATGTTCAGTGGCAGTTGGCGAAGCAGTCGCTGCTCTTCCTTCCCTAGCGGCTGTGTCGTTTCGAGCTTTTGGATGAGCTCGCTAATGTATTCCTCTTTGCCCATCCGGTTGTTGCTCCGCAATCGTTGGAGACCAGCGCTCTGCCGCCCCGCTGCTTTCTCTTACCTTCGCTTGAAACAGGCGACATGTAAAAAGACATAGACAAATGTCGGGAGCAGCAGTGGTCGCGTCTGCCGCGGAGCGCGACGGGGCGGCGCCCAAACGAACAGGGGGCGGTTGAGACCCGGAATAATTTTTGTCCGAAAACATTGGCGGAACGCATAACTAAGATCGTCACCGAAAAAGAAAAACCGGGCATCGAAAAAATAAAATTTGGATTCTCCGGCAATTTGAGCTAAGTATACCTTTATCGAGATTGCTTGGACGGCCGTTGTTATTTTCGCGCTTTGGCGCGGCTCTGATGAACTCCCCCTTTCGAAATCGTTCTGAACTCGCCGGACATTCTGTCGGTGAGCGACAGGTCTTGCCAGAAGGAGGGTTTTTCATGACCACCGGCACAGTGAAATGGTTCAATTCCACCAAGGGTTTCGGCTTCATCCAGCCCGATGACGGCAGCCAGGATGTGTTCGTACATATCTCCGCCGTCGAACGCGCTGGAATGCGGGACCTGCAGGAAGGCCAGAAGCTTGGATACGAGGTCGCTCGCGACAACCGGTCCGGCAAGATGGCCGCGGAACAGCTCCAGACTGCGTGATTAGGCAACCGTCGCCGTTGACCACGGATGTACTGGCACCAGCGACTATAGCCACTCGAAAGGCCGGGCATTTGCTCGGCCTTTTTGCTTTTCAATCTAGATACGAATGGAGATCGTAATGTTCGAACTTTCAAAGCAGCGCTTAACGGCCGACAACCAATTTTCGAAGATCCAAACGCGCTCCCTCTCTCACGCCAGGATTATCTCCGAGACGGAGAAGCTGATCCAGCACCGGGAGGACAACATGCTCAAGCTGTGCGGGCTTCGTTTGGCGAAAGAAGCCAATGTCAAACAGGCTGGCCTTGCAGCACAGATCAAGACGAAGTCGCGGCGCCGTCCGGGCTTCAAATAGCCCTGGAGCCGAACTCTGTCAGTCTGGCAGTATGCGGTAGCCTTCCGTCAGGACCAGGCTCAATCCGTCCGGCTCATCGATCACGATGTCTGCTCCGTCATTTGTCGCATCCCAATGCTCATCGCTCAATCATCAGGCGGCAATCGCCTTTTGAACCGGCTCGTATGGCTTGTTGAGACTCTCGGCGACCTGTGGATTTGTGATTCGACCTCGATGCACATTCAGGCCGGCGGCGAGGTGCGGGTCTTCTTCAATCGCTTTCAGGCCACGTGCCGCCAATGCTAGGCCGAACGGCAGCGTGGCGTTGTTCAAGGCATAACTCGATGTGAGCGGTACAGCTCCGGGCATGTTGGCGACGCAATAATGAATGACCCCTTCAATTTCGAAGGTGGGTGAAGCGTGGGTCGTCGGTCGGGATGTTTCGAAACAGCCGCCTTGATCGATCGCAACATCGACGAGCACCGCTCCGCGTTTCATCCTCGAAAGTTGTTCGCGGGAAACGAGACGTGGAGCTGCTGCCCCCGGAATGAGAACGGCCCCGATCACCACGTCGGCTGCGAGCACCTCCTCTTCGATGGCCTGCTGGGTGGAGAAACGCGTTTTTACGCGACCACCGAAATGCTCGTCCAGCTGCCTAAGGCGGGGGAGGGACCGATCAAGAATGACAAG
>NZ_JBFUIF010000178.1:0-2488 GCF_056402015.1 Allobosea sp. P4_C6
CTCCTGGAATCCGTCGATCGAGGACCTCGAAAGCCATGTCAGAGAACCAAAAAGACCGTCAAATTCTAGCCGGCGTTGCCGTGCCGGATACCGAACTGGTGGCCAGCGCTCTCGCTTATGCCCGCCGAGCCTGCGAGCCCTACCTGTACAACCACGTTGTGCGCTCCTGGCTTTTCGCGGCTCGCCTAGGGCAGATTCGGAATATCCATCATGACGAGGAAGTCGTCGCTGTCGGGACGCTCCTGCACGATGTCACGCTGAACGAGTGCTTCAACGGGCCGCGCCGGTTCGAGGTCGAGGGCGCCGATCTCGCGCGAAGCTTTGCCCGAGAGAGCGGTGTCGACGAGCGTCGTGCTCAGCTGATTTGGGACAGCGTAGCCCTCAACTCAACACCGTCGATCGGCCTCTACAAGGAGGCTGAGGTTGCACTCTGCACGGCAGGCATCTGCCTCGATGTCGTCGGACTACAATACGACGCGCTCCCGCCGGACGAGGTCCAGCAGATCCTCCTCGCCTATCCGAGACTCGGGATGAAGCGGCTGATGACGCAGTGTTTCTGCCACATCGCCAGAACCCGCCCTGAAACCACCTACGACAATTTCGTGCGTGATTTCGGCGAGCGGCTCGTCTCGGGTTACCGCGCGCCGTCATCGGTCGATTTTGTCGAGCGCGCGCCGTTCGACGAGTGACATGCTCCCGGGCTGGGAACGAGGATATCAAGGAGACGGCGCATGAAGATTGTTGTGGTAGGCGGGACCGGCATGATCGGGTCCAAGCTCGTCGATGCCTTGGCCGGCAGCAGTCTCGAAATCGAGATCGCCTCGCCCTCGCGCGGCGTCGATACGGTCACCGGAGCGGGCCTAGCCGAAGCACTGTCCGGCGCGCAGGTAGTCGTGGACGTCTCCAACTCTCCAACCTTCGATCAGGACGTCGCGCTTGCCTTCTTCCAGGCCTCCGGACGGAACCTGCTCGCTGCCGAGGAGGCCGCGGGCGTCGAGCATCACGTCGCTCTCTCTGCCGTCGGGACCGATCGGCTGCCCGACAGAGGGTATTTCCGAGCCAAGATGATGCAGGAGGTGATCGTGAGAAGCGCAAACTTGCCCCATACGATTGTGAGGTCGACGCCCTTCTTTGAATACATCAACGGAATTGTCGAGACCGCCGCGGAAGGAGACGCGCTTCGCATTTCGCCGGCCCTGATACAGCCCATCGCAGGCGACGATGTCGCGCTGGAGCTGCGCGATGTCGTCCTCGGGCGGGCGCAGAACCGCGAGCTGGAAATCGTGGGGCCGGATCATTTCCGTCTCGACGACCTCGCCCGGCAGATACTGGCCGCGAACGAGGATCCGCGCCCTGTCATTGCCGATCGCCAAGCGCTCTATTTCGGCGCGGTGCTGCGTGATGACAGTCTCATTCCAAGTGGTCATCCACGCTGTGCACGGACGCGGTTCGAGGACTGGCTTCGGCTTTACGTGGCCCAGTCGCTCGCCCCAGCCAATTGAGGCCTGCGGCAGCACCGGCCCGCCGCTCAATCTCGATCTAAACCGCTAGGAAGCGGACGTTCCGAACGTGAGCAATGGGCCAATATCGTCGAGCCGCTCATCCGGGCGAGTTGCGCCAGGAGCGGAAGCTGGGTATTCGACACGAGCGGACATCCTGCGCTGGTCGTACGGGGCTCCCTCAGTCCCCCGTCACTGTTTGCTGTCGAAGAAATTCTCGCAGGCTGTGGCGACGCGCTCGACGGAAGCGTCGTCCAGGTCGAGATGGGTCACCCAGCGCAATGTGCCGTAACGTCCGCTGACGGCGATGCCGCGGTCGCGGACGAAGGCGGCGAAAGCGCTGGTATCAAGCGCTTTTGGTGTCATGAACACCATGTTTGTGCGCGCTGGCCCCGCGCCGAGCGCAGGAAAACGGGCCAGCACCTTCGCGAGATCAGCAGCGCGTCGGTGGTCCTCGCCGAGCCGCGCTACGTTGTGCTCCAGAGCATGGATTGCGGCCGCGGCGATCACGCCGGTCTGGCGCATGCCGCCGCCCAGCATTTTCCTGATGCGGCGGGCCTTCTCGATGAAATCCTTCGGGCCCACGAGGATGGAGCCGATCGGCGCTCCCAGTCCCTTCGACAGGCACAGGGATACCGTGTCGAACTGCCCGGCGATCCACGCCGCGTCCCGGTTGCTTGCCGCGGCGGCGTTCATCAGCCGGGCTCCGTCGAGATGGGTCGCAAGGCCACGGGAACGGGCGAGCTGGGTTGCTGCCTCCAGATAGGCATCGGGCAGGACCAGCCCGTTGAAGGTGTTCTCCAGCGCCAGCAGCCGCGTGACAGCGAAGTGGAAATCTTTCGGCTTTATCGCGTTGGCGATGGCGTCGAGAGCGATCGTCCCATCGGGCTCATTGGGGAGGGGTTGCGGCTGGATCGAGCCCAGCACAGCCGCTCCACCGCCTTCCAGCCGATAGGTATGAGCCATCTGGCCGACGAGATACTCATCAC
>NZ_JBFUIF010000179.1:0-2443 GCF_056402015.1 Allobosea sp. P4_C6
AGTGATCGAGGACCCCCGCTTCTACTGGCTGACCTCAGGCCAGCTCGACCATCTCCACCCAATCCGGGCTTTTCCCCACCTCGGCCCGGTCGTTCACACCGAGCCCGCCGCTCCCGCCATCGATGGCATAAACCGTAGCGTGGTCTGTCGACTGCCCCAATACCACCAGGTAGCGCCCGGTCGGGTCGATGCCGAAGCCGCGCGGCTGGGTCTCGGTCGGGATGTGCTGCAGCGGTCGCAATTTGCCATCTGGCTCGACCGCGAAGCTCGCCAATGTCGAGCTGTTCCGCTCCGAGGCGTAGAGAAAGCGGCCGTCCGGCGTAATCTGGATATCGGCGCCCCAAGGCTTTCCGTCGAAGCCGGCTGGCAACATGGTGACGACCTGCTTGGTGTGAAGCGTGCCGTGTTTCGGATCGTAATCGAAGACCGTGACTGAAGCGTCGAGCTCGCCAAGCAGGTACAACCTCTTGCCGGCAGGATCGAAGATGAAATGGCGCGGCCCTGTGCCTTTCGGTAGGACGGTCGTTCGCGGTCGCGTCAGCGTCCCGGCCGCCTGGTCGAAATCGAAGCTGTAGAGCACATCGCCGCCCAGACTTGTCGCCAAAACATGCCGGTCGGAGTCGCCCATAATACCATGGGCGTTCGGCGCAGTTGGAACACGCTGCGCGACCTGCTGCGCGACGCCGTCGGTCGCGATCGGACTCACCGTGACGACATTTCCGTCATAGGAGGCGCCGAACAGGAAGCGTCCGCTGAGATCGGTGCGAATATAGGCGACGCTCTCCGTCATCGCCGCAAAGCCCAGTTCGCACAGGGCGCCTGTGGCCTGGTCGATTCGGAAGGTTGCGACGCCGCGGGGCGCCCCCCGCATGGCTGCGTAGAGGAACTCTCGTCCCGGCGACAGTGCCAGTGGCAGCGAGCGACCGGGTTGGGTCACGCCTGGGAAGGGCATGCGCTGGATAGGGCTCAGCGTACCGCTTTTGCCAGAGAGCCGGAGCACACTGATATCACCGCCCAATCCATTGCCAATATAAACGGCGAGATCGGCCTGTCTTCTGGAATGATGATGCGACATGTACGGCTCCTAAATCTTCCCATAGTCTCGACCCACCGGAACATCTACATGTTTGATGATTACGGGGGCTGCTCTGATCCTCCGGGCATCCCGGCCCGAGGCAGATCCGACCTTGATCAACGTAGGGCAGGGGGCATCGGCCTGCGAGGCGTTGCAGAACCAGCCAGCGCCTGCGCCGCGACCGCGACTGGCGCGGTGCTCGGCATCGACCATACTTGTATAGGCATGGACATCGCCGAGCCCGAATAGATGCCGGCGGGGGACGGCGTATTCGCCGAGCAAGCTGTCGGAAGACGCCATCCCCATCAGGCATAAGCCGTCGAGCCATCGGGGCGGCGTGGGACCTTGCGCTCCCAGTGGACGTAGTCCTCCTTGGCGAGCACATCCATGTCCATCTCGACGCCCCAGCCTGGGCGATCGGGACGCAATTCGAGATGGCCATCCTTCGGCAGATAGGGGTCCTTGACGTACCAGGCGCCCTGCGAACGGTCTGGTTGAGCATTGGCGTCGCCGCTGCCGTCGCCGAAGGCGTAGTTGGGGCCATGCGGGAGCCTGTACTCGAGAATTCGGAAATTGGGCTGCGCCGCCGAGAAATGCAGGTTCACGGCGGTGGCAAGAGGGCCCATCGGGTTGTGGGGCGCGACGGTCACATAATGCGCCTCGGCGATGGCGGCGATCTTGCGCATTTCGAGCAGGCCGCCGACGACGCAGATATCGGGCTGGATGATGTCGCAGCCCTTGACCGAGAGCAGCCGCAGGAACTCGAACCGGCTGTAGAGCGACTCGCCCGTCGCGAGCGTGCAGTTGAGACCGCGATTCAGCTCGCCCCAGGCTTCGATGTTCTCGGGCCGGATCGGCTCCTCGAAGAAGAGCGGGTCATAAGGCGCCAATGCGTTGCCGAGCTGCATGGCCTGCTGGGGCTCGAAGATCTTGGCATGAGCGTCGAAGGCGATGTCGTAGTCCGATTGCACCGTCTCGCGCAGGCTGCGGAAATAGTCGGCGCTGGTGCGCACGACCTCGCCCCAGCGATGCGCATGCATGTCGATCCGGTAGGGGCTGAGCTTGAACGCCGTCAGCCCCCATTGCGCGTTCAGCGCATCGAACTGGTCGCGCGCGATGGCCGCGTCCGGCGCGGTATAGACGCCGGCATAGACACGCACGCGGTCGCGGACATGGCCGCCGAGCAGCATGTAGACGGGTACGCCCAGGGCCTTGGCCGAGATGTCCCAGAGGCAATGATCGATCGCCGAGATCGCCGCCAGCCCGAGCGCTCCGGGCGGGAAGCGACTCTGCTGGAGCAGATAGAGGATCAGGTGCTCGATGCGCCGCGGGTCTTGTCCGCGAATGAACTCGAAGAGATAGTCGAGC
>NZ_JBFUIF010000180.1:0-2410 GCF_056402015.1 Allobosea sp. P4_C6
TTGCCGCCCTCGAAACCCATGCGATTGACGGCCAGGAAAATCCGCTGGTCACGATCGACACTTCGAAGCTCTACGAGGTGCAGAAGTACCTCACGCTAACCCGCCACGCCTACACGCCGTTCCTGATGCTGTATTCGAAGAAGCTCTGGGACCAGCTCTCGGCCGAGGAGCAGACCATCCTGACCGATTGCTCGATCGTCGGCCGCAACGAAGAGCGCCGCGTCGCGCGTGATTTGAACGACAAATCGCTGGCCAATCTGAAGTCCAAGGGGATGCAGGTCTCTGAGGTGACGCCCGACGAGCTGACGAAGATGCGCGAGGCGACCGCCGCCGTGTACCAGCGCCATCAGGCGACCATCGGCAAGGATACGATCGATCGCATCCAGGCCGATCTCGCCAAGATCCGCGGCAATTGAACACGACGAAGTGAGCCCGGCGCTCCCCGGCGGGCGATCATGCAAGCCGGGAGCGCCGAGAACCATCGTTCCTCATCGACCGGGCGGCGACCGCCTCGCGACGGGCGCACTGCCAACTAACGGCATTCGAGAGTTCCATGAAAATCACCGACATCACCACACTCGTCGTCAACGCCGAGATGCGGAACTGGATCTTCGTCAAGGTCGTCACCAACCAGCCCGGGCTTTATGGCTGGGGCGAGGCGACGCTGGAATGGAAGACCCGCGGCGTCGTGGGGACGATCGAGGACCTGAAACCGCTAATCATAGGTCGTGACCCGCGCGACATCGAACAGATCGTCCGGATTCTCCAGAAACAAAGCTTCTGGCGCCTCGGTGTCATCGGCATGTCCGCGATCAGCGGCATCGAGCAGGCGCTGTGGGACATCTGTGGCAAGGCGCTCGGCGAGCCGGTCTGGCGACTGCTGGGCGGCAAGGTCCGCGACGAGCTTCCGGTTTACACCCACCTTGGCCTGGGCGACATGCGCGCGGTCTACGAGACCTTCGATCCGACGGCGCTGGCCGAAAGCGCGCTCGCCCTGGTCGAGCAGGGATACAACGCGCTCAAGGTCGTGTTCATTCCCTATACGCACTACACCGCCACCACAAAGGGGCTTCGCCATGTCGACAGCCTCATGCGGTCGCTGCGCGAGGCCGTCGGCGACGACGTCGAACTCATGGTGGATTTCCATGGCCGCTGCGCCTCGGCCGCGGCTGCCATGCGCTATATCGAGGTGCTGGCTCCCTACCAGCCGCTCTTCGTCGAGGAGCCGATCCCGCCGGGTGAGCTCGCCTCGCTGAAGACCATCACGGCGAATTCGCCCTGCACAATTGCCACGGGCGAGCGGCTGGTTCACCTGGACGATTTTGAGAACCTCTTCTCAAGTCGCGCTACACACATCGCCCAGCCCGACCTCTGCCATGTTGGAGGACTGTCGCAAGGGCGTAAGATCGCCTCGATGGCAGAGGCCGCAGGCATCGGCCTTGCGCCTCACAACCCGCTCGGTCCGATTGCCGGTGCGGTGGCGCTGCATTTCGGCTTCGCCACGCCCAACATCATCATCCAGGAGGAAATGGTCGGGGCCGTGCCTTGGTACGATGAGGTGGTCTCCCTCCCGATGCGACGCGTGAAGAGTGCGTGGCAGCTATCGGAAGCGCCAGGGCTTGGCATCGAGGTCAACGAGAAGGTCGCTGCCTTGCACCCGTTCAAGCAGGAAATTCTCCACACTCAGCATGCGGTCACGGCCGACGGCACGGTCGTCGACTGGTGACGCGCCTAGGCCACTGGCGCTCGATCGATGCCGTTGCCAGCGTGTCCTCTAGGTTCGGAATGGCCGGATTACACCCGCTTATGTGTTTGTTGGATCGGCGCATTAGGTCGAGGTGGCCGGGATGCCGACTAAGGTTGAAGCGCTGGCATCGTCGATGTCGCCTGGATATCCATGGCAGGTCCGCCTCTTGGGAGGCCGCATCGGGGATCATTCTATCAAATGTTGTGGGACGTAGCGCTCGCGTTGCGCCATCGGAGGACATTCGCACTTTGCCCGAGAGCCAGAACCCTCGGTCCACAACCTTTCATTTGATCAGGGGGGCTCTTGCGGATCGCGGCGTCAATCTGATCGGATGACGTCGCGTTCGAGAGGTCGCATAGTCCGACATGGAGGGCACTCTTATGGCAATCGGAGATGCTCGGCGGGAGCAGGTCTTTCCAACACTCACAGACCTTCAGGTCGCGACGGCGCGCCGCTTCGCAAGCGGCGAGCCGTACCACTTCGCTCAGCGTGAGGTCATCTATGAGACCGGCACGCGCGACGCCCCCTGCTGGTTGCTCCTCGACGGCTCGGCCGACGCGCTTCAGAGCAGCGCGAATGGCCGGTCATCGCTGGTCAAGACCTACGGCCCCGGCCAATTCACGGGGGAGACCAATCAGCTCTCGGGTCGTCCGTCCCTCATGT
>NZ_JBFUIF010000181.1:0-2405 GCF_056402015.1 Allobosea sp. P4_C6
GCGATACGCTAACCAGAAGCGGTTCATAACTGATGAAAAGGGAGCGTCGGCGCCGATCGGCCCACTGCTACCAATGAGGCTTCATCACCGAGTCCGCAGCCGCGATGCCGAAACGCCCGGAGCCTAAACGTGACCCTAAGGATTGTTTTAGGCCATGAACCCAGTCCGGTTTCAGCCGGTTCAGGATAACGACTTGCTTCGCAAACCGGAGTTACCGGACACGCGTCGATGCTCTGCCGATGCGTTCGATCATATTGAGCGGTTCTACAGCGCTGTTCGCAGGCATTTGACCATCGGCCACATCAGCCCGCTCAATTCGCAGAGAAGGTGGAATTAGCCTAAACGCCTCTCCACGAAACTGGCAGCAGGCCACACTGCCTGCGTTTTCTCTCGTGAGTGAGAGATGGAGCAAGCTTTCGACGACCGCCGAAAGCTCCGCTTCACATTTTGGGTGGGTAATCGACGCGTCGCGTGCCAAGCGAGCCCAAGCCTAACGACGATGCCTAGCGCTCTCGGCTTCTCGATCCGGGGTTCAAAGGGCTTCGCAAATGATGGTCAGCTTGTGTGTCTGCGTGTTCGTCGCCGGCTACGTCACGGGTGATTACCTCTGCGGGCGCCGATGGAAGCGGGCAGCTTTCGAGGGATTGGGAATCGTTGCCGAGGCAAGAGAAGTTAAGGAGCGCGCGGCGAACATAGCGGCGCTCGCCTACCGATGAACTATCTTTGCGGAAGATCGCCTCCGCGAGAGGTTGCTCGCCTTCTCCAAACACGCCGGTCAATCATGACCTTTATGGCCGCCGCGAGGGCGAGTACGCACAGGGTTGCCTTCGACATCGTCTCCATCGTCCCCTCGATCAGCAGGCTATGGACGACGACGCCTACGACAATGATGACTGCGAGGACCATATGAGCGAGGCGCCACGTTCGCGGCGACAGTCCCACTTTCTGGCGGAGCGCGGCCAGAATCGTAACAGCGAAGATCGCCCACATGGCGATCACTCCCCAAGGGGAGAAGGGGGTTGGCGATGAGAACAGAAGGGCGTCGATCATGTCGGGCGGGCTGCTGATCCAAAGCCCACCGACATGCGTCGCAACCGCCAGGGCAAGCACTCCTCCGATCCAGTGATGGGCGCGCCGTCCCCGATAACCCGAGAGTCCTGGCAGGTAGCCGCCGATCAGCAGCGGTTGAAGGAGAACCAGAGCTAGCGCGAGGATCCCTGCAAATCCGGCAATTATGTAGACCCAACCGCGCCACGCATGCAGAGGACTCGCCGCCGCGAAGGCGATTGGCGCGCAGATGGCTGTCATAAGGGCTGCCCAGATCAAGGTCGCCCGGGCAGCTCTCATCCTTTGCCGAGTCCGATCAGACCGGCTGAAGGATGAAGTGCGCCTCGAGGCTCTTATCCTTTGCGCTTCGCATCACCGGGCGCAGAAACACAGTCTGAAACTCGCCGCTGTCATAGGTGAGGTGGCCATGCGGTTGGCCAAAAACCGGAACAATCTGAGGCATATCGAGACGGAACGCGCCGTTCTTATCGGTAAGCGTGGCGCCATGACTTTGCGGTTCGTGCTCCTGGCCTTCGGTCGTATGCGCCCAGATCTGTATGCGCTGCCCGGCAAGCGGAACCCCGTCGCCTGCGCGGCGAACGGTACCGCTCATCCAGAAGCCGCCCTTGCCGATCCGATCCACGATCGGCGCCCCTTTGCGATAGTTGTTAGCCCCTCCCGACATCGATTGCGTAGGTGCGAGGCCATCAGCGCGGGCGGGCGACAGGAGCCCGGAAAGGCCGGTCGCCAGGATGGATCCGCCGGCCGCGATGAGGGTGCGACGGCATACCAGGATAGTGGTCATGCGAACCTCTCCTCGCGGACCCGCAGTTGATCCGCCGACGGTGGTGACAAGACCGACTAAGGATAGCGCATTTGCAACCGGTTTGCGAACAACTCTGGGCGATCAACTAAACGCGTTGCGACACTGGGGGGCAGCGTCAGGCCAGCTCTTGTCGAACGACCTGGGAGCGGACCGTCGACGAGTCGGCTTTGGGCCACCCTCGGCTCCCCGATTGCTAGCCTCGGCAGCTGCCCCGAAGCAGACGTTCCATACGTCGGCTAGGGGCCAATTTCGATCGCCGCCCCAACGGKGGGCGAATGACCGCTTTGGGTGGCGGGCTCAACTGATCGCCGCAACACACTCGGCGAACCTCTCGGCTGGGGTTTGATAGAGCAAGGTCTTTCTGGGCCGTTCGTTGAGCTGACGGGCGATGGCGCTGAGCTGGGCCTGGCTTTGCAGGGACAGGTCGGTTCCGTGGGGAAGATACTGGCGCAGGAGCCGGTTGGTGTTCTCGTTCGAGCCACGTTGCCAGGGTGACCTGGGATCGCAGAAGTAGACCTCGACGTTCGAAGCG
>NZ_JBFUIF010000182.1:0-2402 GCF_056402015.1 Allobosea sp. P4_C6
CCAGAGGACCCGGCCGAAATTCTCGCACTCGGTGGAGCTGAAAGTCAGTTTCTCCATGATCGACGCCAAGCCGCATTAGCACCGCTACGCGCGCTTACAAGCGCAGCGCAGGGCCTGAGTTCGCTGCTATCGTCCGGGATCGACTTCGTCCCACACCAGGTCGCCGCGGTCCGCCGTGTCTTGAGCGACCCGATCCAGCGTTATCTGCTCGCTGATGAGGTTGGCCTAGGCAAGACGATCGAAGCGGGGCTGATCATCCGCCAGCACCTAATCGACAATCCCGACACTGAGGTGCTGATCGCTACCCCGCCCGCGCTTTGCGACCAGTGGCGGCGCGAACTAATCGGAAAGCTGCGCCTCGATCAGTTTGGCGAGCCGTTTGAGTGCTGTTCGCATGCCGAGATCGCGCGGGTCATGCGAACGCCGGATGTATTAGTTGTCGACGAAGCGCATCATCTGGTCGGGCTCGAGGCTGGGCCGCTCGGTCCATCGGCGGCGCGCTTGCGAGAGCTTGCCCGCGATGTACCTGTTCTGCTGCTGCTCTCAGCGACACCGCCGCTCGGCGAGGAAGCCAGATTTCTGGCGCTACTCAACCTTCTCGATCCACTCACTCATCCGCTCGACGATCTGACTGGGTTCCGAGTGAAACTGGAACAACGGCGGGCGATTGGCCGATTGCTCCTCAGTCTCGACCCTGACGCGTCAGGCTTGGTCCTGCGCCAGCGCGGCGCCGAACTTGTCCGCACTTTCCCCGAGGATCCTGTCGTGCAGGATCTAGCGCCGCAATTGATCACCGCAACGCGTGAGGCACCCGAGCGGCTTGGCAACCTGTGTGGCACACTCAAGCAGCACGTCGCCGATAGCTACCGCATTCATCAGCGGCTGATCCGCTCGCGGCGAGCCGACGCCCAGGGCTGGGAGTTTCAGCCGCGCGGCCCCGAGGGTGGCGCGCTGACCCATGTTCGCACCGAAGGCGATCCGAGCGAGGTTCTCGCGTTCCTGCTCGCGACGCTTGAGGACTGGCGGTCGGCAGCCGTCGACTCACTTGTCGATCACAAGGTTGGATCCGCGCTGCTCGCCGCTCGCTATCGCGAGTTGCTCGGCTCAATCTCAGAAGGCGGCGACGCGCTTCGGGCCTGGCTGGCTGGGGCCAGCCCGATGTTCCTCGGCGAGGGTGAAATTCTGGACGCCTTGCGCGAAAAGGCCGCAGATTATGACGACGCCGACCGGATTGAAACAATGGTCGAAAGCGCGCGGCGACTGATCAAGACACTGCGTGCGGATGTCGACCATCCCAAGATCGTGGTCTTTGCGACCGCGCCAGCCACGGCGGCGGAGTTTCACGACGCACTGCAGGATGCAGTGGACGGAGCGCGTTGTCTGCTACTCGTCGAGCGTGCCGGACCCGATGCCGACAAGGATGTCGTGGCGCTGTTCGCACAAGCGCCGGACGCCGCGATCCTTACTCTCGATCGGTCGGCCGAGGAAGGTCTCAATCTCAGCTTCGCCGACGCGATCGTACATCTCGATCTGCCGCTGAGCGCCGCCCGAATCGAACAACGCATCGGTCGTCTCGACCGCTATGGCCGCCGCCAGAACATCATCCGACACCGGACCCTGCTGCCTTCCGACGAACACGATAGCCCCTTTGCGGCCTGGCACGAGTTACTGGCCGAGGGCCTGTCGATTTTCCATCGCTCGATCAGCGATGTGCAGTTCCTACTGGAGGGTTTCGAGGCCCAGGCGTTCGAAGCACTGCTGATGTCGGGACCCAATGCGCTCGTCGCGCTTGCCGCGGACATCCGCAGCCGAGTTGCCGACGAGCGAAAGTCGCAAGACGAGCAATATGCCCTCGATCGGATCGCCTTGGCCGAGGAGCCCGTCGAGACATTTATCCAGGCGTTGGACGACGCCGAGATCGACGAGGCAGCGCTCGAAGCGGGCGTCGATCAGTGGTTGATCGGAACGTTGCAGCTCAAGAAGCGCCCGTTCGCCTGGCCGGAGGAAGATCCGTTCAAGCTAAGTTTCACCAAGCAGACGCTGATACCCAGATTCCCTTGGCAGCAGCAGCTTGAACTCGATGACACTCGGCCGCTGAGCTGGAAGCGCCGGATCGCGACACGCCGCGCCGCCGTGACCTTGCTTCGGCCTGGAACTCCCCTGATCGACGTGTTGGCCCGCTTTACGCGCTGGGACGATCGGGGGACCGCATTCATCACCTATCGCACCGTTCCAGACTGGCTCGGTGATGCCTGGATCGGCTTCAAGCTCTGCTTCACCATCGAGCCCAGCCTCGACATCGCCGACCTCTTGGCGCCGTCGCGGGCCGAACTTGCCGCGTCGCGTCGGGCACAGCGTTATTTCGCGCTAAGCGAACAGACCCTGTTCATTGACATCAAGGG
>NZ_JBFUIF010000183.1:0-2393 GCF_056402015.1 Allobosea sp. P4_C6
TGTCTGTTCCTCTTGTAGGCCTCAGAGCCACTCATTGGTGACGCGATCGAAACTGCCGGCGCGCAGGTCGGGCTTCTCGGCAATCAGCTTCTGCTTGGCGATTTTTTCGGAGGGCGTCTTCGGCAAAGCCTCGCGATATTCGAGGTAGCGCGGCGTCTTGAAGGGCGCCAGGCGGGACTTGCAGTGCGCGAAGATCATCTCGGGGGAGGCCTGCGCCGCCGAGACGCCGGGCTGCAGGACGATATAGGCCTTCACCTCCTCGCCGCGTGCAGGATCCTTGACGCCGACGACGGCGGCCTCGAGCACTTCGGGCATCTCGGCCAGGGCGGCCTCGACCTCGCGGGCGGCGATGTTCTCGCCGCTTCTCCGGATCATGTCCTTGAGCCGCCCCACGATATAGTGGAAGCCCTGCGCGTCGCGCCAGAACAGGTCCCCGGTGCGGAACCAGTCGCCGCGGAAGGCGGCTTGGTTCGCCTCGGGCTGGCGATAATAGCCCTGCATGATGCCGGGGCCGCGAATGCAAAGCTCGCCTATCTCGCCATCCGGCACGACATTGCCATCGGCGTCGGTGATCTGCGCCTCGCGAAACGGCGCGACCATACCGCAGGAGCCCGAGCCGACCATGTGATAGGCTTCTCTGGGCAGGAACAGCGCCGATCCGACCTCGGTCATGCCGAAGGATTCACGCGCCACGGTGCCGAAGCGGCGCTCGAAATCAGCGTGGAAATCCTTGTTGAAGCCGAATATCGAGACCCGCTTCAGCTCATTTTCCGCATCGAGCGGGTCGGGCGGCTGCTGGTAGATGATCTCGGGGAACAGGCAGTAATGGATCTGGTAGCGGCGGGCCCAGTCCAGGAAACGGGTCGCGCTGGCGCGGCGTGCGACGAAGATCTGCCCGCCGACCCGCATCGCCATCAAGGTCAGCCATTGCGGGTCCATGTAGAAGAAGGGCTGCGCGGCCAGGATGTTCTTCGGATTTTCCGCCTCGCCGCCTCGCATGGCCGCCACCAGCGATATGGTGAGCCAGTAGCGATGCGTCAGCATGCAGCCCTTCGGGAAGCCCGTCGTGCCGGAGGTGTACTGGATGTTGACGATGTCATCGAGTTCGGGCTGAGGCAGGCCCTGCGGAAGGGCAGGGGCATTCGCGTCGATCCGCGCATAGCCATCGGCGCCGGTACCCGCGTCGTCGCCGATCAGGAAGACCGCCGATTTCGGCAACGGTGCGGCATCCCCCAGCGCCTCGTAGGCCGGCAGGCAGCTGGCATGGACGACCAGGTGGGCGGCCTGCGAATCCGTCAGGACATAATCGAGCTCGCGGCCGGTATAGCCGATATTGACTGGCACCATGACGGCGCCAAGCGTGGCGAGCGCCAGCCAGGTGACGGGGAATTCGGGGATGTTCGGCAGCATGACCGCGACATGCGTGCCCATGCGCACCCCCGCGGCATAGAGGCCGGCCGCGGTCCGATCGATTGCCGCTTTGGCCTGCGCATAGCTCGCGACCCCGCCCTCCTCTTGCTCGAAGAAGGTCCACAGCGTCTGGTCGCCACCGGCCGCGGCGCGCTCGTCAACGAAGGCGCCGAGGTTCCGCGGCAGGGCCGTCGCCTCGATATTGCTGCGCATCCGCTCGACGAGGAGCTTGAGCTCCGACCAGTCGCGCGTTTCGCTAAGGGCTTGCTGCATGTTAGGCCTCGGGGACGGAATGGGTCTGGTATCGGAGTTCGTTGCGGCGCCGAACGATCTCGCCGATCGACATGCCGATGATGCTGACGAGCGTCAGCATGACCGCTACGGCCGGCACGGTGGGATCGAGCTTGAGGCTGAGATCGTTCCAGATGCGGACCGGGAGCGTCTGCAGCCCGCCGGAGATGAAGAGCGTGATGATCAGCTCGTCGAAGGAGGCGAAGAAGGCGAGGATCGCCGATGCGAACATCGCCGGCGCCAGGAAGGGCAGCGCCGTATGGACGAAGGCTCTGGCGGGGCCGGCACCGAGGATGCGCGCGGCGCGTTCGATCGTCATGTCGAAGCGACGCAAGCTCCCGGCGACGATCATCACGACGTAAGGCATCGCGATCAGCGCGTGGGCGAGCGTCAGCGCATAGATGTTGTTCACCAGCCGCCAGCGCAGGAACACGATGTAAAGAGCGAGCGCCAGCACCACCGAGGGGATGATGAGCGGCGCGATGAAGAGGGCCGTCAGCACGCCCTTCGCCCGGAAGTCGGCGCGGACCAGGGCGATCGCCGCCAGGGTGCCGAACAGCAAGCTCAGGATCGTCGCGCCGATGCCAATCTTCAGGCTGACCAGCGTCGCGTCGAGCCAGCTCTGGTCCGTGAAGAACTCCCGGTACCAGCGCAGGGAGAGCGATGTCGGCGGAAATTCGAGGAACTGGCTG
>NZ_JBFUIF010000184.1:0-2353 GCF_056402015.1 Allobosea sp. P4_C6
GCGCAACTTCGCGCGAACTGAGCTTTAACAGGGCATCAACGCTGCATTTATTCGAACGGGGCTTCGGTCGTCTCGAAACATGACGAATAGACCGCAATGCGACGCTCATGATCTCAGCGAGTATCATTGTACTGGGGCGCGTTTGTTCATAGATCGGAAGGTCCAGCCAAAGAGTGAGACTTTGGTCCGTATTCCCAGGCGACCTTTTTCGGCTCGATGCGAAGATCGGCAGGTTCGACAACACGTCATGGTGCGCTGCGAATTCACAATCGCAAGCGCAATAAATCGCGCCCCGAAACATGATTACAACACCATGTCAGCACGCTGCCGGGCAAACGGCATCAATGCTGTCGTCCGCATGTCGCCATTTCATTCCGATTTGTTGTAGATTTCGCCCCAGATTCGCTGGATGAGTGATTGTTAGGTCTGCGGCCACAAAATGGATCACGGATGGGCAAGCCTACTGATGGAAAGCTCGAAAAAAACCCGGTGACCGTAGAAGGACGCGGGCAAGCGGTTTCCAGTGTTCAAAAGCTTGCGCGCTGGCTGGCGGCGCTGAGCCCATTTGTGAGGCCCTGGCGCGCCCTCAGCTTGGAGCGCAAATTCTTGCTCACTGCCACACTAGCCATCGTGTTATCGATGGTGACGTTGGGTTACTGGGTCGAAAAGCGAATCCGCGTAGGTTGGATTCAGGGCATGGCGGAGACAGGCGCTCTCTATCTCGAGGGCTTTCTGGCGCATCATGTCCAGACGCTCGAAAATTCCCGGATCTTGCCCGCAGCGAGCCAAATCGAGATCCAGAATTTGCTGTCCAATACCCGCCTTGGTAACCGGGTCGCGATCATAAAGATCTGGGGGCTCGACGGAAATCTTATATACAGTACGAACAATTCAGATTCACATGAAAAACTTCATAGCGGCTACATCGATCGTATTAAAGACGGGCAAGTCGTTGTTGATGATGACACAGACGACCATGCTTCAGAATTAAAATCGATTAACATCACTCCGAGACTGATCGAAATTTATGCGCCTATATACAAAATGAATTCCAATAACATAATAGCCATCGGGGAATTCTATGAGTATGATAAATTTCTGATAAGTGAGATTAAAAGCGTCAAATACGGAACCTGGTTCCTGATATTCAATGTTTCAATCATAATTATTGTTCTTTTACATATAATCGTGAGTAAAACTGGCAAAACCATTGGAGACCAACAAGAATTGCTGGAAGCCAATTTTGCCCGCGCGGCCGAATTGGCAAAGAGAAACAACGCCCTGCGGCGCGCGGCAGATCGCGCTCGGCTCAATGCGACGGTCTTGAACGAGACATATCTCGCCAGCATTGGCGCGGATATCCATGACGGGCCCATCCAGGTGCTCAGCCTGATGATGCTTAAACTGCCTGATGCAAAGGCGAACGCAACTCAACCTGACGAACTGGGCATGGTGCGGAAGGATCTGGAGCCCCTGATCCAGCAAACGCTTGCAGATCTGCGTAATCTCTCCGCTGGGCTGGTGCTTCCCGAGGTCGAGAATCTGTCCCCGATGGAGACGATCGATCTGGCGATCACGCGGCACGAACACCAGACCGGAACCATGGTCCTGCGCAATCTCGAGGATTTACCCGAGCGCGTCTCGCGCGCCATCCGGGTCTGCGCATATCGCGTGGTTCAGGAGGCCCTCAACAATTCCTACAAACATGCRGGAGGCCAGGGCCAGCGGGTGTCCGCGCGTCGCAACGGCAAGATGCTGGAGATCGTGGTGACGGATATTGGCACGGCTCCGACATTGCAACGCCACCAACCCGCGCGCAGTGCGAAGCTCGGATTGCAAGGCATGGACAGTCGCGTCAGGGCGCTCCGCGGCAGCCTGACCATCGCGCGGCTGGTCAACGGCGGGACCGAAGTTCGAGCAATTCTGCCGGTGCGTTCCTGATTCCGGCCTAAATCGATTTCTGCGGCCGCGGCGAAACGCGCATGCCCTCAAAAGCCGAGGGATTCAGCCGCTGTGCTGCGATCACCACTTCCAACCTGTTGCGTGCCTTCAGTTTCTGCATGAGAAGCGTCATATAGCCCTTGACGGTCTTCTCGCTGAGGGACAATGCGCTCGCAATTTCTCGGTTCTGCTTGCCGCACAAAAGCAGCCTGACGATCTGATCCTCCCGAACGCTGAGCCTCGCGCTCTCTGCGACCTGTCGGTCCAGCGCTTTACCGTGCAAGGCGCTGATCACTTTGGCGGCAAAGCAGGGAGTGATGTAAATCTCGCCCCGACACGTCATCTCGATGGCCTTGATCAGTTCATCGGCGCTGCTGCCTTTCAAGACATAGCCTTTGGCGCCCGCCTCAAG
>NZ_JBFUIF010000185.1:0-2347 GCF_056402015.1 Allobosea sp. P4_C6
AGCATGGCCTTGCGGCGATCGCCGAAGCCCGGAGCCTTGACGGCCGCGACCTTGAGGCCGCCGCGGAGCTTGTTGACGACGAGGGTGGCGAGAGCTTCACCTTCCACGTCCTCGGCGATGATGAGCAGCGGGTTGCCGGTCTGCACCACGGCCTCGAGGATCGGCAGCATCGGCTGGAGCGAGGACAGCTTCTTCTCGAAGATCAGGATGTAGGGATCTTCCAGCTCGACGATCATCTTCTCCGCGTTGGTGATGAAGTAAGGCGAGAGATAGCCACGGTCGAACTGCATACCCTCGACGACGTCGAGTTCGGTCTCGGCGGTCTTGGCTTCCTCGACGGTGATGACACCCTCGTTGCCGACCTTCTGCATGGCGGTGGCGATCATCTTGCCGACCGACTCGTCGCCATTGGCCGAGATGGTGCCGACCTGGGCGACTTCGCCGTTGGACGTGACCTTCTTGGAGTTCTCCTTCAGGTCGGCGACGATGGCCTCGACGGCCAAGTCGATACCGCGCTTCAGGTCCATCGGGTTCATGCCGGCGGCAACAGCCTTCAGGCCTTCGCGCAGGATCGCGGCGGCGAGGACGGTGGCGGTCGTGGTGCCGTCGCCGGCGTGGTCGTGCTGTTTCGAGGCCACTTCGCGCACCATCTGGGCGCCCATGTTCTCGAACTTGTCGGCGAGCTCGATCTCCTTGGCGACGGTGACGCCGTCCTTGGTGATGCGCGGAGCGCCGTACGACTTCTCGATCACGACGTTACGGCCCTTGGGACCGAGCGTGACCTTCACGGCGTTGGCGAGGATTTCGACACCGCGCAGCATCTTGTCGCGCGCATCGGAAGAGAACTTGACGTCTTTGGCTGCCATGAGAGCAACTCCTTATGAAATGACGGAAAGAGCGGTCTCAGTCGTTCAGCCGACGACGCCCATGATGTCGGATTCCTTCATGATGAGGAGATCCTGGCCGTCGATCTTGACCTCGGTGCCCGACCACTTGCCGAACAGGACGCGGTCGCCCTTCTTGACGTCGAGGGCAACGAGCTTGCCGGCTTCGTCACGCGCGCCGGAACCGACGGCGATCACCTCGCCCTCCTGGGGCTTTTCCTTGGCGGTCTCGGGGATGATGATGCCACCCTTGGTCTTCTCTTCGCCATCAAGGCGGCGGACCACGACGCGATCATGCAGCGGACGGAACTTCATGGTTCTGTCTTCCTATTGGTAGGATTTCGGTGCGAGCATCTTTCGACGGGCTCGCAAGGGGATACCCGTTAGCAGTCTCGATCCATGAGTGCCAATCGATGGCGGCAGCTAGGCGCGCGACCGCCGCTAGAGTCAAGGAGGGCATTTGTCACGGGAGTGGGCGATTTAGCCTGGCAGGTTCGGTAGGGGCATGCAGCCGATTTCCTACGCCCGTCACCAGTTCCCGCCTGAGATCTCTGCGGTTCAGCATGAGCTACCGCGATGTCGAGGAGCTTCTGGCTGAGACATTTCGTATGAGACGATCCGGCGATGGGTCCACAAATTTGGATGCAGCTATGCCCGCAACCTGCGCCTGCGGCCGCAACCAGCAGACATCTGGCAGCTGGACGGGAAGGTGAGCGTAGCGTCGCTCGGGAGATCAGTTGACGCTCGAGGTTGAGGAGATTGTGGACGACGGCATGTACGCAGAGAAAGCGCTGCGCCACATCGGCCACTTGAAGAGCTGCATCTTGCGCTCTCGTTGTCGCAGGAGGCGCCGTGGCTGGCCACCTGGCTCAGCGAGTTCCTCGCTTTCCCGATGGGCGCCACGACGACCAGGTCGACTCCACCAGCCAGGCGCTAAGCTATCTCACCGGCCGTACCCACCCGCCCACGCCGCTCAGACCCCGCGCGAGCGCCCTCAGCACATCCGCAGGCCCGTCGGATTTGCGCGGCGGGCCGGCTTCCAGAGAGGAGGCGTCGAAGAGTAGCGCGGTTACCTCGCTGGGCGAGGAACCAAGAGCCCCTCGAGCGCCATATGATCTCCCGAGCGACGCTGAGACTCTTTGAGCCGAGGTCGCGCAACAGTGGCAAATTGCGACGGCCGCCGCGTAAGTCGGCTTTGCTCAGGGCAAAATCCTGGCTCGGCGACATTTCCGTGACAATGCTGGTGCGCCCAATCCATTGCTTGCGCTGCTGACGATGCAGCGGCGCCCGTCGAGGTCGGGAAGGATCGTATATGACATGCAGCCGGCTCAGCCCCCCGGGACCAGAGCGCGCACCGCCCTGCCGATCGCTGCGCCGTCGCCCGCTCGCAATCCCGCAGGATCGACAAAGAGAATATTATTAGAGGCCCAGCGTTCGCTGAGATGAATCGGCTTGGCTAGCCG
>NZ_JBFUIF010000186.1:0-2319 GCF_056402015.1 Allobosea sp. P4_C6
GTCCTCCGGCAGGTAGGCAAGGCCGAGCCCGTCGAGCGCTGAGTTCAGCCGAAGTGCGAGGCTATTGAACACGAGTTGCCCTTCACCACGTACCTTGACCTCGCGCCCATCCTTTTCGAGGCCCCAGGGAAACAGGCCGCCATAGGTGGGGAGACGAGACGCGATGCAGTTGTGGGAGGTCAGGTCCTGCGGCGTTTCCGGAACACCGTAGCGTTTGAAATAGGCGGGCGATCCGACCACGGCCATACGCATCTCCGGCCCGATCCGGACGGCGATCATGTCCTTTGCGACCTGCTCGCCCAAACGCACCCCCGCATCATAGCCCGCCGCCACGATGTCGACGAGGCCATAGTCGACGATGATCTCGACCTTGATGTCGGGATGATCCGGCAGCAAGCGGCGCAGGGCTGGCTGCAAAGCTGCGATCGCAGCATGTTCGCCGGCCGTGATGCGGATCGTCCCGGCCGGCTTGCCCCGCAATTCGCCAAGCGCTGCGATCTCTGCCTCGATCTCGTCGAAGCGCGGCGCGATGGTTTCGAGAAGGCGCAAGCCGGCTTCGGTGGGAGCGACGCTTCGGGTGGTGCGCGTTAGAAGCCTAAGCTTCAGGCGTTCCTCGAGAGCCTTGATGGTCTGGCTGAGTGCGGACTGCGAGACTCCCAGCTTGGCACCGGCCTTGGTGAAGCTACGCTCCTTCGCGACCATGGCGAAGGCGGCCAGATCATTGAAGTTCGGCTGCGCCATTTAATTAGAATGCCTTATGAGCTGAGTCGAATTATAGCTCCTGACTGTCATGGCGGGTACTCGCTGGCTGCGCCACATCAATATGGCAATTCGCCGCCGGGAACCGCGGTTTGATCGCCCGAGAGCGGACGCTCTCAACGTCGGGAAGCGTCAGCCTGGTTCGAAATGCGGACTCGCGGCCAACGTCTGACATGGGTCGCGAACTGCCGCCCACTCCGTCCGCGCGAAATGTCTGCTTCCTGGCTAGGCCCCAACTTCCGCTAGTGGCGCGATTGAACCAACAAGGAGGGGTCTGACGAACGTCAGATTCTGGCCCTTCCGGACTCCCGGGACGTCGGCTCTTGGGCGTACCAGCCCATCCTCGACATCCGTAACCCTCAAGAAGACATTTGTGCGCGCGTTGTCATCGCCAATCAGGAGCTGAGTTCCCCGGCTCGGGCGCCACGCGAAACCCTGGCCTCTCATGGCTGTCGCGTGCTTTCCTCGTTGAGCCAACGCCATGTGGCCGGCGAGGATCGATGTGAAGCAAAAAGGTCGCCTTCGTCGCCGTCGATGGAGAGCTCGGTTGCAAAGCTGCTGTTGGCGTAGCTCGCGACGATTGCGCCGGTGCTACGGGTTGCGAGGGTAAAAAATGGTCTAGCGAAGCTGGCTCGCCACAGCGCTCTGCTCTGGAGCTGGTAGGTGTAGATCCGGCTCGATTTTGCAACGCGTTCGCTAATCCGGAACGAGCCCTCCAAATCCTCGGGTTGTCTCGCTTGGATGACATCGAACATCGTCAACTGGGCAGGATCGATCGCAGCCGTGTTCATTGGCTCGTTCCCCGTGGGCCCTCTAGTCGTCTCAGCATAGACACTTTTCGCAGCGTTTTGACAGAATTGGCAGAAATCTTAGAAATGCCTATCAAATAGCCACCTCAACCAATTTGAATGTGGCAAGTTAATTGCGCTCAGATTCCGCTGTTGTTGCGCCACCATAATCTCGGAAACGGATTTATATATAATAGTAACTATCGCAGCGGGATCCAAGAAATATCGGAGCTTGTTATCAATATGCCAAGCTACGAACAATTATCGCAAATAAATAAAGTAGACATTGTAGGTCTACTAGCAGCAATTTGTACAATATTGGCTTTCTATAATAAAAGCATGAAAACAACGAGGATATACGCCATTTCTGCAAATGTACTATTTATAATATAYGGCATAATTTCATTATTATACCCGATACTATTACTTCATTTGATACTATTTCCAATAAATATATTTCGCCTTCTCGAATTAATTAATATCGAATATCAAGCAACTAAAGCGATTAGACAAAACATTGCATAGCATAATGAATGATAATCMCGCAGCAAAAACAAATAACCGAGGCACTCCGATGCATAAGGGGTCAGTAGACTGTTTTTCAATGTTATTGTTCTGCGCATGCGTAGGTCTGGCACCAATCTCTCTCGCCAAGGCCTCGGAACTGACGCCGAGTAAGACATTTCAAACCCGGACCTGTTCTGCCTGGGATAGGCAGCTGCATGGCTTGCTCGACTGGAGCGAGAGGCTCAATCTCCACCCGCCCGAGTTT
>NZ_JBFUIF010000187.1:0-2307 GCF_056402015.1 Allobosea sp. P4_C6
AGCCGCTTGTGGTCGGCCAACTCCTTGCCTCGGTCCCAGGTCACCCTGGCAWCGTGGCTCGAACGAGAACACCAACCGGCTCCTGCGCCAGTATCTTCCCCACGGAACCGACCTGTCCCTGCAAAGCCAGGCCCAGCTCAGCGCCATCGCCCGTCAGCTCAACGAACGGCCCAGAAAGACCTTGCTCTATCAAACCCCAGCCGAGAGGTTCGCCGAGTGTGTTGCGGCGATCAGTTGAGCCCGCCAGCGAAAGCTGTCGGCTTGGCCGCCTGAGCGGGCTGAGCACACCCGTCGGAATGTGGAAGTGCTATGCCTGTCGCAAGCCCTTCACCGTGAGGCATGGCACGATCTTTCAGAACAGCCATGTGCCGATGCATGTCTGGCTGCAGGCGCTCTATCTGCTGACCGCGACCGGCGAGCGTATCGGTTCGCAGAGGCTGGGCCAGATACTCGGCGTGTCCGTCCGGACCGCCTGGCATCTCAAGACGAAGATCGCGGCCGGCCTGGAAACCGCGAAGGATCTGCCGAATTCATGGCCTGGCGAAAGCGTTGTCGACCGCGTCGTGCGAGAGCCCTTTCCGAGTAGCTCCGCGCCGCCCCGG
Organism: Allobosea sp. P4_C6; assembly: GCF_056402015.1. Taxonomy (NCBI): domain Bacteria; kingdom Pseudomonadati; phylum Pseudomonadota; class Alphaproteobacteria; order Hyphomicrobiales; family Alloboseaceae; genus Allobosea; species Allobosea sp. P4_C6. Next base: position 603 of record NZ_JBFUIF010000187.1, read on the forward strand.
CCGGGGCAGGCCGTCTGCAAGGCGCGCTACGAGCGTTTCCTTGCGGTTACCGCGAGCGCGACGCACCGTCTCGATGACACTGTCTTCCTCCAGGCTTTGAACCGGTTGCTGCGGAGTTCCGGCGTGGACACCGAGCCGGAGGAGGGCAGGTTCGAGCAACAGCTCGAGTTGGGCCTGTTCGATCAGCCTGCGGAGCGAAAAAGGACTGCTGACGACGATGGATTGCGCTGACGGCTGATGGGAAGAGGGTGGCCTCCACTGGCAGAGGGACGGCGCGCCATACTTCGGCGCCGTTGCCTATAGGGGCCGGGGACTGCGGCGGAGGCATTGATCGACATGTTCTTCCCAAAGCCGCTGAAGCGAGGGATCGGCCTGCAGTACGGGCTCGTCGATCTCGTCAAGCTGGCTGGCTGGGCGCAGCGCTTCGAGGAAGGCGACGGCACCGCGGGCGCCGGCTGCAAAGGCCGGATCCTCGCGGCTGCTGAGCAGGCAGATTTCCTCGCCGATGAGCTCTGGGCCAATTCCCGTGACGGCGTTCAGGACATCGGATTGAACCGCTGCGAGGGCATGCGTGCGCATCGGGCCGCAATGACGCTGGGCAATCAGCGTGACAAGCGTTGCGAGGAAGCCGATGATCTGGGGATGAAGCCAGTCACCGGCCTGGCATGTCGCGGTCCCGCTGGGATCGCGATGCAGGAAGGGGTCGATCGCGGCATGGGCCATGCGGCGCGCCTTGCGAATCTTGAGCCATTCGAACATGGCGCCCCCGCGCTGAGCGAAGCCTAGCCTCCGAGGAAGCGCCGATGCCCAAGCCCTCCCGAGGACGAACGGCCTTGCCGCCCAGGCCGGATTTCGATGTCCTGGAGGTTGTCGCCGCGCGCCGATCCTCCAGCCGCAGAGTAGCCTTCATGAACCTCGTAGGGATCTGAATCTAGCCTGGTCCAACAACGAGAGCCTGTTCATCTATGTGCTGATGGTTTTGCTCGGCACGGATGACAAGTCGGCGGCGATCGTCTTCGCCACGCTGAATACGACACGCGCGCGTCTCGATCTGGTGCAGCGGCTRGCCAAGATCGGCGTGGCAGACAAGGTCGTCCGCGGCGAGCTCAACGAGATCGTAGAGCGCTTCTCGGCGGCGACGCGGCTGCGCAACGACCTCAGCCACGCCACCTTCGTCATCGATGCGGAGGGCGAGATCACCCATACGCAGCACATGAAGGTGGAGGAAAGCCGGGGGAACCTGCGCTTCGGTGTCCGCCGAGCCGTCGACGATGCGAGGCTCGAGGAAATCTCCCGCACCATCCGCGAGCTTCACGCGCTCAACCGGCGAATCTGGGATCTCATGTCTGCCCTCGAGGGGGCGACGTAAACAGCAGGAAAGTGGCTGCGTCGATGCGACCGCGATCGGCGATCAAGGCAAGCCGCCTGCATCGGTTGGACGCGGCAGGCTGCAGATACCTCCAACCACGTGCGCGTCGGCCGAGCGCAGAAGACGAGGGGAGATGACAAAACTGTCAGGTATTTCGATCGCAAAAAAGAAAAACCCCGAAGGGTTATCTTTTGACGTCTTGATTTATCGCGGGAAATTTTTGGTCGGAGTGGCAGGATTTGAACCTGCGACCCCCTCGTCCCGAACGAGGTGCTCTACCAGGCTGAGCCACACTCCGATCAACTGGTGGCCGGCTTATAGCCAGCACGCGGCCCC
>NZ_JBFUIF010000188.1:0-2291 GCF_056402015.1 Allobosea sp. P4_C6
CGTCTCGCAGGCGATGACGGCGATCTGCGTCGTCGATGAGAACGGGCGCATTCTAGCCGAGAGAAAAGTGCCGACATGCCCTGACGCCATTGCTGACTGCCTGGCAATCAGTGCTCCGAACCTCACGAGGGTTGGGCTCGAGACTGGCCCATTGGCCGTCTGGCTCTGGAACGAGCTGACCAGCCGACGCCTGCCTATCATCTGCATCGATGCACGGCACGCCAATGCGGCCCTGAAGATGCGGCCGGTTAAGACCGATCGTAATGATGCTGCAGGTCTTGCCCAGATCATGCGCACAGGCTGGTTCAAAGAGGTCCGCATCAAAAGCCGCGACAGCTACCAGGTTCGCTCCATCCTTGTCGCCCGGGAGATGCTGGTGCGCACCCGGGTTAAGATCGAAAACGAGATCCGAGGGTTGCTGCGCACTTTCTGGGTTCTGTTCGGCAAGCGCGTCGGCAGCTTCACGGGGCGCGCCGACGAGATCATCGACGGCGAGTTGGGCGCGGCTCCCGAGATGCGTATCATTGCCGAGGTGCTGATAAAGGCGCGTGCTGTGATCCTCGACCAGATCAAGGTGCTGGACCGACGCCTCATGGCCATTGCCAAAGCAACGCCGACGGCTCGGTTGYTMATGACGGCTCCTGGCGTCGGCGTCATCACCGCTCTGTCSATCGCGTCCTCATTCGACGACGCCGCGCGCTTCAAARGATCRTCGAGCGCGGGCGCCTACCTCGGACTGACACCGCGCCGATACGAGTCCGRCGAAACCAGTCGGAATGGCCGCATCTCCAAGCAAGGAAACAGGATGACGAGGAAGCACCTCTACGAGGCGGCCACGACACTCTTGACRCGAAACCTACGCTTCTCGACGCTGAAGGCGTGGGGGCTGAAGCTCGCGAAGGTCTCGGGCTTCAAGAAGGCGCGGATCGCCGTTGCMCGGAAGATCGCCGTCRTCCTCCACGCGATGTGGAARACCAATACCCCCTTCCGCTGGAGCTCCGCAGCCACATGATCGCACACGCGCTGCTCGGCTGACTGTACGGATGCGTCCCCGCCGGGACGTATGGCGCGGATCAGGCCGTCCCTGAAAATGCAGTGCCTTCGACGGCAACTGCGAGGGCCACTTCGGTCGATCCAACCATTCTGACGCCAACATGCGGCGATCCATAGAGATCGACCACGGAGAGAACCATGAACCCGGCGTGTACGCGGCCTTCAATCAGGCAACTTGACCAGCSCGATTAGAGAACTTTCYAGGGGGCAGACCAAGGAGGGTCGCAGCATGAGCGTAGTCGAGTTCCCCCAACGTCGCATCGTTCGTCGGCCTCGCAATACGGCGGATAGTATCGCAATCCCCATCGCCGCGAACTGCTAGCTACGGTGCTTAGCGGTACGCGAGCCTCCATCACGATCCGCGACGTTTGCCGACATTGACTAACGGCAGATCAGATCGCGATAGTAGTCCAGGAGCGATCATAGACGAGCGAATGCTGAAAACCAACGCTAGCGCTTCTAATGCTTATACCGCGATCGAATTAGCGTGCTTAGGAGAATAATATAAATTCAATCTGATGCTGGAGAATCCATATGAAACAAGAAAGTCTGTCACCTCAAATAAAAAAGGCGATACCGGTAATAATATCGACATTTGAAAAATGTGCGCCGGAGAAATTTAAAGTGGAATTCACGGCCGGGCAGGAATGGTATCATCATTCTCACAAATCACTTCACCATTCCGGCAATGCCATCGATGTGCGAACAAAAACGCTTCCCGATCATGGTGTCGGTATAATATCGAGCCTAATTGGCTACCATCTGCAGCAGGCATTAAATTCGAAATACCCCAAGTGGTTTCTGGTTCTGATGAATGATCAGGGGCTTAACGCCCCCCATATCCATGTTCAGTTCAATCCTGGAAGTAGGATGACGACTCCTGGCGACGATGAGAAGAGCCCTGAGTGGAAGCGAGGAGTGGTCTGAAGGTTCGCGGAGTCCGATATATGCTAACGTGCGTGATTCCAGCCGTCGCAGTTCTGGCGACCACCGCATGCCGGCTAAGGCTCAGCTTATCAGCCTAGCCGATCTGGCAGGCTACTCGATATCCATCCAATATGTTGAGGACTCTCTCAATCCGGAAGCCACAGGTGCCTTATTTTTGGAGAGACAAAATCTACATCGACAAAAGGTCGACTCTTCCACTCCAGTAAACAGCAAAGTTCTTCACGCCCTAGCGACTACAACCAAGACACGGTATCTGGTGTGGTGGGATCCGACTTAAACCAAACCGGTCA
>NZ_JBFUIF010000189.1:0-2286 GCF_056402015.1 Allobosea sp. P4_C6
GGGCGGTGTCGAATACGCCTTCACCAACAACTGGACGGCCAAGATCGAAGGCCTCTACGTCGATACCGGCGAGGGCCGGCGCGCCCGATCCTTCGACAATGCGGCGGGCGGCGTGCTCCCGGCCGGAACCTATACCGCAGTCAGCAATGGCGGCGGCGGTGCCGGGCTCGTGCGCGTCGGCGTGAACTACAAGTTCTGAAGCGACAGCTTTGGACCTGCGAGCAGCCCGGCGCCTTGCGCCGGGCTGTTTTTGTTAGCCAACAGTGTTGGCTCGCTGGTTTGCCGGTCACCGGACCGGGGGCGGGGCACCGGGGATCGTGTGAACCGTCTCAGGCCTGCCTCGGCGGAGACCGGCTTCATCCTCCCGCGTGGCGATCCTGAGCGGATGCAGGCGGGCCCCGCTTCACCAAGAGGGAGATATCGGCGGCACTGGCTGTCGAAACTCCGAGGATGATGTGGGCGCTGAGTCCGGCCCAGGCGCCTTGGCGAAGGCGCCCGGATCCGGCACGGCCTTCGCCATTGCGATGGCGTCGCGCTCGATCGCGGCCGCAAGGAGGCAGTAATCGTTGAAGGAAAACAAGGCGCAGTGTTCGGCCTGGGACCACCTGCCGATCACCTCCCAGACGAGATCGTACTCCTCGCAGACGCCGCCAAACCTTCCGCCCCGCAGTCGCGCGAAGCCCTGGCGGAACTCGGGGAACCGAAGCATGAGACGGGCAAGCCCGCGTTCTTGGGCCGACATCAAGCGCTCACATGAACCAGGGGGACATAGGCAACAGCGTATAGCAACGGCGGATGCAGCGATTATGCCAATTAACGCCATTCCCTAGGGGAAGATAGGCGCGACGCTGCGTCGACAGCGCATAACGCGAAGCGCCACGCCGCCCAGTGCTTTTTGGGCCACGCCCGGCGCTTAAAATGGACCGTCTGCGGATTGCCGATTGCGCTGATCAATCTCGCGCTGAAGTATAACGCGTAGGCAATGAGTTCGACATGAGCACATCAAAATCGTCCGAGGCGGAGATGGCGCAAGTCAACGGCCTTTTGATCCGGACAGCTATCGTGATCGTGGTCGGCGCGATCGTCTTCATCCCGCTCATCAGGTGAGCGTGGTCAGCCGCCATCAGCTCGGTGAAAGCTGCCGTTCAATGACGGCTCGCGCAGCGGAGAAGCTGGTCCGCGCATGCGGCGCGGCGGCCTGTTGCTGTTCCAGAAGCAGGAGGGCGACCTCATAGATTTCTCTGATGTCGGCGGCCTGCAGAACGCCCTTTTGAACGAGGCAGCGCAGCAACCCGGCCATCGTCGCCGAGGAGACCAGAGTGCTGGCCGCCATCGCATCGGATGTGGTCATGTGCAGGCCCTCACTGAGCCGGATGCGCCGGCTCCGGCACGTCGTAGCCATCGGCGGCGTAGGAGCCGATCTTGTTGCGCAAGGTGCGTAGCGCTATGCCGAGCACGCTGGCGGCATGGGTGCGGTTCCCGCCCGTTTCCCGCAGGGTTGCCAGAATTAGCTCTCTCTCGACATCGGCGACGGGCTGGCCGACAAGCTGATTCATGACAGTCTGCTCAAGCTGGCGATAGTGAATGGTCGTGGTCCTTTCCGAGCTCCCCCAAGCCCCGTTGGACAGAATGCCAGTGGGCGCCCCCATGGTTAAGAAATGTTAAATGCGTTGGCATGCCCCGAAATGCCGGCCGTGCCGTGACTGCCGAACTCGTGGGAGCGGCATGGCTGACGAGATACGAGGCGATGAGCACGACGAAATCGATCGACGTTACGATTGCCAAAAATCCCGTCCCCTCTGACATGGTATGGGAGCGCCGAGATTTATCTGTTGGTATGGGCCGCGTGGCGCAAAAGCTTCTTCCCGTAACAGCGTAAATCAGGCGGGCGTAAAACGGCGAGTGCAATCGGCGAACCCGGCGCCTTCTCGTGCTAAAGCAGTGATTGTCCCGCCGCCAGCACGCGGTTACTGCCGCAATTCTCTTCCCCTACGCAGATCTCAGGAGCGAAGTTGGCTGACATCGCAATAGGTACTGGTCTTGGCTCTCAACAAGGAGGCACTGGAATGGGCCTAGTTGTTTAGTCCCGGCATTTGGTGGATTGGATCGAGGGTGAATCGTTCCGGCTCTGAAGTCCAGCGCTTGCAGATGAACTCGTAGGGCGTGAGGCCTTTGAGGGTCTTCAGGCGCCGGCCGAAATTGTAAGCTGAGACGAAGTCCTGGAGGTGACGATCGAGCTGGTCGTGGCTGTCGTAGTGATAGCGTTTGACGGTCGCGTCTTTGATC
>NZ_JBFUIF010000190.1:0-2265 GCF_056402015.1 Allobosea sp. P4_C6
GGTGGTATTACCTGCTCGAAGGCAGTACCGACCCGCTTGTGATCGAGATTGCCAAGGGGGGCTATGTGCCCAGCTTCCGCTGGCAATTGAACGATCAGATCGACCCTGCGCCGCTTTCACCATCCGATCCCGCGCCCGACGAACCACCCCGCTCGCGGACGAGCGGCTGGCCGTGGCGAAATCGGCTTGTCGGTGTCACTGCGGCTCTCGCGATCATCCCTTTAGTCGCCACAATGGTGATGGCAAAGCGACCGGCCCCGACGCAGCAGGCGAGCCTCGCGCGACCAGCGGTTGTCGTGAAGCCTTTCGTCAGTCTGACCGGGAGGGCCGAAGCCGAGGCTTTTGCAGCGCAGCTTTCCGACGAGCTGCTCTCACAGCTTGCTCCGCGAGGGGAGCTGACAGTCTTTCGCGGCGAGGCGCTGTCTGCTTTGGATCCGCCCCCCTCGGCGGTCCCGAGCAATCGGTCGTTGGGCAACCGGCACATCCTGGAGGGAGTGATCCGTACAAGCGATAGCAAAGTCAGGATCACCAGCCTCCTTCTCGATAGCGAAACGAGCGCAATCATCTGGTCCGGCAGCTATGAGGCCGATCTGAATTCCAACAGCGCCTTCGAACTCGAGACGGGCCTCGCCTCCAGGATCGCTGAGGCCGTAAGCTCCCGCTTACGACTCGCAGCAACCGTTCAATAGAGACGGAGCGCGGGCCTCACGCGCGGCCGGCGCGGGAGCTAGCGGATCGGTCAGAGCCTTGGAAAGCGCCGAGTAGTACAGCGAAGCGCATTTTTACGCTGAGAGCGTCCGTCGCGGCGGCTGGGCGGGCGCCAATCCGCGTGGACGACGTTCGAACCCTGGAAGCTCAACCGATCATGGACCAGTCGGTCCGAATCGATATGGCGTCGCGACGCGCAGTCTATGAGCGCGAGGGGTGGACCCAGTTCAATGGAAACGCCACTCCTCATGTCCGTCCCGATTGTAGGGTCTGACCCTTGCATTTGGGCACGGTGGTGGGGGCGATTTGTGCTGGACAGCATGCGCACTTTCATCAAAATCTAATCTAACGCGCTTAAGTCCTGCGTATCCCGCGCGAGGGGAATTGGATGACGAGTGAAACGACGGTTCAGGAAGCGCATGCGGGAGAGGCGAAGCCGACGCGACGCGCCGAGTTGTTCGCTTTCTTGACGCTCGCTGTCTTGATCTGGCCGATTCTGGCGGTAGGCATCGTTGGCGGTTTCGGCTTCCTGATCTGGATGTCGCAGATCGTTCTTGGCCCGCCTGGACCTCCACGGTGAGCCGACACATGCCCGACCACGCCATCGACCGCCGCGACTTTCTCAAAGGACGGATCTCGCCTCACTTCGAAGTCGCGACCCGGCCTGCGCGCTATCTCCACATTGCAAGCGCGGTCGTGACCGCTCGCGCGGAGGATTGCCCCTCGATCGCTCGTCTCCTCGCGGAGATGCCCGGCGTCGAAGTACACGGCCTCGAGGACACTAAGATCATCGTGGTGATGGAGAGCGAGAACCGCGGCGAGATTGGCAGCCGCCTGACCGAGATGGCGCTGATGAACCGCGTGTTCTCAGCCAACCTCGTCTACGAGCAAATCGAACCCCTGGATCACGGAGCAGCCGCATGACGATTTCCCGTCGTGAGATGTTGAAGGCTCAAGCCGCCGGCGTCGCTGCGGTTGCCGCGAACATGAGCGTTCCCGCTGGCGCTCAACCGGTCTCCGGCGGCGTCGACGCGTTGCAGATCAAATGGTCGAAGGCGCCCTGCCGCTTCTGCGGGACCGGCTGCGGCGTTATGGTTGGCGTCAAGGAAGGGCGCGTGATCGCCACACATGGCGACATGAAGGCCGAGGTGAACCGCGGCCTTAACTGCGTGAAGGGGTATTTCCTCTCCAAGATCATGTATGGCGGCGACCGGCTGACCCAGCCGCTGCTGCGCAAGAAGAACGGCGTCTATGCCAAGGACGGCGAGTTCACCCCGGTCTCATGGGAAGAGGCCTTCGACACCATGGCCGCCAAGGCCAAGGAGACGCTGAAGGCCAAGGGGCCGACCGCGCTCGGCATGTTCGGCTCCGGCCAGTGGACGATCTTCGAGGGCTATGCCGCGACCAAGCTGATGCGGGCCGGCTTCCGCTCCAACAATCTCGACCCCAACGCCCGCCACTGCATGGCGTCGGCCGCTGTCGCCTTCATGCGCACCTTCGGCATGGACGAGCCCATGGGCTGCTACGACGATTTCGAGCATGCCGACGCCTTCGTGC
>NZ_JBFUIF010000191.1:0-2255 GCF_056402015.1 Allobosea sp. P4_C6
GCTTCCTTGTCCAACCGCTCCGCGGTCTTGGCTTCCAGGCGCTTGGTCGTCGGGCAATCGTCATAGACCGCGTCGCCCACGTCGGCAGCCGCCATGGCGGCGCRCATGCTTTCACCGGGGCGCGTCACCGTGTCCGAGCGGAAGTCATCTACTATCATCGATCCGATCCTCGCAGGCTGTGCGTTCACCCTATCGGGAGATCAACTGGCCCATCATGCAAAAGTGGGGCGGCGAAGATCGGAGGATGCATCCCGGAATTCTACTTCCGGTACGGTCGCTATTGTCTGCTTCCCGGAAGGAAGAACGGCGCCTACATTCCTTGTTCGCGGCCGACGCCTTAGCAAAAACAAGGGCTTGCGCCCTTAAACGCGTTCAGGATTCGAGCTTCGCCGGAGCCATTCCGCCTGTCACTGGGAAATCCTTAAGCATGCCTTTGGGCAGTGCGCGATGATGCCGACGCCGCTGACGTCTCCGAGCTGCCCGAAGGGGGCTTTATATTTGGCACGCGTCCTTAACACGGGCTTCGGACTTAACGGCCCGTCAGACCTTCGGGGCCGGCAGACATGTGGAATTTTCGAGGGAGACGCCGTCCTCCATCGCGCGAAGCTCGACATAGCGAAGCCGAGTGCTGGCCGTGTTTGGCAAGCCAGTCTCTGCCAGCCACACGAGAAACTCGGCTGGACGGATGGTGACTATCTCAACCGCTCGCCCCAGAGCGAGCAGTTCGCTCATCACTAATAGGGCGCGTTCAAGCCAAACTTCATAGTCGCTCGGCATCAGATCGCGGTCTTGTGCCAGCGCCCAAAGCTGCGCAAAATCCTCGGGCTCGTACCACGGCATGGCCATCGTGTACGCCTCGACCGTCGGGTTCACTGAGTGCCGACCGTCCGCGCCCGGCGCGGAAACTGGGGATACCCACCGACCAAATTGGAGGCGGTTAGCTTGCCTCGCAGTACGGGCTCAAGGGTCTCTCGTCGGAGCAGTTGGTCGGAGTGGGGTCGCTGGAGTTGGCTTTTGCGATCTCCCACGCACAGGGCGACGACCTTCTGATCGGGACGCTGGAACGTCCCGCAGCTCCCGTGGCATCGGCCCCCGCTGCTGAGAATGGTGCCCTGTCCAAGCTGCAGGCAGCGAGCGTGCCCATTGCGGGCCGGCAGGCGGTAAGCCCAGTCCCCGGCCGGCATTGCGGTGACAGCGCCGCTCACGCCGATCGACGCGGCAATTCGCGCGCCGACCACAGGATCGTTTCCGGCGTAGCGGTCGAGAAACAGCGTCAGCCCGGCGCCGCGCAGGACGCCAACCACTTCATATGTGTCCGAATGAAGGGCGATGCGAGGTAACCACGACGTCGTCGTAGAGGCGGCAGGGGCGCCGTGGTCATGCCCCTCATCGGCAACGAGAGGTTCCGCCAAAAGCAGCAAAGCCATCGCAAATGGCGCGATCAGGCGGCGCAGAAGGCCGCAAAAGAACGAAAACATGAAACGAACCCATCAACACGACATGGACGTCCCTGCGGCTCGGCGGAAAGCCGGCCGTCGGTCAGGCGATGTCGGAGGTTCGTGGCGGCCTTGCAGGCAAGCTTGGCATGTGCGCCAAGGCGAGGGTCTCCGGCAGCAAGAAAAGCCGGAACCGGTGTGGGATCCGTGTGGGAAGTGACGTCGCGATCGGTTCGATCACCGCGACAGTGCACATCGTACCGCAGCAAATTTGACCCAAAGCCCCGCTAGGCTGCGAGCTATTCGAGGGACTGGACATACTGATGCGGGTCATCCCGCAGACGATTGCCTCATCGACGGAAAACGAGGCGACTGCTGGGAACTGCCGTACAGCGTCCGTCGAGGTCATCGTGCCTTGAACCGGCGGCTTGGATGTCACGCCGTGCCCGGGGTGCGCAGCGGCGGGCATTGCCCAGGCGAACGCAAGCAAAGCGCCCAGCACGGCCGCCTGCAGCACCTGGGTCAATGCGTCGAACATCCTCACTTTATTCAGCCGTTTCGTTGATGATAACGGACGATGGGCCTTTCCGTATGGGAAGGTCAAGGCACTCAGAGGGATCAGATTGCTTAGCGACGGACGCTTACGCTACAAAGTCCGGCGGCACCCATGGGCACCAGAGATAATAGCAGCCCTCGCAAAGCGCGACGACGGTCACAGGCCCGGCACACTAAAATTCGACCAGGCCTTTTGTGCAGCGCGAATACAAGATGGTTGGTAAGTGGACCTTCAGCCGCCATCTGGCTGCGGGACAAAAGCCG
>NZ_JBFUIF010000192.1:0-2231 GCF_056402015.1 Allobosea sp. P4_C6
AACGATTGAGTCCGCCGTGCGAAAGCCGATGCCCCGAATGTCGCGGGCAAGCCGATAAGGGTCATCGGTCATCACAGCGATGGCGTCATAAGCGTAGGTCTTGAAGATGCGGATTGCCCGTGCCGTGCCGACGCCGTGGGCGTGCAGAAAGATCATGATCTCCGGGACGGCCTTCTGTTCGGCCCATCCCGACACAATGCGTTCGGCACGCTTCGGACCGATCCCGCCGACTTCTATCAGCCGGTCGGGCTCGGCCTCTTGATGTCCAAGGTCGCGTCCCCGAACAGCGCCACGATGCGTTTCGCCATCGCTGGGCCGATGCCCCGCATTTGCCGGGAGGCGAGATATTTCTCGATGCCCTCAGCCCCCCGTCGGCGGCGTGGCCTTCAAGACCTGCGCCTTGAAATTGCAGGCCATGGGTATGGTCGGTGATCCAGATGCCCGAAGTCGTCACGAACACGCCCGCACCGATCGTCGCGGCGTGACCGACCACCGTGACGAGATCACGCCTGCCGAGCCTTCACTCGGATTGCGGCAATGCCGGTGTCCGCATTGTGGAAGGTCACCCGCTCCACGGTCCCGGCGAGGGTCTGTAGCGGCGTTGAGGCGGGTGCGCGTTGGTCACGCAGGTTGGAGCCGTTCCGGGTTTTCGCAGACATGGTTCGCGTTGATGCCACGTTCCGCCCCGGCTCTGGGCACTGCCGTCAGCGCAGCGGCACGCGTAGCCAGGGCCGGGGCGGAACCCACGAGTGGGATCAGGCCTTCCAAACGGGCCGGAATCGCACGGGCGTGTTGGCAGTTTCCGCTCGCCTATGCGTCGTTTCCAGTGATACTGTTTCGAAGCTCGATGGGTTTGCCGATGGTGCGAAGCGTCTCAAATCCTTCGCCGGTGCCAAGAATCGTCACGTTGCCATAGTCGAGCATGCGCCCCAAGATTGATTGATCGATCTGGACGCTCTCGACCTTGTCCATGTTCATCTCATTGGTCTCCCGCTGGATGAGACCCTTCTTGTAGATGACCCGTCGGTTGGTGACTGCGATCTCGGTGACCCACGAGTGGAGCCACTGCTGGATCAGGAGGACCGCGGCAACGAGCGCAAGGGCATATCCTGCATAACGCCAGAGGTTGGGCATAAACTCCGACCTGCTGAGCCAGAAAGCGACCCCCGCTAGGAGCGCAACCCCAGCACCGGGCCAGTAGACTATCCAATGAATGGACGAGATGTGCCGGACCTGCTCACTGGGCTGCAAGACGCGCTGAATGTAGCTCATCGCAATAGCTCTCCTTCATTAGCATCRACAACCGCACCCATTATCAATCACGGTTCGGACCATTAGGGCAGTGGAGAAGATTCTCCTATCAAGCCGCTGCCGCACCGGTGATTCTCGCCACTCGCCTTGCACGGCCTTTTCGTATGTTCGGCGTGCAAGTTTTGACCCCGTAAGGGCGCAAAAGCAGTCTTGGGATCAGCGCCGAACACGGCGGCAGTCCGCGGCTTCCACTTCGCGAGGTCGTGGTTTGATGCCGTAGCGCTTGCCGAGATCCCTGGACGTTCCGCCAGCGTATCCGAACCGCTCGTAGTACTTCGTGGGGTGCATGGCAAACATTGAAGACCCTTCTCGCGGCACGGGTGCGGGCGTGCACTCGATGGAGACAATCTCACCGTCACCGATCGTGAAATTGCCTCCATAGCTCGGACGAACCTGAATGGGTCCAGGCCCCTGCGGGGGGCCGGGGATCGCCCCCGCCAGGCCGCAGCGCATCGGGGTGATATTCTCGCGGGAGCGGGATGTTTTTCAACAGATCTCTTCAGGCTCGGCGAAAGACGCATCGCAGCGAAATCTATCCAGGACGCGCGTCGAGAAAAGGAATTACCTTTAATCTCACCGAGTGACTGAAATGCCACCCTCAACGATTTAAGCTGGTTGATTAGCCGGCGTTGCCAATTATTCCGCTTCGCATCTGAAATTTCATGTGCAACGGTTAGGCGGACGAAATCACCCTAGGAGAGTATTATGCGTCTAGGCCTCGTTTCCACTGCTGTGCTGGCAACCTGCCTGGCAACCTCGGCCTTCGCGGCCGATCTTCCCAGCCGCCAGGCCGCGCCTCCCGCTCCCGTCTACGTGCCCCTGTTCACCTGGGCTGGTCTTTATGTCGGTCTCAACGCCGGCGTGGGCTGGGCTGACTCGGGCGAGATCGGCGTCAACGGACCGACGGCCGCCTCTTCCGG
>NZ_JBFUIF010000193.1:0-2226 GCF_056402015.1 Allobosea sp. P4_C6
CAGCACATGTTCGACATTCCCACGATCAATCGTCCGGCGAAAGCTCTCGTGGACGGGCTTGCCAGCATCGGAACGGCTACCGCGTCGAGCGAACTCTACAAGATGGGTATCCGGAATCCGCTCATTACAGGCGCCGTGCYCCACTCTCGCGGCAAGGTCGTGGCCGGACCTGCCGTCACCCTCCAGTTCATGCCGAAACGCGAGGATCTCTACGGCGACGACGAATATGCCGATCGGGAGAAGCAGCTTCACAGGCATGCGCTTTATCACATCGAAGCTGGCGACATCGTCGTCGTAGACGCCCGTGGTGACCTGGAAAGCGGCATCTTCGGCGAGATGATGCTGACCTACTTCGCCGGCAAGGGCGGGAAAGGCATGGTCATCGACGGCGTCATCCGCGATGCCGCCAAGGCGTTCAAGCTCGATATCGGCTACTGGATGCGGGGCGTCAGCCCGAATTTTCATACGCAGACGACGCTTATGCCACACGCAGTGAACGTGCCGATCGCCTGCGGCGGCACCTATGTGAAACCGGGCGATATCATCATCGCAGACGATGACGGCGCCATCTGCGTGCCGATCGCCTATGCCGAGAGGCTGCTCCAAGCCGGCAGCCATCATGCCGAGTGGGAGGACTTCTCGCGCATTATGCTTTCGAAGGGCGGCGATCTTCGTCGCTACTACCCGCTCGCCCAGGAGGCCGAAGTCGAATACCAGGAGTGGAAGGCGCAACAGGAAAGCAGCTGAGGTCGCTGGCTGGCGACGCTGCTCCTGATTGTTCGCGCTGCTCCAACTCCCATTCATAAACGTCCGCTCTCTGCAGGACACCGAGGTCGGGAAGTGATGCTGTGGACGGCTCTCCACCCCTGCGGGAGCCTGAGCTCCTGCAAGGCAGGAGGAGCGCGTCATGTTCAAGGTTAGGCGCAGGTCTTGCCGTTTTTCGCCAAGCTGCCGGCGTGCCTGATCGGCATCGAAGCCTGCGCTACGGCGCACTATTGGGCCCGCGAGCTCGGCGCGCTGGGCCACCTAGTGAAGCTCATACCGCCGAGCTATATGAAGCCAAACGTAAAGCGGCAAAAGAACGATGCCGCCGACGCCGAGGCGATCTGCGAGGCCGTGACCCGGCCGATGATGCTCTTCGTGGAGGTGAAGAGCCCTGAGCAGCAAAGCGTGATGGTGCTGCACAAAGTCCGGCTGACTTTGATGTTCCAGCGCATCCAGCTGTCCAACACGATCCGGGGGCACATAGCTGAGTTCGGCCTGGTGGCGCCGATCGGGCGCGCGGGGCTGCAACAGCTGATCAAGCCGGAAGAGAGCGATCCATGCGTGCCGGATGAGGAGGGGTGTGCCTGGAGTCGTCGTTCAATGCAAGGCTTCGGGACGAGCTGCTCGACGGCGAAATCTTCTACACCCTCGCCGGGGCGAAGGTCGTCGTCAAAGCTGGCGGCACCACTTCAATACGGTGCGCCCGCATGGCTCGCTCGGATACAAGCCGCCGGCTCCGCACGTCTTCGTCCCCGCCATGGCCGCGCGGGCGGCTGCGCAACCCGGACCAGCTAMGCCGCCCGCGATAGCCTCCAGGCCAACCGTCCACTAACAATCGCAATGGACCAGCCAGCGAAGGCGGATCATTGGTCTTACCGGAGCCCGCGCCGGCGATGACAACCAGGGCGAGGAAGCCACCGCGCCGACACCATGGATCACTGCGCGCCGCTGGGCCGGGTTGAGCGCGTCGAGATAGCTGATCGAAGGCGTTCATGCCTTCATTTACCGAACCGGCCGCGCTCCTTCGGAGAACCGACCGCGTAGGAAGCCCACGGAAACTGCCCGATCGGCATCTCTCAGGAGCTCATCGCGGTTGTGAAGCAGAGCCCCGATGGCAGCCCGGGCATCGCCGTGGGACTCCGCCAAAAACGGAAGCAACTTGTTGCTCCATAGGCTTCGGAGCAGGCGCCTGTTTCGGCTCTGCCTCATCCAGCGCGACATGAGCTAGACAAGCCGCAATATTGGCAAGGCGCTATTAAAGCGAAACGGGATAGCGCTCGCTTGGTGCGGCACCTGATGGCATCGGCCCGATCGCGTATCATCACTGCTGGGTTCGCCTCAGCATACCCGTGTCGTATCCGAGCGCCTTCGCCCGCTCCACCAGTGTCGCATACTGGCGCGGGCTGACAGCCTGACTTCGGGTCAGTATCCAGAGATATCGACCCGAGGGCTCTCCAACGA
>NZ_JBFUIF010000194.1:0-2223 GCF_056402015.1 Allobosea sp. P4_C6
ACTCAACCGTGGCCGGCAAGCCCCCTATGCATTAGATTTAAACCGGGCCACCTGATGGGGGCAGGCCAATACCCGGAGGAGACCGCGCCGCTATTCTGCTTGAGCATCTGTGTGCGTCCTACAGGTTCGCCTGTTCGACCGGCGTTTTCAAAATGAATGGGAATTCTACGGCTAGGTCGCTGCCAAGTTCGTCTGTTTCGCGGAGTCGATTTCGCCGCACAGCCACACTTCGCAGGTCACTCACGGATTGCGGTGGTGGCCATGGGAGCAGACCTACTCGTCGCGACGCTAAAGTTTTCCGCAGCCTACGTGACAAATAGCTCCGCAATGTACGCGGAGGCGATACACTCGGTCATGGGCGCGGCGACCGAGATTGCATTGTTGTATGGCATCGTCGCAGCGCGACGGCCGGCGAACGCTATGCATCAGCTGGGCTTTGGACGAGAGCTCTATTTCTGGAGCTTCGTGGCAGCGATGTTGATCTTCGCAGGGGGCGCTGGCAGCGCCGTGCACGATGGGATCGCTCAGATCATGAATCCCCAGCCAATCCAGGGTCCCGCCGTCRACGCCGCCGTCCTGCTAATCTCTTTGACCTTGGAAGTGCTTATCACCGGCAACGCGCCATACCATTTGAGCGGAGGGCTGAAATTTTCAGAAGTGTAGCCGCGGAGGAGATTGCGTCGCGCGACATCTGGCCGGCTTCGCCGGCATCCTGCAGGTTGACGGCTACGCCGCCTACAGCCAACTGGCTAAGGCGAAGGCCGGCACCAACGAGACCGTCACGCTCGCCGGCTGCTGGGCACACCTACGCCGCCGCTTCTATGAGCTGCATGTCAGCGGGATGTCGCGGGTCGCCACGCAGTCCGTGACCTTATGGCCGGCCTGTGGAAGGTCGAGGACGAAATCCGCGGCCAGGATCCGGCAATCCGTGCCGCCGGCCGGCAGAAGCGGTCGGCAGCGATCGTCGCGGAGCTCTTCGCGCTATGGGAAGTCGAGCTGCGCCGTATCCCCGGAGAATCGAAGCTCGCAGAAGCGATCCGTTATGCGATCGCACGACGCCAGGTCCTCGAGCGCTTCATTGTCGACGGCAGGGTCAAAATTGACTCCAACATCGTCGAGCGTGCCATCAGGGCTCAGACCGTCGTCAGGAAGAACGCGATCTTCGCCGGCAGCGACGGCGGCGGGCGCACATGGGCGACGATCGCGACGCCCCTCCAGACCTGCCGCATGAACAATGTCGATCCGCTTGCTTGGCTGACCCAAACGCTCGAACGGATCGCCAATTGCTGGCCCATCTCTCAGATCGACCAACTCATGCCCTGGAACTTCAAATCCTGAACGGTGCCGGCTACGCGCTTACGGTTCATCTGCTGCGACACGGCCTCGACTTCGTGTCGTACAAGGACCGCAAGCCCGTCGCCGCCGCGCTTAAGATGATCTACCGGGCCGTCGACGCCGAAGCCGGTGAAGCGGAACTACGCGCCTTCGAGGATAGCCTCTGGGGCCGCCGCTATCCGGCCATCGCCCAGAGCTGGCGACGCGCCTGGAGCGAGGTCGTGCCGTTCTATGCCTTTCATTTCGATGTACGCCGGATCTTGTACACGACCAATGCCATCGAGGCTCTCAACGCCAAGCTGCGCCGCGCAGACCGCGCCAGAGGCCACTTCCCGACCGACGAGGCCGCGATGAAGCTCCTCTTCCTCGTCTTGAACCGCTCCGAGAAGGAGTGGAAGATCGCGCCCCGTGAGTGGGTCATGGCCAAAGCTCAGTTCGCCATCATCTTCGGAGAGCGCTTCACCAGGGCCATGGCGGCCTGATGTTCAACCCGCCGCCCGCACACGGAAATCCTGACATTCCCGGGCTCGAACGAGCCGGATTTAGAGAGGCTGAAGGAAAGAGCTTGCCGTCCTTATTGTCCAATCCGCCGACGCTCCGCGCGGGCGGCGCCTCATGATGGCGGGCGATCCATTGGGAATGCTTCTGATAGATTTCGGCCTGCCAATCGCGCRCTGGCGTGTTCCGGCGCGACATGGGCGCCTCCTTTCAATGAGGGATCGCCTACGGCCAGCGCCATCACCACCCGGATCAACCGCAGCGGATGGTTCTTCCGCACCCGCGTCTCCAAGTCCACATAGCTGACCAGCGCGCCCGTTCTCTCKCCCGATCCCCTCAAATCACCCTCCAGGCCGATCCTGCCTGCAGCGAATCACGCCACCGTGTCGC
>NZ_JBFUIF010000195.1:0-2186 GCF_056402015.1 Allobosea sp. P4_C6
GGCTCACCGGGCGTTGGGTGGTTGGTAACGGCGAGATAAGCTGCCGCTGCGTCCACCACATGTTGCTTTCCGCCAAAGAATTGCTCGATCCTGCCTCGGGGTGGCGTTCGGCGGTCTGACGGAGAGGCGCAGGAATTTGCGGTCCTCTCGCGCACCGCCCCGCACTCCCGGAAACGCACGGCACAGGCCCTTCGAGCAGGCACTCGCTGCATGCTCCGCACACTCCCTTACCAATGGAATTCTCGAAAGTAGCACGCATAACTTAAGTTTCTACATGATTGATTTCGTTTATATTTTGGCGTCGAGAAAACGCGAGGTGTGACACCCTGTGTCAACATTCGCGCTGTGAGTTGGCACAGTTCCGCTCGCTGGCTGAATGCCTATCTGGCTTTGTCAATCAGTTCGCCTCTGGCAATCATGCCCCGTCCTAGTGGTGAAAGTCTGACGCTTAGTACCCGACGGCGACAGCCACTGTGGGGTTGGAAACGGACGTTGGTTCAGCCGGCCGGCATCGGCTTGCGCCAGTCGTCCACGTGCGCCGCAGCTGGGATCGCTCCGTCGGTGCGTGGTGTTTTCCAGAGGCCCGGGCATCGCTGGACCGTGAACACGCTGTATGCAGGAATGTGGCGTAACAATAGAGATGGCGGGCAACTATCAAGGAAAGGCTAGGCACCCCAATGAACCCCAATCCCACTCCGCCCTCGTTTGGTTTGAATAAGGATGCGCTCGCCCGGCTTGGCGCCTCTATTCAGGCCGACATCGACAGCGGGAAGCACTTTGGTGCTTCGATCCTTGTCGCCCGCCACGGTCAGGTGGCTTACCAAGCGAGCTTCGGAACGGTAGCCCCGGGTCGCGCCCCATCAGGTGACGACCGATACCTGCTCATGTCGATGTCAAAGGCGTACACCGCGACGCTCGTGCTCAAAGCAATCGATGAAGGCCGTTTCGGCCTCGATACACGCATCGCGGACCTCGTTCCCGGCTTTGGCGCACTGGGCAAGCAGCGGGCGACCCTACGGCAGTTGCTGGCACACACCGCCGGGCTGCCGTTCGGTCTCGTCCCGCCTCCGCTAGGACTGGACAAGGCCGGCAACCTCGCGGTTAAGGCTGCCGCGATGTGCGCATTGCCGGCGGCCTACAGTCCCGGAACCAAATGCCTCTATACCTCCGGCTTGGGCTACGATCTGCTAGGCCAAATCCTCGTCAATACCGACCCGAAGCAGCGCGGCTTCAATCGCATTGCCCAAGAGGATTTGTTTACACCGTTGGGCATGGCGGACAGCAGCTTCGCGTGCGCGATCGACGATCCTCGGCGGGTTCCGGTGTCATTTACTGAAGCGAATGTGCGACCCACTACGCCGATGCTTCTGCGCTTTTTCAACGAGCTCCTTGACGGGGAAGCGGAGATGCCGAGCGGGAATGCGTTTTCCACCATCAATGATGTCTTCCGTTTCACAGAAGTCTTCCGCGGGCGCGGGACGGCGCACGGTCAGCGCGTTCTCTCTCCGGCGCTCTTCGACTACGCCCGGCAAGACCATGCAACGGGCTTGATTAACGATGCGACCGTCTTCGAGGTCGAAGAGCGCGGCCTCGACGATTTGCCGGCGCACTTCACCTTGCTCGGTGGTTATGTCCGCGGCAGCGGGCACATCCTGAACGCGACCGGGCACACCGCATCACCACAAAGTATCGCGGCGGTCGGTGGTGCCTCCACGGCATGGATGATCGATCCCGAGCGTGATCTCACGGTCATCTTCCTGTCTGCCGGCTTCATTGAAGGGCTGCGCCATATCGAACGTGTGCAACGCATCAACGACCTCGCACTCGCGGCGGTCGACGCCTAACAAAGTGCTGGAGAGGCAACCCGAGAGCCGCCTAACCAGTCACTCAATAAAAGTCAGATCAAGAGCGTTTCAGGGCCTCGCCATGTCGCTCGTTGCAATCCAGCGCGATGCCATTCGATTAACGCCGACGAGCGCCGAACTAAACTAAAGTTCGCAATGGGTCGTCTATTGCCATTCGCGGGGGGGTACCAAGCGTCAGATTTTCACCACCAGGACGAGGCATGATTGGATAAGCGATCAGCTTTATATGCCCCACTTACACCCGGCTAGATCAATCCCGATTGGCACACGTCGTGGCACAAATCGGTCACACACCCTGTCACAGCCAACAACCAAAGTTGG
>NZ_JBFUIF010000196.1:0-2181 GCF_056402015.1 Allobosea sp. P4_C6
GATGTGGGCCGCGCCGCTAAACTATGCCCCGTTCGAATGCCGAGCCCCGTCAGGCTTCCGATGCCGAAGTTGAAAGGTGGGGTCTGCTGCGCGTCGGAGCTACCCACTTTGCGCGGTTGTGTCTTGCGGACGGCAGTCTCCTACAGTCTGCCATGGACGAACGGAATCCCGCAGGGGCTTTGCCGAACAGCCAAGACCAAGAGAGTCGCGGCGCGACTTTCTCATCTGCGGGAAGGTCGTCTTACCGAGGCAGCGCAGCGCTTGTAATTCTCGCGGCAAGTCTGCCCATCATGGCCTCGGGCGGAGCTTTTTTCGTCGATGCGCCGAGATGAGGTACGCGCTTGGCGCGATGGCTGGGCTCGTTGCCCTCGGCCTGGCCAGCTTGGTCTTGTGGGATGGCGGCACCCCCACCGACAGTTCTCAGCCGACTACAATTGCACTGGCCGTTCTGGGGGATTCCAGCAGCCATTCCTATCAGGATAGTCTGAGCTTCCCGCCGGGTTCCGCTGACCGCGGCGGTGCATTTCGTGCCCGCACCTTCCAGTGGACCGAAGTGCTGGCGCGCCTGCGTGGCAACGAGCTCAATCTTGGGCCGTGGGTGCGATGGGGACGTTCTAACCAAATGACTTGGTTGCGCGACTTAGTCGGGCTACACGCCGGTCGAACGCCAAGGAAGGAGGATTACCTTTACAATTTCGCGAATTCCGGCGCCACCTGCAAGAATTTGATGGGCGGACCGCTACAGCGTTATCCTCAGGCGCCGCGGCTGGTAGAGCTGATGGACCATGCCCCAGGGCGTTGGCGCAACGGCGTCGTCGTCATTCGGATAGGCAACAATGATTGGTCGGCCGTGCTCGATGATCAGGCACGCGATCCTAAGGCACCTAAGGTCCGCGCTGCGGCGGCCTATTGCGTGGAACAAATCGCTGCTGCCATCCGCCTCATCCATGCCGCCCATCCAGAGACCCGCATCTTACTGGTCGGCGTGGATAATCAGGTGAATGACCCTGAGGTCTTCGACAGATACCGCCCGACGCTTGGCAACATTCAAACGGCCTTCGATGGTTTCAACGCTCAGATGCGTGAGCTAACCAGTGCCGACGCACGAACCGCCTTCTTCGACCTCGGAGACTGGTTTCGAGACCGTTGGGGCCCACGCGGGTCCGACGCAATGCCAGTCTTCAGGTCAGTCACCATCGACGGAAAGCTGCGCGTCACCAACACAGTCGGTGATGAGCCGAATAATGTGGAAGTGGCTGATCATCACGGTGGCCTTGTAGTGAATGCACTATGGGCACAGTCGCTTGTGGGTCGCCTGCGCGAGGCCTTCGACCTGCCTTTGACACCGATCAGCGACGAGGAAGTGGCTCGTTTCATTGCCGCTCCTTGAGCTGTCCGTTCGAACCGGTGCCAATGAAGTGTCGCGGGCGAGCGTAAGTCCACGAGCATTTGCTTCGCAGCGGCTCGTTGATTTGGCTCGAGGAGAATGGCCCGGCTCGCGAGCCGATATCGCGCCAAGTTGCGCACCGCGGCCGGGTCTATCCGGCCGATCACCGGAGCAGAAACACCCGGCAATAACGACCAACGTTCACACACCGTATTGGTTTGTCGCCCAGCCAGCGGGCTCCCAGGCCTGAGGGCATAACCTCCCCTAAGCTAGCGCCGCGCAGTCACGGATGTTATTCTCAATGGCATTCTTGCAAAATCGAAGGCGCCTTCTGATCTGTTTGATTGCAAATTCGCCAATTCGGCGGGGGGTTCGGACGCGACCTGGAACCGGATCGACTGAGCCCGGCCCGGCGGAAAAATCCCGCCGGAGAGGGTTAGGCTGTCGCTAGAGGTTTGCTGTGATGCCTGCAAATGCAGAAGGGAAACAGGGCGGCGGCAAGTTCAGGCCAGGGCGGTCGGGCAACCCGGCTGGTAAGGCAAAGGGCACCCGCCACAAGGTGACGCTCGCCATCGAGGCTTTGCTGGAAGGCGAGGCCGGCGCCCTCACACGCAAGGCGATCGAACTCGGGCTCGCCGGCGACATGACGGCGCTGCGGCTGTGTATGGATCGACTGGCGCCTCCCCGTCGCGACCGACCCGTCACGTTCGACCTTCCCAGGATCGAGACGGTCGCCGATTTGCCCAAGGCGACGCAGGCCATCCTGGAGGCGGTCGCGGCGGGCGAGCTGGCGC
>NZ_JBFUIF010000197.1:0-2166 GCF_056402015.1 Allobosea sp. P4_C6
AAGTGGGGGTGGTTGGAGCTATGCTTCCGAGGCGATTTCCTGATGCACGCGCTAGAGTTCTTGAGTTGGAACGTCGTGCGCCATGACTGCCCGATGTCGGCTACTGGCCTGACCTTCGCTGCACCCGTTAATCCGCGTCGCCCAAACCCGAGCCGAAACAGCCCCGCATCTTGTAGGCGCCCGCGTTGTGCGAAGTCGTGGCGTTACCCACGAAATAATGGCGAGCGCCGAAAAGCCTTGCCCGTTGAGACCCAGGCCGGGTCAGGACCGACCGAGCTTCCGCTCCAGAACCCTTCCTATATGTTAGGCCTCCATGCTGCTAACAATGGTTGCGTGAGCATATTTCATTATGTATGCGCATGCAGACCGATTACCGGCGGAAGCCGTATTGGCCGGGCGCCAGCCCGAAGAGCTACTGTGGCAATCAATTCCATTTGCAAAGGGCGGTTAGTTGCCAAAGGCTTTGATCACGGGTGTCACCGGTCAGGATGGCGCTTATCTCTCCGAACTCCTCTTGTCGAAGGGTTATGAGGTTTATGGCCTAATTCGGCGGTCGAGTACGGCTGATGTGAACGATGTTCGGCTGAAGTGGCTCGGCATTAGCGACAGGGTCAAGCTGGTAGATGGGAATCTGACCGATCTGTCGGCGCTTACCCGTTCGATGCGCGAGATTCAGCCCGATGAGGTTTACAATCTAGCGGCCCAGTCGTTTGTGAAATCGTCCTGGCAACAGCCGCTTCTTACTGGAACAGTGACTGGGCTAGGGGTTACGAATGTGCTCGAAGCAGTCCGTCTCGAGGCGCCCCATGCACGCTTTTACCAAGCTTCTTCCTCGGAGATGTATGGGCTGATCCAAGAGCCGATGCAGAGCGAAGTGACGCCGTTTTATCCACGCTCGCCGTACGCTGTGGCCAAGCTCTATGGCCACTGGATCACCGTCAACTATCGTGAAAGTTTCGGCATTCATGCCTCGAGTGGCATTTTGTTCAATCATGAGTCACCACTGCGCGGAATCGAGTTCGTGACCCGCAAAGTGACGGATGCTGTCGCGCGGATTAAGCTTGGTCTCGCCAAGGAATTGCGCCTGGGCAACATCGACGCCAAGCGCGATTGGGGCCATTCGCGTGATTACGTCAAGGCAATGTGGTTGATGCTTCAGCAGGAAACTCCCGATGATTACGTCGTCGCGACCGGCAGAACCGTTACCGTGCGGGACATGTGCCGGATCGCCTTCCAGCATGTTGGCCTGGAGATGGATGCGCATCTCGTCATCGATCCAGAGCTTTTTCGCCCCGCCGAAGTTGATGTTCTACTTGGCAACCCGGCCAAGGCGAAAGCAAAGCTAGGTTGGGAGCCGGTGATCACTCTCGAAGATATGATCGTGGAGATGGTCGAAGCCGACTTGAAGCGGTTGACTGGGACCCGCTAAATTGTCTGATCCCGGTTTCGCGGACACCCAGACTGGGTGTTTCAAAAAAACCCGACGCGGTACATGCGGCGAAGACGATTTGGGCGTGATTTTCATATAGATGCGGTTCGCCTGATTGGGAAACGCGGGGTGAGCATCGCCTAGGCGTCGCGTGATCTTGAGGTCCGAAAACTGGCTGCGCAAATGAAGGTGTTTTGCCGCCGATGCCGGGAAAGATCTGTCCCAACAAGGCCAGATGAAGCCGAAGCAGCTCGAGATCGGGCGGCTGCTGTGTAGGTGGCCAAGCTCAAGGCGGAGCGCGGCATCCTAAAATGCGGCCGCAGCATACTTCGCGATGAAAGCGATGAGAGGTTCGTTTTCATCGCGAGGCACCGGAGCGGGGGGCCGGTTCTCTAATCGCGCTGGTCAAGTTGCCTGATTGAAGGCCGCGTACACGCCGGGTTCATGGTTCTCTCCGTGGTCGACCTCTATGGATCGCCGCATGTTGGCGTCAGAATGGTTGGATCGACCGAAGTGGCCCTCGCAGTTGCCGTCGAAGGCACTGCATTTTCAGGGACGGCCTGATCCGCGCCATACGTCCCGGCGGGGACCCATCCGWACAGTCAGCCGAGCAGCGCGTGTGCGATCATGTGGCTGCGGAGCTCCAGCGGAAGGGGGTATTGGTTTTCCACATCGCGTGGAGGACGACGGCGATCTTCCGGGCAACGGCGATCCGCGCCTTCTTGAAGCCCGAGACC
>NZ_JBFUIF010000198.1:0-2154 GCF_056402015.1 Allobosea sp. P4_C6
GGACAAACCCGAAGAAGTCGAGCACGGCTGAAATTCTGTGATCGTGAGCGGCCGACGCCAATGCCAAAGCTCCCCCGAGTGAAAAGCCCACGACAGCGAACCGGCCTTCCTGCGAGTGCTCGATAATCTCGTTGAGCTTCGCTTTCAGGTTGGCAATGCACGCCGTCAATGGCCCATCCAGGATGACGTTTGCCTGAAGCTTGCGCTCGTGAATCATGAGCCGTGTCCCGCGGGTCAGATAGCGGTTCGGCCGAGCGAAGAAGCTCATGAAAGTCGCGCCGGCAGAGAGGCATGGAGCATATCCCTTCGACGATATAGTAATATCCTCGTTTTCATATCCGATCCAGGCAATGAGCTTGGTGTGGTCGTAAAGGCGCAGCGGCCTTTCCAGCGTCGGCGCCGCGTAAGGCTTCTTAGGTGACTTCGTCGATCGCATCCTTGGCTAGAGCTTATGCGACGCACCTTCGCGCGCCAAGGCAGTGAGACGGTGAGACATCTTAAACAGGCACTACAAGGTGGGCGCGTTGCTGCCTTCCGGAAGGGTTGTCAGCCGCCGAGCCAAGACAGGTCATCTATCAACGTGCCGTGACCACGGTCGCACCGATCGGCCTCCACTTCGACGACAGAGCGACGGTCGCCGGCCGTTTGCCAAAAGCACAACTCTCGTTCAGCCTGGTCTATCACTAGCACCGAGAGCCGACCGCTGAAGCATGCGCCGGTGTCCATGGAAATGCGGTTTTCCGTGACGACGGGTAGGCCCTCTTTCATGACGGTATGCCCGTGGACCACGACACGCTTCAGCGTTCCGCGGTGATCGAGAAATGGATCTTTGATCCAGAGCAGGTCCTTCGGCGACTGCTCGGCAATAGGTGCACTTGGGCGGATGCCAGCATGTGCGAAAAGCATCGGGCCCTCGTCGACGATGAATGAGGAATTTCGGAGCAGGCTTAAATGCGCCGGATGATGCTCAAGGATGAACTCCCGCCCGGGATCCACGTCGAGGTCGCAATAGGAGTCGAGGGTCTGCCTGCCGCCATCGTGGAACCACGAATAGAGCTCGCTCCGGTCGTTCTCTAGGAAACGAAGAAACCAGTCGTCGTGGTTTCCCCTGATGAAGGTTGACCCTGGATGGTCGGCTAGGACGCGTCCGAGGACGTTGAGACAACCCCTACTATCGCGCCCTCTGTCGACGATGTCGCCGAGAAAAATAATTCGCGGCGGCCGTCTACGGCGAGCGGCATCGCGCTCCACAAAGTCGACGATAGCGATGAGAAGGTCTGAGCGACCGTGCACGTCGCCGATCGCGTAGGTGAGAGGCATGGACATCGTGGTTGACATTACATCTATCTGGCCGATTCCGGAGTCCGGCAGCCCCCCGCACCGAGATTCAGCCATCGTGGCCTGCGACCACTCGATATACTAGCGCAACGTCGCTGTGCGGAGATTAGACGGTCTAATCGCCGCAAAATTTGCGGAGATCAGAGAGGCGGGCGCGTTATTACCACTTCTGCAAAAGTGGTAATAACAGGCAGTCTCAACAGAATGGGGACGGGGGCACTGTCGCCGGACTTTTCACCTGTAAGGAGATGCTCGGCCTGTCGTTCAATCACCGTTGAACGCCCCATTTTCCTGCGAACCTCTCTGGGCACCCCGGCCGGCTCGGTATCTGGGAATAGCGCGCACTTGGCGGAGAGCGAGGCAAACTTCAAATAAGATACTGATTTATCTAAGTTTGCTCCAATTGCCTTCCGCTTTCCATTCGGCGGACTACAGAAATTTTGGCTGGGGGCTCGGTGCGGGTGAGGACGCTGGCACGGCGCGGCGAGCGGTTGCAAGACGCTGAAATTGATCGGCAAATACACCTAACGTACCATGCGCTCTTTGTTCCCCGCCAAGTGCGCGCTATTCCCCGGCAATTCCGGAAGCCCGTGTGCTCCCTTCCCGGGCATCACCACACGGTAGCACTCTGGGATCTGGCTATGAGAGCACGAAGGTCACCAAGCGAACTGAAGGTCCGCAAATCAGCTATATTGGTTCCACTACTGACGCTGGGAGCACGTTGATGGAAAAGCCACCTGAGGAACGTGTTCGCGTTAGCGCGCCGGGGCTCCGCACGTTCTTGAATATCGCGGACCGCTGGGAATTGTCCTCGGC
>NZ_JBFUIF010000199.1:0-2129 GCF_056402015.1 Allobosea sp. P4_C6
CTATATTCCTGGGCCGGCGGCGTGCTGAGGACGCAAGTGGAGGCAGGCGTGCTGGAGGACATCACGGCGGGCGTCGGCGCCTACAAGGACAATCTCTCTGCCGGCGCGGTCGAGGCCTTCACGGTCGGCAGCAAGCTCTATGGCCTGCCCTATACGGTCTCGCAGGTTGGCTTCATGTACAACAAGGACCTCTTCGCCAAGGCCGGGGTTGACGGCGGCACCATCAAGAGCTGGGACGATTTCCTGGTCGGAGTGAAGAAGCTCAAGGCGGCCGGCATAACGCCGATCGCCGTCGGTGGCCAGGACAAATGGCCGTTGCACTTCTACTGGACCCATCTCGCCGTCCGGCTCGGCGGCAAGCCGGCCTTCGAGGCCGCGCTCAAGGGCCAGAATGGCGGCTTCGAGGGCGAGACCTTCCAGAAGGCCGGCGAATTAATGAAGCAGCTGGTCGATCTCGAACCCTTCCAAACCGGCTTCCTCGGCTTCAAGAACCAGCAGGCGCTTGGCTTCTTCGGTGATGGCAAGGCCGCGATGAACCTGGCGATCTCGCATCATTCCGCGACGCAGCGCGCGCTCGCCGCCGACAAGAAGGGTATCGCCGAGGACAACCTCGGCTGGATCGACTTCCCGATGCCCGCAGGCGGCAAGGGCCAGCCCTCGGATACGCTCGGCGGCGTCAATGGCTGGATCATCACCAAGGGCGCGCCAAAGGAAGCGGTCGAGTTCGTCAAGTTCTTCATCTCGGACGAAGTCCAGCGCGAACTCTCCAAGCAGAATTTCATCATCCCGACCTTTAAGGGCGCGGAATTGTCCCTGAGCGCCGCCTTCATGCAGAACGTCGCCAAAAACATCGCCGCATCGCAGTATCACCAGAACTTCTACGACCAGGATCTGGGACCCTCGGTCGGCCGGGTGGTCAATGACGCGACGGCCGAGATTGCCGGCGGCTCAATGACGCCCAAGCAAGCCGCCAAGGCGATCCAGGAGGCGTTCAAGCAGGGCAATTGAGCCCGGCATCCCTGCGTCAACCTTGGAAAGCGATACCGATGTCTCAGCACAGCGCTGCCGCCGTCATCCGCGGTAGGCCTGCGGCTCCGGCTCCGGCTGCGCGCCGCAAAGTGACGACCGACGGACAGATCGGCGCCCTCCTGCTATTCCTGCCGCCGGCTCTACTGCTGTTCACGCTCTTCGTCGTGATGCCGATCGGGGAGGCGGCCTGGTATTCCGGTTTCAACTGGAACGGCTTTGGCACGCCGACCCGCTGGATCGGCTTCGACAACTACCGCTTCGTCTTCGATACCCGCGGCTTCGGCATCGCCTTCCGCAATAACCTGCTGATCATCGCGGTCTCGCTGGTAATCCAGTTGCCCATCGCGCTGACGCTGGCTTTGCTGCTCGCCGAGAAATTCCTCGGCTCGTTGGCGCTGCGGATGTTGTTCTTCCTGCCCTATGTGCTGGCCGAGGTGGCGACGGGCCTGATCTTCAGCTTCATCTATGACGGCAATTATGGCCTGCTCGCATCGATCTACCGGATGTTCGGAGCCGAGGCGCCGCATCTGCTCGCCAGCACGCAGACCTCGATGCTGGCGATCCTGATCGTCGTCGTCTGGAAGTATTTTGGCTTCCACATGATGCTGTTCATTGCCGCGTTGCAGGGCATGGACCGCAATCTAGTCGAGGCTGCGCGCATCGACGGGGCGTCGCGCTGGCAGGTGCTGCACCATATCGTGATCCCGCTGCTCTATCCGACGATCCGCCTCTCGGTGTTCTTTGCCGTAGTCGGCTCGTTGCAGCTCTTCGACCTCGTCATGCCGCTGACCCGGGGCGGACCGGCCGATTCCTCCAATACGATGGTCAGCTTCCTCTATAATAACGGCGTCTCGCGCATGCGCGTCGGCTATGGCAGCGCCATCGGTGTCATCCTCTTCGTGATCTGCGTGACCTTCGCGATCACCTACAAACGCTGGTTCATGCGCGATGAGTGAAGCCGCCATCGCCGGCCACCGGCCGCTCGACCTCATCCTCGTCTACAAGATCCTGTTTCTCGGAATCGTGGCGCTGTTCGTCGCCGTGCCGCTGCTTGCGACTCTGCTCGGCGGCTTCAAGACGCTGGGTGAATTGCGCACCAA
>NZ_JBFUIF010000200.1:0-2127 GCF_056402015.1 Allobosea sp. P4_C6
GCGCGACGAACTCCTGAGCGGCGAGCTGTTCTACAGCCTCGCCGAGGCTCGGATCGTCATCGAGGGCTGGCGTCAGCACTACAATACCCGGCGCCCGCACTCCTCGCTCGGCTACAAGCCGCCAGCACCGGTCGCTGTGGTCTGGCCGCCTACGAAAACCCAACCCGCTTCGCCGGCCATCTCAACCGTGGCCGACAAGCCCACCATGCATTAGATTAGAACCGGGCCACCTGATGGGGGCAGGCCAATCATGAAGCGGTCACCGTGCCGACTTCGCAGAGAAGCCAGACTCCTGGCAGGAGCTCACCATCGCGCAGCGTAGCGCAGAGGCTTGTCGATCAACAGCCAACGCGAGTAGCGGCGGGCTAAATGTCCCGCGCAGGGAGCCTTTGCTTGACTCCATCTGTCCCAAAAGAGAAGCCACCGCGTATTTCGCCAGGGATGCAATGTGAGATACGCGTTCGTCGCCGAGCATCGTCCATTGTTCTCGATCCGCAAGCTGCATGATGATCTTCTGGATCAGGGAGAGACGAGCTGCCCGAACCGGGTCGCTCGCCTTTCAAGGCTCGCGGGCATCAAGGCCCAAATTGGCTACAAGCGCCGGCCAGGCAGCCATAGCGGCAAACCGTCCGTCGTGGTCGATAATACGCTGCCCGGCAGTTCGATGTCGCCGCGCCGGACAAGGCGTGGGTGACCGACATCACCTATATCCGGACCATGGAGGGCTTTGCCTATCTGGCCGTCGTGATCGACCTGTTTTCACGGCGCGTCATCGGCTGGTCGCTGCAGAGCCGCCAGACGACCGACGTCGTATTGCAGGCGCTGCTGATGGCGGTCTGGCGACGGAAGCCCAGGCCAAGGTCTTGATTCATTCCGACCAAGGCTCGCAGTTCACCAGCATGGACTGGGCGGCGTTCCTCAAGCACCGCAATCTTGAGCACTCGATCAGCCGGCGTGGAAACTGCCACGACAATGCRGTGGCAGAGAGCTTCTTCAATCTGCTCAAGCGCGAGGCGGATACGTCGAAAAACCTACAGAAACCGGGATGAAGCACGGCAGGACGTGTTCGAATATATCGAGATGTTTTACAACCCGAAGCGCAAGCACGTCCGAAACGGGATGCTGTCACCCGTCGAGTTCGAACGGCTGCAGAAAATCTGAACCGAGGGCGTCCACAAAACTCGGGGCTATTCAGTTGACCCCGCACTCATCGCGGTATGGCGGAAGCGCGTTCCGTACCTTTCAGCCGATACGATTCGGGCAAAGAAGTTGCTCGAAGGGGCTTCAGATCAATTTTCCGAGGCACCTCCTTCTCGCGAAGRTACCTTCGACGGATCCCTCCATCAACGATACCTAGCGTCAGTACTCGGGCGCATTTCCGCTTGGAACAAGAAAGACACTCAATGACCGTCAAGGGATACGATCTAGTTGGAGACATTCATGGCCATGCCGACGCCCTGCATCGCTTGCTAGGTAAGCTGGGCTATGAGGAGGACCAAGGGGGTGTTTTCCGGCATTCGGAAAGGACGATGATCTTTGTTGGCGATTTTATAGATCGCGGCACGGAACAGCTAGAAGTTCTGCGAATTGCGCGCTCCATGTGTGAGGCCGGCGCGGCAAAAGCGGTCATGGGAAATCACGAATTCAACGCGATCGGATGGGTGACCCAGAATGCGGACGGCACTTTCCTACGGCATCATGAGGCACCTCATAAGGAGCAACACGCCGAATTTCTTAGCCAAATTGGAGAGAACTCCGAGGAGCACAAGAAAGCCATCGACTGGTTCCGAACCCTGCCGGTTTGGCTTGATCTTCCCGGCCTTCGCGTCGTCCATGCTTGCTGGCACGATGCCTCTCGTGAGGCGCTGAAGCCCTTTGTGAAAGATGGGCGCCTGACTGAAAAAGGTGTGCTGGAGAGTTACCGGCGTGGATCAGCCGCTCATTCCGCTGTCGAAATACTCCTCAAGGGCCCAGAAGAACGCTTGCCGGACGGTCTCTATTTTATAGACCCGGATGGGCATAAGCGGGAAGAAGTACGATTGCGTTGGTGGGATCAAGCCGCAACGACTTTTCGCAGGGCGGCCCACGGGATGGACGGACGGGAGCATGAAATACCGGATTCAACGC
>NZ_JBFUIF010000201.1:0-2124 GCF_056402015.1 Allobosea sp. P4_C6
CCCGACGGTAGATCAATCCTTGCGCAGCGGACAACCAAAAGGCAGCGAAGGTCGAAAAATCAGGGGTGCCGTCAGCCTTGTTTTGACTGACGACCACGATATGGCCCGCACCGCCAAGCGGAACGATGAGCTGGATCGAGTTTGGATGCCGTTCCAGCATTTCGATCGGCTGGTCCGGATGCTGCGCCTTCGCCTCGAAGATCGATGTAACCAGCCTGGTTCCTGGCAGGACATCGGAGGCTGCGTGCGCGTGGATGTCGTGTCGCAGAGCCGTACCGTTGTTGACAACATGATCGGATTCGCCAGCTTCCACGATCCATCCATAGGGCTCGAACGAGGCCTTCGTCACCGGTTGAACTTGGAGAGTCCGGGGGGAAGGAATCCCGAGCGTGAGCTCATCGTCTTGCATAGGTGTTCCTCAAGGGGCCGCCGGGATCGAGGCCTCCACGCATTGTAGATGCCGGTCCACCGCAGGTGGATACGGTGCCGTTTGAACCGGCCGGATGACGGCACAGGCGTTGGTGAAGCCGGCCCTGCCTGTCAAGAGATGGGATTGCGGAGGAAAGCGCCGGACGGTTTCGGATACACGTCGAGGGCTGCTCTTTGATGGTCGCGCAGAGGGCGAGGCGCCGCTCCGCTCGGAACGTCGCCCCGCCCGAACGAATGAAGCACTCTCAGTCTTCGATCTTGAAGTAATCTGCCCCAAAACGAGCAGCATCGTTATACGTCACCTTTTGCAGAACGTTCTGCGACAGGTTCCATTTTTTGAAGACCGCTGCGTAAGAACCATCGTCGACCATGCTCTGCAAAGCCTTGATCACCGCATCGCGAAGGCCCGGACTGTTCTTGTYGACGATCCACCCCTGATAACCAACCGCGTAGCGGCCGCTGGTGATGAGTTCGAGCTGGATGCCGCCCTTGGGCTGCTTCGCAGTCGAATAGGCTGAAACGCCTACATTGGCGATATAGGCATCTGCGCGCCCGCTCTTCACCGCGAGCTGGGCCTGATCGCTGGTTGGGAACTCCATGATCTCAAGCGGCTTCGAACTCGGACATTTCTGAGCCCGCAGTTCGAAGAGCTTGAGCGGGGTCGAGCCTTGGTGGGCGGCGCCGCGGTGCCCGCACATGTCGCTGAGCTTCTTGATGCCAAGCGGATTGCCCGCAACGACCACGAGACCGGCGGCCTCATAGTTCACATCGATGATATCGACGATCTTTTCGCGCTCGACGAAGTCCCCGAACGCAGACGCTCCGAGATCAAAGCGCCCAGACTGGATGCCGGGAATGATGCTGGGAAACGGAGCAGCTGACACCTTGATTGGAATTCCGATGCGCKACGCTACTTCGGCCAGAAGCTCCTGCTCGACACCGATGAGGGTCTTGTTGTCCTCATCGTAGAAATCGTAGGGCGGTTGCTGCGGATCGCTGGCGGCCATGATCGCACCTGCGTTGCGGATACGCTCGGGCAACATGTCATAAAGGCCGGCAATGCGCTCTCCCGCAGCCGCCGAACCCGTCCATACGATAGCGGCGGCCAGGACGACCGCTTTGAGCCTGCTCGTCATTTGAACAATTCCCCTGTCAATTGTGATTGTTGATCCGGCTGAGGAAACTCTTCGTCCGATCTTTTTGCGGATTCTGCAGAACTTCCCGAGCCGGGCCTTCCTCGACGATCACCCCCCCGTCTATAAAGACCACGCGATCCGCGACTTCCCTCGCGAAGCCGATCTCATGTGTGACGATCAGCATGGTCATTCCTTCCCGTGCCAATCGCTTCATCACCGCCAGCACCTCGCCCACCAGTTCTGGATCAAGCGCGGAGGTAGGCTCGTCGAACAGCATCAAGCTGGGTTTCATGGCGAGTGCGCGTGCGATCGCAACACGTTGCTGCTGCCCGCCGGAAAGCTCTGCCGGCATGGCATGCTCCTTCTCGCGAAGGTCGACCATAGCGAGAAGCCGTCGCGCGTTCTCGACCGCCACGTCCCTCGCTTCGCCCTTCAAGAGCATGGGACCTTGCGTGATGTTGGTCATCACATCGAGATGCGCGAACAGATTGAACCGCTGAAAAACCATCCCGATGTCCCGGCGTTGCCGAGCCAGTTCAGCATGTTTCATCTCGTAGAG
>NZ_JBFUIF010000202.1:0-2107 GCF_056402015.1 Allobosea sp. P4_C6
TGACTATGCTGTATCGCTCGACGGATCGCCTCCGTCGTTGTGGCGCTCCCGTGCAGAACCTGGCCCATAGTGCCTCCTTCCATCCGATGGAAAAGATCGCACCATCAAAACCTGGGATCAAACACCTAGGCCCATCTCTCTCTGCTTCCCACCTTTCGCGAAGAAGAAGACCCAGCGGCGTCTTCCGTCCGTCGAGATCGAGAGGTATAGGCCGCCGCCGTCGCTATGACGGCCAGGCTTGCTAAGGGCCGCAACCGCCCTAGCGCTCAATTTGCCAATAACTCGTACCATTCGGCCCTAGTCCCGGCCCTAGTTGGAGCGCCGGATTGAGACGGCACGCCGCGATCTGCAGCGAAGGGCTACGGAAACGAATACACAATAAGCCATTAGAATCTAGGGGTTTTGTGGTCGTTTACGGATAACCGCGATCACCTACGGACAAACATTCAGTGGACCTCAGCTCCACCAAGGCTTTCGTATAAATAGCTGATCTTGTTGAGGCTGCGGCGTCATTGGCCGCGGTACCCAACATACCCCAACAGTAAACGCAAATCAGTTCGGACGGAAACGGCTCTATAGGGCTGCATTCGGATTTCAGTCCCTACGCACTGAACGCCCCCGTGGCTGGCTCACCTGGGAAAGCACGTGATCCACGCGCATAAAGATGTCGTCCAGGACTTCTTCGGCGTCGAAATCCTTGTCCTTCGCGGAAATCGCTTTTAGCGCGCCGCGGGATTGGGAGTGCAGAATTAGCACTCATCATGCGGCGAACGCTTTGACGCTGCGAATCGTTTTGCTACGGCCAGTATCAAAGCTCGCAAAGCGGTTATTTCAGATCGGTCGAAATCGTCAGTGGCCATCCGCAGGTGCCCCTCTATCTGCTGTTTCCGCAAGAGAGCTGAGGAGGTGCAAGCGAGCGTCAGGGCTATCCCAGTTTGCTGTCCGCAAGGTCCAGATCGCGCTGGAGGCTGCCGGCGTCGAGTTCCTGAATTGCGGCCAGCCCGGCGTTCAGAGGCGGAGTTTGGGAGCCGARGTATTATGTCACCTTATGCTTCTCGTGGGTGTGAGCGCTCGCAGGCCGGAGGACGCGTCGCTCGTTGTGATCGCGAGGTCAGGCGCGCACGAAATCGTTCTCGATCCACTCGATCACCGAACCGTGCCTTGGCTTCCAGCCTAGCTCCTTGCGGGCCTTCGCGGCACGGACGCGGCTATTCGAGCCGAGCGCGAAGACCGCAAGCTCCCGGCCCCATTTCGCGATTGCCTCCTGCGCCGACCAAGACTGTGCCGGGGCGAGCTTGAGTGTACTTCCGATCGCACGGACGAGGTCACCGAAGGCTGCCTCGCCATTCTCGACATAGTAGAAGCTGCCGGCCGGCGCCTTTCGAGCGCCAGGACATAGAGCTCGGCCATGTCGGCAATATGGACGTTCGACCAGACGTTAAGCCCGCGCCCGATGTAGCGGGGGATGCCGCTTTCCTTCGCCTGTGCGACGAGGGGCGGGATCTGCACGCTCTGTGCCGGCGGGCCGAACGTGTGGCCATAGATCAGACTGTTGCACAATACGATCGAACGCACCCCGGGGGCCGCATCGACGATCAACTGGTTGAGCGCGACTCGAGGCTCCTTGTCGGGCTCAGGCTTGACCGGCGTCTCCTCCGTGAAGGTGGCGTCCGAAGGCTCGCCCATCGCCTCATCACCGACGAGGCTGGTACCGCTTGTATGGATGAAAGGCTTGCCCGATCCGGCGAGGCCCGAGAGCAAGGCTTCGACCGCGCCTCTATGGTCTCTGTCGGCAGCGTTGACCACGGCATCCGCGGCTGTCGCCTCGGCCGCAAGCTGCTCGGGATCGTCGAGCGTACCGAGGACGGGCACGATGCCCTTGGCGAGGACGCTGTCCGCCTTGCTTGCGCTCCGCACGAGACCGCGCACCTGATGGCCTTGGGAGGCGAGCAATGTGGCGACCGCTCCGCCGATATACCCGCTCGCACCGGTAACGAAAATCTTCACTGGATTTGTCCTTGCATTGGGTCCGATCCTGGCCGGCGTCGGGGCGGCACGGGCTCAGGCGACTTTCGCATCTTCGTAGGTCGGGTAGTCGGTGTAGCCG
>NZ_JBFUIF010000203.1:0-2097 GCF_056402015.1 Allobosea sp. P4_C6
GCTCCACAGCAGCGTGATCCAAGTGCAGGTCGTGCATGGCCACGGTCCCCCCCTCGAGCCCCCCAAGACCCCGATGGACCATGCTAGGGGGCGCCCGGAGTGGTTAACATTTGCCTAATTGTCATTGTGGGGCAGACAAGGCTGCCGGAGCTCGCCCCCAACGCCAAGACGCACGACGAAAGATCGGAGGAGAAGGCGAAGCCGCGCCAAACGTCGCGCAGGGGAACTGCTGCTCCAGATCACCGATCAACTTACCGTCGCTGACGGCGGTAAGCTCCCCAGCTTGCGCAGGTGGGCATTCGGACAGTATGGAACGGCGTTCAGCGGGGTGGTGGCGCACGAACGACTACGTGTTCATCCGCCCTTCAAGACGGGTCATGAACGCCGGCCGCAAGATCAGCCTGCCCAAGGAAGCCAAGACGTGAAGACCTTGATGATGGGGTGCTGGCAGGTCCGCCAGCGCCAGAACGATATTACCCTGCTCTGGCCGTCGCTCTGCAATAATACCGGAGATGTCGAGCAGGCCCGCCGCGCCTTTGGATACCACGCCGCGCGTGACAACGCGTGGGCTGTGCTCCCAGACGAGGTACGGATCCGCCAGATCAACGCATTGATAGCGCCAGAGGGCGGCCATGATCAGCCATTACCGGACTTCAGCGCCGTGCACGACGCGTAGGAATGCTTCACCGACGCCCCGATGCTGCTTCCTGTGGCGCAGGCGCGACTGCGCGACGAACTGGTCCTGCTTTACCCGACCTCACGCCGGTCAAGGCGTAGGCGCGGTGGATCGTACCGCAGGATACGACTTCATCCGCACGGGCTTGGCGTTCGAAACCCACGGGGCGGCTTCTGGTGTTTGGCTTGAGCACCTTGGTTTCGGGTCGATGCGAGGCTTGTGCACCGATGCGCCGTGCTGCGATCTCCGACGCGCTTGCCGGTGCCGGGCGGAGGTCGAGGCGCGCTGGTTCTTGAACAGGATCGCGACGAGGATTAGCGCCAGAAGAACGACGATGGACCAGTCGGCGCGTCCAGATGCCACAAACATGGGCGACGTAGCCGTTACCCACCTTGCCCGGTTCGGATCAGAAGGGCAGTTTTTCAGGGACACAATGAAGAAGGCTTGGGCAGGGATCGAGTTTCCAACACTTTCCCAGGCATTCGTAAATCGTTTCGGTATCGGTTCCGCCCTTACAGCCTATTAAGCAAGTGTCAATATTAGCTTTGCACTGTTTTTCGTCGGTTTCGCCGCGCTTGACATGAAGCGTGATGCCTTGTGTCGCCGCCGATGATCGGATGTTACTAGGAAGGTAGCCTTTGGCGGCTAAGTAGGCGTGAGTCCGGAGTTTCCTTTCCTGGCGGCTTTGCTCGACGGCGCTGTCGATTTCCCCGAGGCCGCCTTCCCGGACTTCAACGTTTGCCGCTCCCAAGCAGTACGCGGCAAGAAGCTCATTGTCGGTCGCAATATCGGGCTGAGCCTTCGCTGCAGAGGCGGCCAGACTGAAAGCTACTGCGCTCAACGTGATCGCTATAAATCGGTTCATCGGGTCTCCGTCCTGCCGAGCGTTCCCAATCCGCGCATGCCATGCCTGCCCCGCCTTGCCGCTGGTAAGCGCACGGCTGGGGCCTCTCGCTGAACAAAGAGAGCTTTSTTGTTATTGTATTCTTCGTGGTGCTCAATCGCCAAGGAGGTCCGCCGTCGAGGCTAATGTGACCTGCATATCGATCGGATCGCCGCATTGGCCGRCGYCTCCTCACTGCAGAACGCGCCGCGACAATCTCTTTGGCTCGGCCTGATCGCGGGCAGGGCGGAGAAATCGTCCAGCATGGCCTGCGCCTCGGCCATCATCTGCTCCCGGTAGCGCATCTCGCGCCCCATGAGCCAACGCGAGGCAAGTCGGCATCGTCAAGGCRCTTCCAAGSGTCCTTGAAGGCCACAATGACAATGCTCCAGACAGGAAAATGCCACCCGGAGCGAGGCTGGTTGACCCAGAGTAATTTCCGATGTTCGATTACCAATCCCGGGGARTGCCCGAGCCCACTCCTTCAAGATCGAGCCGGCGCTCTGTATGGAGAGCGGAGAGCTAGCTCACCTTTCGT
>NZ_JBFUIF010000204.1:0-2088 GCF_056402015.1 Allobosea sp. P4_C6
CTTCAGACGCTTCACCTGGTCGGACTTCAGCCCGCCAAACTCCTTGCGCCAGCGATAATACGTGAACGCCGTCACGCTGATGGCCCGGATCGCCTCCGCGACCGGGCGCCCCTGGGACAACAGCACGTCGACCTGCCGCAGCTTCGCGACGATCTCTTCAGGCTTGTGCTTCTTCTGCGGCATCGCGGGCATCCTCCAAAGGCTCAAAAAGCCTACTTCAGGGAGGGCCACTTTTCAGGGGGCAGGCCACTTGTCCGAAGCTCGCGTCAGCCACGACTGGTCGGCATCCCCCGCCTGGTGGCACGAGGAACTAGGGGCCCCTTTTGGGTACCTCCAGAGGCCTATTTGATCCCCAACGAAACGCAGCGGCTTCAAAAAAGGAGCTAAAGGTCTCGTGGTGTTGTTCGTCCTTGCCGTGCAATTTCAATGATATGGGGGAACATGGCTGGCCTATCCAACCGAGCTATCACTATATTGCCCCTTGCGGGACTGTCCGGTCACAGTCAGGGCTAGAGTAAGTCTCAGGGTCATCCCGGAGCCCCCTATGCCAATGCAGTACGTTCTCTACCGCCGCGTCTCTACCGAAGAGCAGGGCAAGAGCTGCCTGGACCTGGAGGCGCAGGACCGGGACATCCGACTGTATCTTGAGACCTACAGCCCTACGCCCTGGGAAGTGCTGCGGGAGTTCACCGAGGTCGAGAGCGGCGCCAACGCTGACCGCCCAGAGTTGGCCAATGCTTTAGAGTTGGCTCGGAAGACCAGGGCCACGCTCCTGGTGTCGAAGCTGGACCGCCTGTCGCGCCGGGTGTCTTTGATCGCTTCGTTGACGGAGGACAAGCGGGTCCCCTTTCGGGTCGCTTCGATGCCCCACGCCGACGCCTTACAGCTTTGCACCTATGCGGCCCTGGCCGAGCAGGAGCGGCAGTTCGTCACCCTCCGCACCAACGGGGCCTTACAGAAAGCCAGGGGCCGTGGCGTCAAGCTAGGTGGCCTCCGGGACGCCACCATGAAGCGAAACGAAGTCGTGAAAGCCCAGGCCCAGGAACGGGCCGAGGCATGGCGAGGCATCGTGGAGCCGCTCCGTGGAGCCGGCAAAAGCATCAGGGAGATTGCCGAGGCACTAAACGCCGCCGGCATCAAGACTGCTCGCGGCGGAACATGGCACCCGACGACCGTCCAGCGGGTTGTGGATCGCCTTAGGAGGCAGGCTGACCCTTTCGATAGCTCGATGGACAGGCCGGGTCGGTCCCCGGTCTGGCACTAGGGGCTCCCGCGTTGTGGCATAGCTTGAAGGTTCTTATTAGCGCGGTGGCGCTGAGTTCCGCCCTGGCCGGTTGAGCAACGAGAACCCGGCGAAGATAAAACGCTTCAATCCAACGTCAGCCGCTCCACAAGGCGCTTGATGCTAGTCGGGTGTTCTCCTTGCAAATAAGGCAGAAGAAATCTTCGCCTATTTCGATGCTCAGGACCTCTGGACCATGACCTTAGGGTAAAACTAATGCTTTACCTCTCCCAGCGTCGAGCGCTACGCTGTAGGGCGATCCTAACCCCACTTACGGCCCCTGAAGGATGTCACGCCCACAGGGGTCTCTTTTTGTGATCAGAGT
Source organism: Allobosea sp. P4_C6 (assembly GCF_056402015.1). Lineage (NCBI taxonomy): Bacteria > Pseudomonadati > Pseudomonadota > Alphaproteobacteria > Hyphomicrobiales > Alloboseaceae > Allobosea > Allobosea sp. P4_C6. The sequence goes on from NZ_JBFUIF010000204.1 coordinate 1,608, forward strand.
CCTGTCCCCTATATGCAGACGAGAGCAGCACCGGACATTTGGAACATAAAAAGCTCCTGAGGCTCCCCCACGTCCCTTGGTGCCATCAGGGGGCGCGGGAGCGCGCAAAGCTAATCGTTGGGCAACGGATAGCCCGATAGGACGTTGATTCTGATCCCCTTCCCTTCCGCGACGCTCCACCCTAGTTCGCGCGCCAGTGCGGAGCTTACGTTGCTTTGCGCCCAAACGTGCCCTGACAAAAAGTCCAGCACGTACAGAATATCAGAAACAAGATCGACCAAAGCAAACGCATCCTTATTATCGAAATTCGCCTTTCCATATTGAATTAATTGATTTCTCAACTCGACATAAGTCTGAAGTTTCTTAGAAAGATGCCGAATTCCGCTCCATTTCATCTCTGGATTAGATTCAACGTGCAGGTCTGGTATGTAATCACGCAGGATTTTGTAAACAGGGGGAGACTGCGCGCACTCTACAAGCC
>NZ_JBFUIF010000205.1:0-2052 GCF_056402015.1 Allobosea sp. P4_C6
GGTTTTGAGCAGGCAAGAGCACGCGGGTCAGGACATAGCCCGCCCGCGCATATGCCGCCTCCAGCTCGCGCGCCGCCACGAACAGCTCGGAAGCCGGGATGCGTCCGCGCATCAGCCGCTCGCGAAGCAATCCCTGCGCCGCAGCCAGCTCTCCACGCCCCCCCTCGATGTTCACGCCCGAAAGCCTGATCCACAAGCGCTCGGCCCCGGCCGGTGCGTCCAGCCCGGGCCGACCAGAGAAAACCAGCGCTCCACCGGCGCGCGGCTGATCGGGGCGGAAACTGGGCGGCGTGATCTGGCTTGCCGTTTGGGCAGGGGCCTCAGTCGAATGTGCGAGGGCGCTAGCAACCGCACCAGCCCAGATCATCCGACTTAAAAGACTGCGCCCAACCGATATCAATTTGCGCCCCTTACCCTTGCGTCAAGACTTGTTCAGAATGATGATAGAGTCAAACAACGCGAAACTAATCGCGGTCACCTATCGTCAAGGAGTTGCAGGAATGTAACAATCCAATGCCCGCCGAGCGCCAACGCTGCCACCTTGCTTAGCTATCGCGCAGACCACCCTCCTCGTTTGCGGGGAAGCGTCTAACCCTCCGCATCATGGCATCAGCGTCCTTGAGAGTGTTGGCCAGCGGGCGCAACACCCGGATTTCGGCATTACTTCATGGATGACGATCCCATCGAAACATTTTTGAGGCATACTTGCGCCCACACGATGGACATTCCAAATGCTCTCCTTGACTCAGATCGAGGGAAAACACGTCGCCATCTGTACCCCATGTTTTGGCGGACAAGTTTTTCAAAACTATCTTTTGAGCGTCCTCAAATTGGTCCACGCCTGCATGCGGCACAAAATTACGCTCTCATTTATCTTTCGCGGTGGCGACTCGCTGATCCCGCGCGCTCGCAATTCGATGGTTGCCGAGTTTATGGCGACCGAGGGTTACACACACTTGCTCTGGCTYGACGCAGACATCGGCTTCGAGCCAACTGCGGTGTTCCGCCTCCTTCAGGCGGACCGCGATGTGGTGGCGGGCATCTATCCCATGAAGACCATCGCCTGGCCGGAGACGATCCCAGCCCATATGACCAAGGCGGAGTTTGACGCTCGCTACACAAGATATCCATTCAACCCGAAAGACGGCCAGTTGCAGGCCGATCCGGATGGCTTTGCCGAAGTGATGGATGCGCCAACTGGGCTCATGATGATCAAGCGCGAAGTTTTCGATAAGATGATGAACGAACTCCCAGACCATAAAATAAAGCTCGACAGAACGCCGTACAATGAAAATATATATGAGTATATGGCACCATACTCATATCGTTTCTTCGACACAATGAATGAACCTGATGGTCGCTACCTCTCAGAGGATTATGCCTTCTGCCGACGCTGGCAGTCTATCGGAGGCAAGATTTTTATTGATCTCGTCTCGAACCTTACGCATCAAGGCGGGATGCTTTATGAAGGCAACTTCCTGGGCAAGGTCGTTTGAGCTCGACGCCCCCAAGAAACCGGTGCTTTTGCGGGGCGGAAAGGCAAGGCATTCACGGCACCGGTGGAAAGGGGTCGGACGGGTGCATTTTAATGGATCCGGCGGTAGAATTTTGTCAGCAAAACGGATTTTGGAGCACGGCGGAGCGTGGTTGCACGTCTATTATGATGCTGGAGAACTCGAGACGGCGACCGTAAACAAGACGCTATTCAAATGACTGATGTTGCGTGGATTTGTTAGACGGTGCGCGACCAATTTAAGTCACAATAGGGAGCCCCGATGCCGAGACAAGATGATTGGCAAGTTGAAATTGATCTGGCGAAGCGGCGCGATCTTTGGACATTGAGTGGTCCAATGGGTCTAATTAAGGTGCTACCATTACAAGGCCMGCTCCCAAAGGCTCTAACGGGGTATATAACGGTCGCGAAGAACATCATTGGATGCACCCCTCGTGAGATCGAGCTCAAGCTCGGCCTGCCCAAGGAATACCTTGTCTTTGGCGCTAGGATCTTCCGATTTGCGCGACTGCCACAGCCTTCAGAATACGCGTATGAGC
>NZ_JBFUIF010000206.1:0-2007 GCF_056402015.1 Allobosea sp. P4_C6
TAGCCAGCTGCGATGACTTGTCACCGGCACAATCCGCTCGCCTCTAATTGGCATTTCGATTGCGCGATTGAAGGCTGTTCTCGAGAGCCGCCCGAGCGGCAACAAAGGCCTCCTGCCTCGCAGGCACGCTGGCCTGTTGCAGCTCAAGCAGCATGAGGGCCGTCTCATAGATCTCGCGAATATCGCCCGGAGCTAGCACGCCTTTCTGCACSAGGCAGCGCAACAGGCCGGCCATGGTCACTGATGACACCAGAYTGCTGGCCGTYACTGCGTCGGGCGCTTGCATTGGCATGGCSGTGCCTACTGCGCCGCCGACTGAGGCCCATCGTGCCCTTTTCCGCGATAGGCGCTGATCTTGTTGCGCAGGGTACGGATGGAGATGCCAAGCATGTTCGCGGCATGAGTGCGGTTGCCGCCGGTCTCGTGCAGCGTCGCCAGGATCAGATCGCGTTCGACTTCGGCGAAAGTCAGTCCGACGAGCTGCTCCACAGCAGCGTGATCCAAGTGCAGGTCGTGCATGGCCACGGTCCCCCCTCGAGCCCCCCAAGACCCCGATGGACCATGCTAGGGGGCGCCCGGAGTGGTTAAGAAGCGGTAAATCGATGTTGTGGGCGGTGCGTGAGGATCAGCACTCCCCGACTCCTAGAGACCCGGCTTGACCGCAATCTGCACCAACCGGGCGACTTTCCCTCACGATAGGACTGCTAATCGTTGCAGCGCCCGCAGGAGGCGCACTGTGCTGGGCGTCCCGGATTAGTGGCCATGCAGAGGACGGGCGCGCAAATGGGCAATGCGCTGCAGTGCCTCGCCGAGCGTTTGCGACGACGCCATTACGTAGAACAGCAGGCCGAGAGCGCGCGGGTCGAATTCCTGCGAAAGGTTGAAGCCGAGCCGGTCGTCCCCCAACGCCGTYGCSGCCCGGTCCAACAGTGCGACCTGACGCCGAGCAGGCACTCTCTGATCATGATCGGCGAGCATCTCGTCGCTCAAGCCAACGGCTTTCAGGAGCGGCGCAGCCGCCACGCCGGCGCKGGCAAGGCGCGCGACGGCCAGRCGCGTGATGCCCGCTCGGGTCGTCGGTAACGCATTCAGGTCGCGGGGCGAAGCCATCGAACTCCATTGCTCATGTCGGGGACGAGCAACAACTTGGCCGAGAATAACAAGCGGTGATYGCATCGCCAATCTATTTAGCGGGGATCWCAGATGTCCTTAGGGACAGCTGAGGAGCACTGCGCCAAGCCCATGATCGACGAGGGTGAGGAGCATATGGAACGCCCTCATATACCGAAGTCGGAACCATGACCCGGATCCAAGAGCGCGGTCGCGCACGTCTGAAATTGCGGTTTCCTGATTGGCGGGCCCGCTTTGATCTGGCCGCAAGCGACGTTTTTCTCGATCTCTGCGAAGCGTACGAATTGGCGAACGTTGTGCTTGACCACTGCATCAGGTCGGACGCACCAATAAGAAGCGCGATGATTACAGAATACCGAGAAATCATGGCTTCATTGGAAGAGGACGCTAAACGCTTCGCGACAAAGGAGCCTTAAAACCAAAGGTAGCACGTCGAATATGCCCTCGTCGGTCCACCCAGCCCGACATCTACCTGAATACAAACCATGCTAGTGCTTGTGAGCGGGAGCACGACCCTGACGCGCGCAATAAACGCARCCTGATCGAAGCAGGGCACATCGCCCCTAGCCAAAGGCACGGGCGCTAGCCGCGGGGCGACGGCGTCACGAGCAGGAGATGGCGACGGCGAACCAGGACATGGCTGAATGCGACAAGTCCTGAGCGGGGAGCCGATGCTACTCGATCGCAGAGCCGCGGCAGGCAGGGCGTCGACGGGGAGCAGCTGCCGACGGATACGTGGCCGTTTCCGATCCTCTGCGGATTTCTCTGGGTGCCGCTGCCGTCGGGCGCGTCGAGGAACAGGTGCGAACCTTCCTTAAGCCAAATACGGTAACGACTGGCGCGAAGGCTCTCGCGGCAATCTTCGAGAGGCTGCAC
>NZ_JBFUIF010000207.1:0-2005 GCF_056402015.1 Allobosea sp. P4_C6
CCGGTAGCCGTCCCATTTCACCTCATAGGCGCATTCGGGATCGCTCGGCGGCTTAGATGCCAGCAGGGCGAGGCAGGGCTCGACGCGCTCCGGCATGGGATCGAAGAGCAGCGCCGCCTGACGGCCAGCCCTACCCTTGCGCGCGCCGGTGCCGACCTGACCGTCTCGGCCACAGGGCCGGATCGCAACACGCGACGCGCGCCCATCAACGCAACTCCGCAACTCGACCGAGTCGGCAACGGGGCCGGGCGCGGCAGAGTGGCGGGGTAAGGCTGTGGCGGATGGGGAGGGATTCGAACCCGTTTTCCACGTAAGCGTTTGAAATATAGAAAACTAGATCTTCTTTCCGAGGCCTGCTGTGACAGAGCCCTGTGACATAACGGTACGTTTTTTCGAACTGATCCGCAATACCGCAACCGCTAATTGCACTCTCGTTCCCGACGCTGGTGCAGCCATCAGAGTGGGATCCGCACTAGCATCAACGGGTTGTGAGGTCAGTTGACCAAAAGCTATGTTTGATCCCGGATTTTGATGATGCGCTCTCATCCATCGAATGGAAGGAGGCAATATGGGCCCAGGTTCTGCACGGAAGCGCCACGACAGCGGGCGGTCCGTCGAGCGACACAACATAGTCAAGCTAGCCTGAGGGCTCTGGCGAAGCGCTACGGCATCAACCAGAAGACGGTCGCGAAGTGGCAGAAGCGAACCTCTATGGCCGATCTGCTGACGGGCCCGCGGGAGCCGGGTTCAACGGTTGTGTATATCCGGGGACGAGGCGGTCATCGTCGCCTTTCGTCGGCATACCCATCTGCCTTTGGATAATTGCCGTTATGTGCTGTAGGCCACCATTCCGGCCCTGACGCGCTCGTCGCTGCATCGGTTCATGCAACRCACGGGATCAACCGGATAGGGAAATCGAAGGCGAAAAGAAACCGAAGAAGCGGTTCAAGTCCTATCGATCGGCTCCCCCTGCTCTCATGGCAATGCCTCCAATCGCGCCGGGCGAGCATTGCTGACGCATTGTCCTGCGCTTGTGGTCGAGGCGCGAGTTTGGTGCTATCGGATTACCCCTCGGTTGAGGATTGATGCACGGCGATGAAGGCGACGAATATGCGCGGCCAGCCCTTGTTCAGCGGCGCGCCGGTTCAACATCTAACGGACCGCGCCGAGCTAGGTTGCAGCATCACAATGGGACGAAATTCACTGAGCGAGAGTACCGAAACCGTTAAGACAAGCTGAACGAAATATCACACCGCCTGAACCGCATGTGAAATCGTCATAAATTGGGCCTCAAAGACGCAAACAAAGCTGATTCTCAGGTATTCGGCGAACCAAAACTGTAATTATGTAAGGAATCCAACATGAACGAGCGCCTTCAGCAGCGCGACCGTGAATCGTCGAATACAGGCGGGCCGTTTTTTTTAAATTGGGTCAAAAAATTATTCCGTGCTAAGTATTATATAAAAAACGTAGAAGCTAGGATCAAAGGAGATATTTCGCTCGAAATACAGGCTCATTTTCTGAGTGCGTTAGCTCAATTTAAAGCGAATACTGATATTCATACGAAAGAATTACAAGATAATCAGAACGAAATATTACGCCGGTTCCTAGGAAGCTGCCTCATCGAGCAAACTGAGGAAATTCGGGCTTCATTGCAGAGCGCTCTGACTGAACTTCGTGGGCATGTTGATGCACGAACGAGCCAAGTTCAGGACACCCAACACGAGGGCTTCCGCCAAATATTAAACGAAACACTAGTGCCGCAGATTGAGGAAAATCGGGCTTCATTGCAGAGCGCTCTGGCCGCTGTTCGTGAACATGTTGATGCACGAACGGGCCAGGTTCAGGACGCCCAACACGAGGGCTTCCGCCAAATGGTAAACGAAACGATCGCCTTGCAGATTGCGGAGATGCGTGCCGCGATTATGAATGAATTTGCTGAAATTGGGATCGCCCTGCCGCAAGAAATGCACCGGCAGCTTAATCATGTGGACAAGCACCTATC
>NZ_JBFUIF010000208.1:0-1992 GCF_056402015.1 Allobosea sp. P4_C6
CCGTTCGGTCTGGATGGATGTAAAGGTAGCACCCGACGCCCGGCGCCTTCAGGCGGACCACGCGGCAGACGTGGCGGTAGTCGGCGCAGGCATCGCGGGCCTGTCCATCGCTTATGAACTTGCAGTGCGCGGTCTATCCGTCGTCGTGCTTGATCGAGGTGCGATCGCCGGCGGCATGACATCCCGCACCACTGCCCATCTTGCGCCCATTTGCGACGATTCCCTGAGCGAGTTGCTATCGATGCGCGGGCAGGAGCTGGCGAAGGGATTTCACGCAAGCCAGAGTGCCGCCGTTGATCGGATCGAGTCTATCCAAAAAGAGCTTCAGATAGACTGCGAGTTTAGGCGTCTCGACGGAATCCTTTTCCTGGATCCGGAAAGCGACGAGAGCGTCCTCGACGACGAGGTTTCCGCGGCGATGGACATCGGGGTCACCGTCGAACGCGGAAAAGGTCTGCCCTTGCGGACACTCGACGAGCGCCCGTTCCTACGCTACCCGGCTCAGGCGACTTTTCATCCGCTTAAGTATCTCCGAGGCGTGGCGGATGCGCTCACCAAGAAAGGCGCGCGCCTCCATGCCAACACCGCAGTTATCGAGGTGAAGGAGGGGGATGACCACGTCGAGCTAAAGTTGGAGTCAGGTCACACTGTGACGGTCGGGCATGCCGTTATTGCGACGAATTCTCCCATCCATGATCTCGTCGCCCTTCACACCAAGCAGGCGCCCTATCGGACCTACGCCATGGGCTTCGAAATCGAGGCGGGGAAGCTGAACGACGCGCTCTACTGGGATACGCAAGATCCCTATCACTATGTCCGCCTGACGCCTGGCGAAGACGGCAAGGACATCCTCATCGTCGGTGGCGAGGATCACAAGACGGGCGAGGCTGACGATGCCGATGCGCGTTTCGCCGCCCTCACCTCCTGGATCAAGACCCTCGTCCCGGATCTCGGTCCGGAACGCTATCGCTGGTCGGGGCAGGTCATGGATACGCTCGATTATTGCGGCTTCATCGGACGCGAGGCCGGCAGCGAACGTGTCCTGGTCTCCGCYGGCGACTCCGGGCAAGGCATCACCCACGGCGTGGTTGCCGGCCTGCTCATTCCCGACCTCATTCTCGGGCGAGAGAATTATTTGACCGCAGTCTACGAYCCCAACCGGAAGCCTCTTAAGGCCGCGACGACTTATGTCAGCGAGAACATTACAGCGGTGAAAAATTTCGCCGAGTACCTCGCTCCCGGCGAGCTGACCTCCATCGACGAGCTCAAGCCTGGTCAAGGCGCGATCGTGAGGCGCGGCCTGAGCAAAATCGCCGCCTACCGGACCGAGAAGGGCGAGGTCATCGAGAAGTTGGCGGTCTGTACGCACCTTGGCTGCCACCTTCATTGGAACTCGTTCGAAGTCTGCTGGGATTGCCCTTGCCACGGATCGCATTTCTCTCCGGACGGGAGCGTATTGAACGCCCCGGCTATCGGACCGCTCTCGGATGTTGATGAATAGTCATGATTATCATATCTCGCTCGGAACCAATGTCTTGGCCAGCAGAGAGTTATATGACGCCGTGCTCGAGTGTGTTTGCTTTCTCAGCCTAACGGAAAACGCATACCCCACAGATTTTGGCGTATCGAGTCTGCTGGTCAGCTTGGAAACGGGCGCCAACGGCGAGCGGGCGAGCGCAGGAAACAGCGTCCATATCGCTTTCGGCTCAGGGTGGCTGAAGGTGGGTTGTTCCTTATTTGTGCTTGATCCGGGCGGAAACAAGATCGAGGCGGTCACGCGTCACGGCAAATGAACCGACGCTGCTATTAGAACCACACCATATTTCATTCGGGAGTTTACAATGAACACGGCCAACTTGCAGCTTGAAGGCCTAATGCTCTCTGTCGCCGCCCTGTTTGAGGAACTGAAGCGAAAAGGAGTGCTTGCCGCTTCTGAGATAGAGGCGGCGCTTGCTCGCGCTGAAAACGGTGCGTCCGAGAGGACCACGGAAC
>NZ_JBFUIF010000209.1:0-1977 GCF_056402015.1 Allobosea sp. P4_C6
CCACTGATCGTAGAGTCCGGCGGCGCTGTTCTCGAAAAACCTGTCCCCAGGGCCGATATCGATCGCTCCAATGATTGGCCCTAACCCGGCAGGCGCGCTGATAACCGCGACGCAACCGAGCATCGCTCGATCAAGCGAATGGGGGTGGCCGATCTCAGTCTGCCGGCTCCTACGGAGTTGCGTCGGATCGTCGACGCCACGCGTCGATAACCGCAAGGTCCGAAATATGGGAAGGCAGATGTTTTCCTTGATGCCCGGGAACGGCAGCTTTCCACAACGCGGACGTCCGCCGTTTGTGGGTTCACGACCTAGTAAACTCAAGCACCCTGTGTTTTGATCTCTGAACCGAAGTCTAGGGAGGTTCCATTGCGACAAATCCGTAGAACTATGTCGGTCGCCATGGTTCTCCTTGCGAATTGCCTGTCACCGGCCTTCGGGCAGGACGCAGATCTCGCCAAGAAACTCAACAATCCGGTCGCAGCTCTCATTAGCGTTCCGTTCCAGTTCAACTACGACGGCCGGATCGGGCCCGGTGATAATGGTGGGCGGGCGACCCTGAATATCCAGCCGGTCATCCCCTTTCACCTCAGCCCCGAGTGGAACCTTATCTCCAGAACGGTTCTTCCAGTCATCTCACAATGGGATATTGCGCCAGGCTCGGGCCGCCAGTTCGGGTTGTCCGATACGACCCAGAGCTTTTTTCTGTCCCCACAGGCTCCTGGTCCTGGGGGAATTATCTGGGGGATCGGACCCGTGTTCCGCCTGCCAACCGCGACGGATCAACTCCTCGGCGAAAGTCGCTGGGGGGTGGGTCCAACCGCCGTTTTACTCAAGCAGGAAGGCCCTTGGACGATCGGCATCTTGGCTAATCAGGTCTGGTCGGCCGGAGGGGCGACCCGCAGTGGTGCGCACCCGGTCAACGCGACATTCGTGCAGCCGTTCATCTCCTACACGACGCACGATGCCTGGACCTTCTCGCTCAACACGGAGACGACGTACGATTGGGCCAATGAGAAGCTCACCGTTCCGATTAACGCTCAGGTCTCGAAACTGATCAGGATCGGAAAGCAGCCGATCAGCTTGTTCGTCGCCGGTCGATATTATGCATTTTCCCCAGTGTCTGGGCCAAAGGGGTTCGGCGCGCGCGCGGGCTTGACCTTCCTCTTCCCTGAGTAGGTCTCGGGAACCGAAAGGCTAAGCCACATCGACCCATCTGCGACGATCACGTCGAACCGCTCTTGGCATACAAATGGCCTATAGCCGATATCTGGAACGACCGCTTCCGGGTATTCAGTTCGCCAGTTACGGAGGCGCAGCTTAAATCGGACCGTTTCCAGACTTTTTGGGGGGCGCCGCACTTTCGCGATGAGCTGGATTTAGGATCCAGCGCAGTGATGTCGTGCGGGCGCGCGGGCTGGGCCGCGCTAATTGCTGACGTTCGTTTCGGGCATTTTCTCCAGTTCCAGCCGGACGCTTCGTTCGCCGACAGGCAGCTCAGTTAATCTCGTGGAGGCCCGGCCCCAGCCTCGGGCCGCATGCTACTGTCCTCAGGTACAATAGTGGCACGCGACGATTGACTTTTATGTCTCCGGCAATCGTTGCCGCGCAACATTCGAGCTGCGCGGCAAGCGCTGCTTCGCCTGTTCAACGGCCTACCCCCCCCAGTTTTGCAAACGGAGACGTAGCATGTCGATCTGTCGACGCGGGCTGCTCGGTTTTTGCGCGAGCGTGGCAATTTCGGCGGGAGTAACCTTACCCGCCCTGGCGCAACAGCAGCCGCCCGCCCCGACCCAAAAACCCAACATTATCATGATTATATCGGACGACACGGGTTACGGCGATCTCGGCCCCTATGGCGGCGGCGCCGGCCGGGGCATGCCGACCCCCAACATTGATAAGCTGGCGGCGGAAGGCATGACATTCTTCTCGTTCTATGCCCAGCCGAGTTGTACGCCGGGCCGAGCCGCCATGCAGACG
>NZ_JBFUIF010000210.1:0-1968 GCF_056402015.1 Allobosea sp. P4_C6
GGGCTGGCGTCAGCACTACAATACCCGGCGCCCGCACTCCTCGCTCGGCTACAAGCCGCCAGCACCGGTCGCTGTGGTCTGGCCGCCTACGAAAACCCAACCCGCTTCGCCGGCCATCTCAACCGTGGCCGACAAGCCCACCATGCATTAGATTAGAACCGGGCCACCTGATGGGGGCAGGCCAAACTCGCTCTTCCAGCAGGCTTCTTGCTTGGCTATGAGAAGACGTTATCCGGCGCTGGCCTCTGATAGGTGCGCCCAATCAGGCAGATATGGCGAGCATGACGACCGCGAATCTCATTCCCCTGATCATGGCTGGCGGTGCCGGCACGCGTCTTTGGCCGGTGTCTCGGGATTCGATGCCCAAGCAATTGATCGGCCTGCTCGATGACGGGCTGTCGAGCTTCCAGGCGACRTTGCTGCGGGTGAAGGTGGCGGGCTTCGATCGCCCGATCGYGGTCACCAATCACGACTTCCGCTTCGTGATCGCCGAGCAGATGCAGGCGGTCGGCGTCAGCGGCGACATCGTGCTCGAACCCGAGCGGCGCGATTCGGCGGCGGCTGTCGCGGTCGGCTCCCTCATTGCGCATGCGCGGGCCGAGGGCGCGCTGTGCGTCGCGTTGGCTGCGGACCATGCCATTGGCGATGTCGAGGGTTTCCGCAATGATTGCGCCAACGCTGCGGCGCTTGCCGCATCGGGGCTGATCATGACCTTCGGCATCGTGCCGACAATGTCGGCGACGGGTTACGGTTATCTCGAGCCCGGTGCGGCGCTCGATGTCCCTGGCGCCAGCCGCCTCAAGCGCTTCGTCGAGAAGCCTGACACCCATACGGCGAAGCAATATGTCGAGCAGGGCTTCCTCTGGAACAGCGGTAATTTCGTCTTCTCGGCGGCGCGGATGATCGAGGAACTCGAGATCCATGCACCTGAAGTGCTCGGCGGGGCGCGCGCTGCGGTCAGCGCCGCCAAGCGCGATCTCGATTTCCTGCGGCTCGATCCCGAGGGCTTTGCGCAGGCGCGCAAGGTCTCGATCGACTACGCGGTGATGGAGAAGACGAGCCATGCCGGCGTGCTGAAGGCGAGCTTCGACTGGTCGGATATCGGCTCCTGGGATTCGATCCACGACATCAAGCCGCAGGATGCGAACGGCAACGTGCTCGAGGGTCCGGTGGTCGCGCTGGGGACAAAGGGCTCGCTTGTGCGCAGCGAGGAGATCCTGACGACCGTGATCGGAATCGAGGACGCGGTCGTGGTGGCAACGCGCGATGCGGTGCTGGTGACGACCAAGGCGCGTGCGGCGGAGGTCAAGACGCTGGTCGAGCAGATGAAGCGCGACGGTAGGCGCGAGGCCAGCGAGCATCTGCGGATGTACCGGCCCTGGGGCTCCTATGAGCGCATCGACCTGGGCACGCGCTTCCAGGTGAAGCGGATCACCGTCAAGCCGGGCGGGTTGCTCAGCCTGCAGAAGCATTTCCACCGGGCCGAGCACTGGATCGTGGTCTCCGGCACGGCCGAAGTTACGCTCGACGGCACGGTTTCCTACGTCCACGAGAACGAGTCGATTTATCTGCCGATCGGCTGCACGCACCGCCTCGCCAATCCCGGCAAGATCGCGCTCGAACTGATCGAGGTCCAGGTCGGCTCCTATACCGGCGAGGACGACATCGTCCRCATCGAGGACATCTATGCCAGGGCGTGATTAGGATGAGGTAGTTGGACCCAGTGAATGCAGGCCAACGCGGGTCGGATGATCGTGCGGGATCAACTGTGGCCATCTCGCAAAGACATGTAATATCTGACTGGAAACGAGCAGTTTCCTAAAATCAACATTGCATATATAGGCCAGTCTTTTCCACGAATTTTGAACGAACGAAGGGCAGATACGGAATGGTACAGCCGCAACAGGCCAAACTGCCGCTTTGGCGAAAGTGTGGTCGAAAGATGCTAACGATTGTAAGGCCAATTAT
>NZ_JBFUIF010000211.1:0-1948 GCF_056402015.1 Allobosea sp. P4_C6
CACTGACRCCGCCCGACTGGGACCGGGCCGACTTCAGTCAGCGGGGCCTCGAATATGCGACGGATGACGGGCGCCTGACCTCGCTGCCCCTCTCGGCCGACTACTGGCTGCTCTACTGGAACAAGGATCTATTCAACGCCAAGGGCGTCGCCTATCCGAAGTCGATCGCCGACATCGTGACAGCAGCCGCCAAGCTTCATGACCCAACGAACGGCATTTCCGGCATCGTCGCCCGCGGCCTACGCAATGCAAATGTGCCGGTCTGGACCCAGTTGCTGCTCGGCTACGGCCAGGAGACCACCACCGGGACGCCACCAAAGCTGGCGACGACGACCGAGGATGCCGTCGCCGCCGCGACGATCTATCAGACCCTACTCAAGGCCAGCGGGCCGCAAGGCGTCTCCGGCTTTAACTGGAACGAGGCGCAGTCGCTGTTCGCGCAGGGTCGCGCGGCGATGTGGATCGATGGGGTCGGGTTCGCACCACCTCTCGAGGACGCCAAGCGCAGCCGTATCGTCGGCAAGGTTGGCTACGGCGTGTTCCCGCCCGGGCCGAAAGCCCACCACGCGAATGTCTTCGGCGACGGCATCGGCATCGCAGCGGCAAGCTCCAAGAAGGAAGCCGCTTTCCTCTATTGCCTCTGGGTGACGTCGAAGACGATGTGCAACCGATTGCTGCAGACGGGCTCGGGCGTTCCCTTCCGCAATTCCAGCCTCGTCGACAAGGAGACACTGGCGGCGTTGACGGTTCCCAAGGACTGGGCCGATTGCGTACGAGGCTCGGCCGAGATCGCGCGCACGGGCCTGCCCAACATCGTTCCGGTGACAGAGTTTCGCGACACCTTCGGGGCTGCCCTCACCAACATGATCGGCGGCGCCGACCCAGCCGCCGAACTCAAAAAGGCGACCGACGAATTCGGCCCTGTTCTCGATCGCAGCGAGCAGTCGTGACCAGCCTTGCGGAGATGGCTGTCCGGTCTGCGCCTGTGACGGCGCAGGCCGATCCGCTGCGCAAGCCGTCCTATATCTGGTTCATCCTGCCGGCGTTGGTCGCGACCGTCGCGATCATCGTCTTTCCCTGGATCTTCACAATCTGGATGAGCTTCCACGAATGGAAGATCGGCGGCGCAAAAACCTGGGTCGGATTGCGGAATTATATCGACCTCGCCAGCAACCAGCGCTTCCTTGAGTCGATGTGGCACACGGCGTATTTCACCGTGCTTGCCGTCCTCCTACCGCTGGTCGCCGGCACCTTCGCCGCGGTCATATTCAACCGGCGCTTTCCCCTCCGCGGCCTGCTACGGACGATCTTCATCATGCCGATGATGGCGACGCCGGTCGCCATCGCGCTGGTCTGGACGATGATGTTCCATCCCCAGCTCGGCGTCCTGAACTACCTCCTGAGTGTAGTCGGCATCCCGCCGTCTGAATGGGTTTTTGCACGCAGCACAGTCATTCCAAGCCTCGCCCTAGTCGAAGTCTGGCTCTGGACTCCCTTCGTCATGATCATCGTGCTCGGTGGCCTCGCGGCGGTGCCCGAGGAACCCTACGAGAGCGCGCGGCTCGACGGGGCCACTCAATGGCAGATGTTCCGCTATATCACCTTCCCGCTCGTGCTTCCCTTCATAGCGGTGGCAGGCGTGATGCGCACCATCGACGCGGTGAAGGCCTTCGAGGTGATCTATGTCATCTCCAGCGGAGGCCCGGGGACGGCTTCTGAGACGATCAACCTCTACCTCTATTCGCAGGCCTTCGCCTATTACAACGTCGGCACCGCCTCGACCGTCGTCGTCGTCTTCTTCGCGATCATCCTGCTTCTCTCCGTCGCCCTGCTGTGGGTCAGGGAGCGGTCGAAATGGTACAACAAGTGATGGCTGGCGCGCCGTCGCGCCGCTTCGGCCCTATCTCGTTCGCACAGCTGCGGGAGCATTTGGCGCTAGGCTTCGCTC
>NZ_JBFUIF010000212.1:0-1916 GCF_056402015.1 Allobosea sp. P4_C6
GGCCAGCACGGCAGCGGCTTCCTTGGCGGCCGGATTCCCTTCGTTCGCCCAGGAGACGACGATCGTCGTCAACGGCTCCGGCGGAGCCCTGGCGACGATGATCACCAAGATCTTCGAGGAGCCCTTCGCCAAGGAGACGGGGATCAAGGTCAAGCCGACGGCGCCGGTCAGCCTTCCGAAGCTCAAGGCGATGGTCGAATCCGGCAATGTCGAGTGGGACCTGACGGAACTGAACGGCGACGACGTCGTCACCGCGACCAAGGCCGGCTGGCTGATGCCGATCGATTACGCGATCATCGACCCCGACAACAAGCTGCCGGCCATCGCCAAGCAGCCGACGGCGATGGTGCGCGCATCCTATTCGACGGTGATGGCGTTCCGAACCGACAAGTTCGGCAAGGGCAAGGCCCCGCAATCCTGGGCCGATTTCTGGGATGTGAAGGCCTTCCCGGGGCCGCGCTCCCTGGAGAACTCGCCGAAGGGCAATCTCGAATTCGCCCTGCTCGCCGATGGCGTCGCGCCCGACAAGCTCTACCCGATCGACGTCGACCGCGCCTTCAGGAAGCTCGACCAGCTGAAAAAGCACATCCCGGTCTGGTGGACGAACGGTGCCCAGCATGTGCAGCTGCTGATCGATGGCGAAGTCAACCTGACTTCCTGCTGGAACGGCCGCATCACGCCGCTGAAGAACGAAGGCAAGCCGGTCGATATCACCTTCAAGGGCGGGGCCCTGATGCTGTCGTATCTGGGCATCCCCAAGGGCGCACGGCATCCCAAGGAAGCGATGCGTTTCATGAAGTTCCGGATGGACCCGGTCGCCTCGGCCGCTTTTGTCAAGCAGGTGCCCTATCCCGGCTTCGTGCCCGGCATGACCGAGCTGCTGGAACCCGCCTTCGCGGCGACCTTGCCGACATCACCTGAGAACGCCGCCGTGCAGTTCGAGTTCAACAGCGCCTGGTGGGCCGAGAACATCGATGCCGTCACCACCCGCTGGAACGAATGGCTGCTGATCTGACCCCGAACCCGACCTGAGTTCGACCTGATCCAACTCTGGCCCGGCTCGACCGCCGGGCCTCGTGAAAGTCTGCCGCCGCCATGCGCATTCGATGGACGAAAACCCTTCTGCTTCTAGCACCGGCGACGGTGCTGGCGGCGGTCCTTTTCGTCTATCCGGTGTTCGGCGTCCTCACCTTGACGGTGCATGACGGAACATCGTTCACGGCCGAGCCGGTGCGGCAGATCTACACGTCGCAGCTGTCGATCATCGTCCTGCAAAGGACCTTTGTCACCGCCGCGACCGTGACGGCGATCTGCCTGGTGATGGGCTATCCCATGGCCTATTTCATGGCGGGGCTCGCCCCGCGCAAGCGCGTCATGGCGACCTATCTGATCCTGCTGCCGTTCTGGATCAGCATCCTGATCCGGACCTACACCTGGATCATCCTCCTCGGCCGCGAGGGCGTCCTGAACAAGGCGCTCTCGGCCCTCGGCCTCACGGGCGAGCCGATCCAGCTGCTCTACACGCCGGTCGCCGTCCATGTCGGCATGGTCCAGATCCTCCTGCCGATCGTAGTGCTGACCTGCCTGACCTCGATCCTCGATGTCGAGCGGGATCTGGTGAAGGCGGCCCGCTCGCTCGGCGCGACGCCGCGCCAGGCCTTCTGGAAGGTCGTCTTCCCGCTCAGCGTCAGCGGTGCTGCGACCGGCGGCATCATCTGTTTTATCCTATGCCTCGGCTTCTACGTCACGCCGACGCTGCTTGGCGGGCGCACGAGCATTCTGATCGCCAATCTGATCGACCTGCAGGTTCACAAGACCCTGAAATGGGATCTCGCGGCGGTGATGGCCTCGGCATTGCTGCTCGCCACCTTCGCCTGCCTGCTGTTCTATTGGGGCCTGACCCGCAAGCGCTCGGA
>NZ_JBFUIF010000213.1:0-1913 GCF_056402015.1 Allobosea sp. P4_C6
CTGTCTGTAACCTACTTCCTTCCGCGCCATTTGCGGCGTTGATTGCTTTACGGAAGGGCGATCGCGTTCTTAGACCCGCCGGCAGAGGCGGAATGCATGGAAGCCATCTATTACATGCCTACTCTCATCTATATCGTCGACGGCGACGCTGCATCTCGGGCCGAAAACGACAACATGCTCCGGGCCAGCGGCTATAAAACCCGGAGTTATGGCAGCGCCGAAGAGATTTTTAGGCAGCTGCCGGATGATAAGAATGCAGGCTGCATCGTCATCGACAGGCAAGCTCGCGACACAGCTCCATCCGACATTCTAGATCGCTTGAGCAAGGCCGGCTTTGGTCTGCCGGTTATCTTCCTGGCCGAGCACAGCGACATTCGGGCGTGCGTCAACGCGATTAAGGCGGGAGCCGAAGACTTCCTTACCAAGCCAGTCGAGCCCCAAGAATTCCTCGAGTCGATCGACCGGGCGATCGCACGACACCGGCTCACCATGGAGCAGGAAGTCTGGGCGCGCGCGGGAATGGCTCGACTGAATCAATTGACTCCACGCGAGCGGCAGGTCTTTGACCGCGTCGTACGGGCCAAGATGAACAAGCAGGTCGCATTCGAACTCGGGACGACGGAGCGCACTGTGAAGGCGCATCGTCAAAAGATGATGGAGAAGATGCAGGTCCGCTCTGTAGCCGAACTCGTATCCTGCGCGGAACGGCTGGGCCTCGTCCGCCCCCGAGCGTTGCGGGTGTCCAGCTAACCCTTTCTAGCGTGTCCTCCCCTCTTGCTCTCGCAAACTGCTGCCCCAGATCTGGGCTTCCAACTCTAGGCAGGCCATCAGGTCTCGATAATCTGCAGTCATCTCGTCGCGTAACTGACCGTCCGACGATCCACTAGGGTGGCGACAGCAAGACGCCACCGGCGCTGGGCTGGGGGGCTGTTGCTGTCCGGTGGCGTTCGGCCGCATCTCAGCGGCGGGCCGAGGCTACGCTCGCCATCCGGCATCGTCCACAAAATGTCGACTGCTGGCGCCTAACGATTTGTCGCCTCGCCCGACTTGCATCCCAGTCGGTACCAACGCCCCCGCGAATGTCCTTCCCGCTCCCGGAAAGTCGTCAACGCCTTTCCCATAAGATGACGTATCGCGGTGGYCGCGCGCGATCTGGGAGCGGGAGTGCGTAGCCCTTCACATTCGGTGCCGGAGAGGTCGGACCTGACCTCGGCAGCAAGCGAAGGAGCGACGGCGATGGCGCATTTCGTAGGTCTGGACGTGTCGGTGCAGGAGACGGCGGTGTGCGTCGTCGACGAAGCCGGCAAGGTTGTGTTCGAGCAGAAGGTTGCGACCGAGCCGGACGATCTCGTCGGGCTGCTCAAGTCCCTCAGCGGCGACTATGGACGGATCGGGATTGAGGCCGGTCCGCTCTCGCAGTGGCTGGTAATTGGCTTGGCGGAAGCAGGCTTGCCGGTGTTCTGCGTCGAGACGCGGCACATGAACTCGCTTCTGAAGGCGCAACAGGTCAACAAGTCGGACCGTCACGACGCTCGTGGCATCGCGCAGATGATGCGCGTCGCCCTGTTCAAACCTGTCCACGTCAAGACGCTGGCGAGCCAGGAGAAGCAGATGCTGCTGACCAGCCGGAAGCTCCTGCAGCGCAAGATGCTCGATATCGGGTTCGATCTGCGCGGCACGCTGCGCAACTTCGGCCTCAAGGTCGGCGTGGTCGGCACGGCTGGGTTCGAGGCTCGCGTCCGCGACCTGGTGGCGGGCATGTCCAGTCTGTCGGCGATCGTGGAGCCGCTGCTCACCGTCCGGCGCCTCCTGCGCCAGGAGTTCACGCGGTTGCACAAAATGCTGCTCGAATTGGTTCGCCAGGATCCCGTGTGCCGGCGGCTGATGACCGCGCCTGGCGTCGGGGCGGTCGT
>NZ_JBFUIF010000214.1:0-1873 GCF_056402015.1 Allobosea sp. P4_C6
CTTGGTGCCTTGTCCCGCTTCCCTCCGGGGCTCATGCCCGGCGCCGATTGCCAGTATAGATCGAGGACCTTCCGCTTCAAATCATCCTCATCTTCCACGGCGGCCACCAGCGCAGCCCCGATATAGGCTAACCGGGTACGTTGCCGCTGCTCCAACGCATCAGGAATGCTGGCTCGACTTCGTACCATACCGCCTTCAAAACGGCCTGTGCCCGAGCAAGGCGGATCTTTCAGCGACGAGAGGGGCATTGCTCCCTTCCTCCTCCAAGGCAGGGGCAAAAAATTATGCAACCCATCCGGGCCGCGTTGCAGCTGCGGGAAGGTGACGAAATCGCTTACAGCATCGAAGGGGCGTCCGTCGTGATCCGCAAGGCGCCGGCCTAGGTCGTGGTCGAGGATCCATTCGCCACGTTCGGCGAATGGGACAGCGAAGCCGATCGGCGGTCTTATGCCGACCTCTGAGTTACAGCAGGGCGACGTTGTAGGGTGCCTGAGGTGGCTGATAAGCCTCAAGAAGCATCTGGGTGCCTGACGGTCGCTCGCATCCGTGAGCCGAGCAGAGCTGGGTGGCTTCCGGCCTTCGCTGACAATTCTAAAGTCCGCCGCCGTGGTGAGATCGACTCTGAAGGGATCGCGATGACGACGGGCCCAGGCCGCTGCTGCACGTCACGCTCAACGATTTCGGCGGGGGAGGCCAGTGCGGCGTTCCAAGCGATGTACCTTCAATCTCAGATGAGTCCGCCGGAGCTCGCGCCAACCGCGTCGACAAAACGTTTCAAAGTGCCAGGCGGGCGGCTTGGCTGAATTGCCGATCGGCGTCGTGTAGGATGCGGCCTGCTGGACGGAGCGGTGCGGCGACTGCTGCATCGCCGCAGGCTGGGGGACGCCATTGCGGGTCGAGCTCGGCTTGGGCGCAGCGGCGCTTGAGGATCAGGTTGCCGGCGTGGGGGTTTCCGGACGGGACGCATCGACCGGCTGGGAGATGTCGGGCGGAGAGAGAAGGCTGAAGCCGCGTAGCCTCTCGCTTCTGTTTCTGGCCCCTAGCCGACGTCAGGAAGGTGCGCTTTCGGGCGGTGCCGTTACTCGATTGGCCCAGTCGGAGCTGGCGTGCAGTGGCTTGGCTTCCTATGCAAGCTTGGGTGGAGCGTAGAAACTGGTCAACGCCAGACCATTCAGAACCGACGCTTGCAGCGCCGCCTGCGGAGCGCATAACCTCAAACCCATATCAGCCAGGGCCTCCGTTCTTGAGACCCGTCAACAGTCTCAAATCAGTTGACGACAGACAAACTGCTGTTGAACCTATCTATCCGCAGAGGTGTCCTCCGGCATGCCCAATCGGAAATAAAAACTCAGCGTGCAAAGTTAATCTCAGCTGGAGGCGCCACCTATGCAAACCTGGATCAATACGTTTTTAGTGGTGCTCGCGGCGATCTTTCCCGTGGTAAACCCACCGGGAACTGCGCTTGTGTTTATCGGGCTCACAAGCGGATTTACACCCCATATTCGGCGCACACTGGCTCTACGGGTCGCAATCAACTCGCTGCTCGTGCTCGTGTGCTCCTTTCTACTTGGGGCGCTGATCCTGCAGTTTTACGGGATCTCAATATCTGTATTGCGCGCGGCGGGTGGTTTCATCGTCGCGGTATCCGGCTGGAATCTCCTCAATAGGGGAAGCCACAAAGCCATCGAGGCATCACGCGACGCCGCACCTGTCGGGGATCCGCTCAGCCTGGCGTTCTATCCATTGACGCTGCCCCTCACCACCGGCCCGGGCACAATCGCGGTGGTGATCAGCATCGGCATCTCGAGGACAACTTTCTCGCAGCCGGCCGATGAGCTGTTGTTCATATTCGCCAGCCTTGCCGCTGTTACTG
>NZ_JBFUIF010000215.1:0-1871 GCF_056402015.1 Allobosea sp. P4_C6
CCGCGTCGACCGGGTCGGATGGGCCTTCACCTTCGCCGCAGCAGCCTACAACCTCGTCCGCCTGCCGAAGCTGTTGGCGACACCGGCATGAGCGAGATCACCGACACGCCCCCGCAACGATCATCATCGAAGCCGCGCGACGCCCGGGCCGAGGCCAACGACGCTGATCGCGCTCACCAAGCGCCATCAATCATCCGAACGCTGCCGGTACCGCTCTGCCCAGCCGCGCCTTCTTCAACAGCCTGCTAACGATGCGCGTTCCGCGACACGCGCGGTTATGCCTAGACCAGATGTTCGCCTGAGACTCCACCTTTTCTATTTCAGCGCTCATGGGTTCAGGACCCATGGATGGCGCGCGAATCGTGATTGGCGTGCCGTCGAAGGCCCATGCTGGGGATGGGCCGGTTGATCGGACACGGATCGGGGACTATGGGTTCCCGGCGGGGGGATTAGCGAGATGATGATGGCGCCGGAGGAGCAGACGCGAAGCGCGGGCGCCTGTGCGGCAGTGGTACTGTACCGGCCCGACCCCGCATTGCTCGCCCGACAGGTTGAGGGCCTGCGGGGGACGCGTTTCATCGCCTTCGCCAACGGCCCCTTGGAGGCCGAGGCTGCTGCCCTGATGGCTGAGGCGGACCTCCGCGTGATCCCGAACCCCGACAATGTTGGACTGGGGCGAGGGCTCAACACCGTGATGGAAGCGGCTTGCGAAGAAGGCTTCGCGCATGTCTTGCTGCTCGATCAGGACAGCGAGCCGACATCCGAGCTTCTGATGGAGCTCGCGGGGCGGATGCAGCAGCTGGAACGCTCCGGGGAGAGGATTGCTGTCTTGGCTCCTCGCCTCGTTCCGCCGGAAGAGGGGTTTTACAAGCCGATCCGTTATGAATGGCGCGGTAGGCCGCGAAGCGATGGTCTGGCCGCCATAGATTTCAGCCCGACATCCGGATCCTTGTTTAATGTTGCCGCCTATTCCGAGATCGGTCCCTTTCGTGACGACTTCTTCATCGCCGGTATCGATGTCGAATGGGGCTTTCGCGCCTGGGCTCGCGGCTGGGGGTCCTTTCTGGCGACCGATCTCGTAATGCCGCATCGCTGGGGTGAGGCAGTGAGCGAGGAGGAATTGGGCAAGGCCCAGATCCTTCGCCATACGCCACTCCGCAACTATTACTATGTGCGCAATGTCATCGCGACGGCGCGGTTGGCCCATGTGCCGCTGCGCTGGCGGATCAGGTCATGCGCCGGGCTCGCCGCCCAGATCGGCCTTCTGGCGCTGAAGGGGCCGCGGGGCTCGCTGAGGCCGGTGCGCGCGGGACTGGTCCATGGCGTCAGGGGCAGGCTCGGACCGGCTCCCGTCGGCGTGGAGTGAGCGCCCTGGCCGCGCTCGCCCGGCGCGTTGCGTAAGTTTGCCACATCTCCATGCGAGCGCTTGGTCGAATGAGCGATTATGCACCAGGCCTGAGCAGAAAAGCAGGTCTGCAGATACAAATTGCGGGGGTCACCGATCGGCCCGGCCATGACGCGCGCTATCTCATCAATGCAGGCAAGATCGTTCGCGATCTCAGCTAGTTTCCGAAGGCGACCTTCGAGACTGCGCCGGACTGTCGAATGGTATCTCGCCACGTCGCGGGGCGCCCGCAGCTCGATCTCGGGAATCTCGAAACGATCGTGCCAGCCGCCCCGGCAATATATGAATGCCGTCACATTGATCGTTCGGATCGCTTCCGCGACCGGGCGCCCCTGGGATCACAGCACGTCGACCTGCCGCAATTTCGCGACGATCTCGGGCTTGTGCTTCTTCTGCGGCATAACGGGCATCCTCCAAAGGCTCAAAAGCCTACTTCAGGGAGGGCCACATAGCGTAATCGCAGGTG
>NZ_JBFUIF010000216.1:0-1864 GCF_056402015.1 Allobosea sp. P4_C6
CCTCGACACCGCTCGCGTGCTGGACGGCGAACGTCCCACCAATGCCCGTGGGTTCGCCGAGCGGCTGAGCCGCGTGGTCGCAAGAAGCCTTGGAAAGACCTAAGGAAAACGGAAGCACACTTGGCCGCTGGCCTTCTTCAGTGAAGCGTTGCTCCGAAGCGTTTCCTAAAGGCTCCGGCCTCGTCCGGGTCGTAAAAGCTGACACGGATCCGCTTCTCCAGCGGCTCCCAGAGAATGCGAGCTTGATGTGGGATATGGCGCTCGATAAGCCATATCCCGATATCATAGAGGTGCTCGTTCAACGTTGCTGCGTTGAGCGGCAGATCGACATCAAAAGCGCGTTTCAGTCCAACACGCGTTGTCACGGCGACGGCAGATTGCTGCATGTCGCCCTCCTTTTTCTCGTGTGCCCATCGTGCCACGTTACCCCTGCCTTTCCCGCGTTTCCATTCGCAAAAGACCACTGAGCATACGCCGTGTTCTTCACGAGATTGCGATTGAGGTCGGGTGCCCGTCCGCCCACCAGACTGGCCCGCGCTCACCGAGAGTTCCCTTTGCGGAACCGATGCGAGCGCGAGCGGCTTTGACATCGCCGTGGCCACACTCGGCATATTTGAAAGAGGGGCGACCATCCATGAGTTCAGCGACAAGCTGATGACGTCCCTCTTCAGACTGGCCGATCCAGAATCCGCCGGCGACACRAAGTAGCGACCGTCCGGTTTCGTGGGATAAGGCCTTGTCTCGGGCTGTGGGTGTCGAGATCGTGATCCGAAGGCCTCGAGGTCGTGGGGAATGCAAGATGCTTCGGTAGGTCGGCACAACCGAGCCGAGTTGCGGCGATAGCCCCACTTTAGCTGGGAGAATGACCGCCGCGCCGCCAAAGGATCGTCAAAGCTCACCTTCGAAAAAGCCAAGCAGCGCCGCGGCAAGCTCCTCCGGCGCGTCTTCCGCCATATAGTGACGGCTTGGAATTGACGCCCCGCGGACCCTTACAGCCCACTTCTGCCAGACTGCAACCACATCTCCGTCGTGATCCAGCAGGTCGTCCTTTTCCGACCACAGCGCAAGGGCCGGGCAGGCGATCTTGCGCCCATTGTCTCGATCGTCTCGATCATGGTCGGCATCGACGCTCAGCCCGTACGATAGTCCGCTAGCATGCCGTGAACGGTCGCCGGGTGGGAGATCGCCTCGAGGAAGTCGGCATAGTTATCCAGACTCTCGGGTTCACCACCGTGGCCGGTGGGCCGACCTATGGGGTCGGCGAAGCGATGGGCAGCGTGAACTTCATTGATCTCTTGCAGGTTCCCAAAACGACCGCGAACAGGACAAACAGCAGGTTTGCCCGTGATGCCCACCATCTTGCCGGGCTACTCATACCGACAATCTGCTTTTGCTTGTAGACAGAGCGGCCTCTGGTGGAACCTCCGCAAATCGCAGACCTGGGCCTTGCGGACGCGCGCGAGGAGCTTCGCGTGATCCTCGAAGACATTTGGGAGGAGGACCGCCGCAGCTCATGCAGCCGGCACTATAGCATACGCCCGAAACACAGCCCCATAGAAGCAGCCTGAAGCCACAAGAACGAAGGCGTGCCAGATCGCATTCTGAAACGGCAGGCTCTCCCAAATGTGGAAAATGACACCGATCGAGTAGAGAAGGCCGCCCGCGATGATCAGGCAGAGGGTGCCCCCAGGCAGAAGACTCACGCTTTTCCAGATCAGGAGCCCACTCCACCCGATCAGGAGATAGAGCGCGATCGACAGGCGGTCGAACCGGCCGGGCAAACCCACTTTGATCGCCACGCCGGCAGCGGCGGCGAGCCATACGATGCCGAGGAGAGCCTGTGCTAAAATGCTCCCGCTCAGTT
>NZ_JBFUIF010000217.1:0-1853 GCF_056402015.1 Allobosea sp. P4_C6
CGTTCAGGGCATGTCGGTCAGCCATATCCGAATGGCACGACAGCACATCGCTGTGGCTCGCCATGGCCGCGATCGACGGCTGGTACCCGAAAACGTGATAGAATTCGGGCGGGTTCCATAGCGTTATGTAGGTGTCGATATCGTACAGGCGCGGCGACTGAAAGTGCAGCGATATGACGAATTCGCTGTGCTCCCGCGAGATCCGCGCCCCTATCAGCCCATCGCCATCTCTCGTCGAGGCGATGATGTAGCCGTCATTGTCGATTGTCAGGACGTCGCAGTCGATATTACGGGCCGCCGTGAGAATCCGTTCGATCACCTCATATTCAGCGTTCTTGGTTTCGGGCCATGTCGATACGACCGCGAAGACGCGCCTCGCGGGATTCTGGGCGGGCACGGCGGCAGCATTCGTCAAGCCAGTCATCCTATCCTCTCAGCGACCGGGCGACGAACGCCGCGGCCGGCCTCGGAACGAGCAAGAGCACTGCGCGATCCCGGCCAATCAGCACAACACGCCTGCCGCGTCAGCGTTCCAGCTATTCCTTCGAGATCAGCGAAAGGTCAACGGCGGACGGAGCCGATATTGCGCTGGTACCACTCGAATGATTGGGCGATACCGTCCGCAAGCCCGGTCTCGGGCGCCCATCCGAGCTGCAGCAGGCGGCTGTTGTCGTAGCTGCGCGCCTGCTGGCCCTTGGGCTTTGTAACGTCCCAGACGACCTCGCCGCGATATCCGGACACCGAGCGCAGGACCTCGACCAGTTCGCGGATCGTAACTGTCGACCCCGTCGCCGTGTTGAAGGCGCCCTGCCCCTGCTCCGCTACCGTGAGGAAGGCCCGCGCCGCGTCGTCGCTGAACAGGAAGTCGCGGGTCGGCGTGCCGTCGCCCCAGATCACGATTTCAGGCTGCTCAAGCTCCGCGGCGCGCTGGAACCGGGCGATAAGCGACGGTACGACATGGCCGTATTTCTCGTCGAAGCGATCGCCCGGCCCGTAAAGGTTGGTACAGATCATATAGCCGAAATCGATGCCATACTGCGTGCGGTAGGCTTCGAGCTGGGCCAGCATGGCGCGCTTGGAATGCGCATAGGCGGCCTCGGAGCCGTGCGGCGCGCCACGCCAGATATCAGCCTCGCGCATCGGCAGCGCGATCTCGTCGGAATACACCGCGGTCGTGCCAGCGGCGACAATCTTCCGGACGCCCGCGAGACGAGATGCCTCAATCACGTTAACATTGATGCAGGTGTTTTCATAAAAGGCACGGCCGGCAAAGCTGAGATTGCCCTGAACGCCTGCGACCCAGCCGGCCAGGTGCAACACCACAGTTGGCTTAAAGTCATCAAAGGTCGCACGCACAGCGCCGGCGTCGAGCAGATCACACTGCGCCCGGGTAGGCGCCAACAGCGTCACGTTTTGCTGTTTCAATTGTGCAACCAGAGCCGAGCCTAGAACACCTCCGGCGCCAGTCACCAGAACCCGGCCTCGATGCAAACTCATCGCCGTCTCATTCATTTTTCGAACTCATCCTGCGTTATGCCCTGAATGACCATTATCTGCGCACGGTTATGCGACATTCTGCATTCCCTGGCTGGCTAAACCAAACATTTGCGTCCTGAAAGAAGGCAAACTGTATGCTCACTTCAGAGGGAAGGTTAGGTAGCGCGGCATGAAGCACACTGAGCTGAACAGGGACGCTCTGGCTAGCACCAGCTTCCAGAAAGACTTGAGCTGCAACACTCAATTCCTTCAGCATGTTTCCTCCGCCATCAAAAATTCGCATTCCAATCCGCAGTGGAAATTGTCCCACGTTGAACTGCCAGTCAAAATCGCTCCGATTGGTCAGCCTCAACGAC
>NZ_JBFUIF010000218.1:0-1836 GCF_056402015.1 Allobosea sp. P4_C6
CTGCCGTGCTGGCCCCGATGCCGAACGCTCGCCTAGTCATCTTGGTCATGACAATTCCCTCTGATATTGTTGATTGTTATCAAGCGGTAAGTGCGACGAGGTCGGCGGTGTCGAGGTCGAAGCCGACCCTGACACCGGCCGGCCGCATCTCCTGCCCCGGTCGGCGCGGCTCGATCGCGGAAATCTCCTTATCCGCGTCAGTCAGCAGCACGTAACGCACGGAGTTGCCGAAGAAGACTGTCTCTTTCAGGCGGGCCGGGTGGGCGCCGCCGCCACCATGGCGAACCCGAACGAGCTCCGGCCGGATCGAAACGAATTCCGCGCCCGAGAGATGGGCGATATCGCCCTGGATGAGGCCAAGGCCTTCCAGGGTCATGCCGCCATTCTCGGCACGCTCCACCATCAGCAAATTATTCGCGCCGACGAATTCGGCCACAAAGCGCGAGCGCGGCCGGTCGTAGAGCTCCTCAGGCGGCCCGACCTGCAAGACGCGTCCCTTGTCCATCACCGCCACCCGGTCTGACAGCGTCAGCGCCTCGCCCTGGTCATGGGTAACGTAGATGACCGTGCATCCGATCTGGCGTTGATAGGCCTTGATCTCGAGCTGGAGCGTCTCGCGCAGCTTCAGGTCGAGGGCCCCGAGCGGCTCGTCCATCAGGAGCACGCGGGGCTCGAACACCACAGCGCGGGCAAAGGCGACCCGTTGCCGCTGGCCGCCCGAGAGCTCGTGCGGCATGCGATCGGCGAGGGCGTCCATCCGCACCATCGCGAGCGCCTTCTCCGAACGGCGCCGGGCTTCGGCGCGCGGAACACCGCGCATTTCAAGGGGGAATGAAACGTTGCGAATGACGCTTCGATGCGGGAACAGCGAATAGCTCTGGAACACCATGCCGATCTGACGCTTCTCGGTCGGCAGGCTGGTGATCGACACGCCGTCGATCAGGATCTCGCCGCTGTCGATGTCGGTGAAGCCGGCCAAGGCGTTGAGCGCGGTGGTCTTTCCCGAGCCGCTGGCGCCGAGCAGGGTCATGAATTCCCCGCGCCCGACATGCATCGAGAAATTCTCTAGCGCGACGAACTTCCCATAGGACTTCCGCACGTTCCGAAAGTCGATCGTCGCACCGGTAGAACTCATCTATTGCGGCTCCTATCGCGGCTATGCGATAAAACTGACGACGATGTCATTTTTTGTCAAGCGTCTTTGGCGGGTGCGATTTGCGCTCCGGCCGGCCGCCCTGATACAAGCGAAATGCGCGGGAAAAACGAGGTTGATTCCTTGAGCGTCGAAGAATTCGATTATGTCTCCTACCTTGAGAAGCGTCTGGCGGCAGCTCACGGCGAAAAGAAAATAATTCGTACCGAGATACAGATTGAGATCGCGACCGCGAAATTGCTTCGTGAGAAGAATTACCATGCGATAACGGTCAATCTGATCGCCAATACGGCGGGAGTCGCGCACGGAACGTTTTACCGTTATTTCACGGACAAGCGCAGCGTCGTCGCCAAGACGATAGCAGATTATTTCAGGTTCGTGCGCGCTTCGCGCCTGCCGATTCCGCGAGACGCTTCGCAGTTCGAGGCCATTCATCAGGCCAATCTGCATTATGTCGAGTGTTTCCGCCGCAATGTCGGGCTGATGCGCTGTCACTTCCGGCTGAAGGACGAGGACGAGGTCATCGCGGAGGTGGGCCGGCATGCGGACGCCGCCATGGTGGACCGCGTCATCGACCGGCTGAGGCGCGAAGGCGAGTTCGATCGCTGGGACCCGGCACGGCTGCGCCTGACGATCTTCTGCCTGATCGGCATGGTCGACGAACTCCTGCTCAAGATCTACAG
>NZ_JBFUIF010000219.1:0-1808 GCF_056402015.1 Allobosea sp. P4_C6
CGTCAGGTCGGAATTTTTCTGTAATCGAATAGATGTCGCCCGCATTTGAGCCGGCTGCAGCCAATGAAAACGCGACATTTCGTTGCATGAGGGCCATAAGACCTTCCATTAAGAGTGGATGGTCGTCGACAACCGCGATCGATATTTTCCCCATATTCCCCTCATTTTTTAGCTTGCATTCACGACGCCGCATTTAGGAGTAACTGCAACACCATGATAAACGATTGAGTAATTGTCAAAATTATACGGATTTGCACTACGAAGTACCTCTTTATTGCCGTTATCTACCCCTGAGTAATAAGAATTCAACTTGCGAATCCTGAGAGCTGACATAGGCTGCTGTTGATGCGTCATCTTTCCCCGCCGCAAAGYCGAGGCCGACGGATTCATGACGGCGAATATTGGCCATCAGCCGAGAAAAATCGGTTGGCAACGCGCCCCGCGCGAACCTTCGCTTGTCGAGGCCTTTGCCTCGGTGCCGTTGGGCCCCGGAGCGACATCGTGGCGAAGATTCCTCGCCTTTCTGGGGCCGGGATACCTTGTTGCCGTAGGCTATATGGACCCTGGGAACTGGGCGACCGCCGTCGCCGGAGGATCCCGCTTCGGCTATGCGCTCCTCTTCGTCGCTTTGCTTTCGAACGTCATGGCGATCGTTCTGCAAGCGCTCTGCGCCAGACTCGCGATTGCGACTGGCCGCGATCTTGCGCAGGCCTGTCGGGACGCCTATCCGCCTTGGATAAGCGTGCCTCTTTGGGTGCTGGCGGAACTCGCCATCTGCGCGACCGACCTCGCCGAGGTGCTTGGAACAGCGATCGCGCTCAATCTGCTCTTCGGCCTGCCGATCGAAGTCGGCGTGGTACTGACCGCGCTCGATGTTTTCGTCGTGCTTTGGCTACAGAACAAGGGCATTCGCTGGATCGAGGCTTTCATCATCACACTGCTCGGCGTGATTGCCATTTCCTTCGCCATCCAACTGGCGATGGCGAATCCGGACTGGCGCGAAGTGCTAGGTGGATTTGCCCCGAGCCGCGTAATCCTAACCGACCCTGATATGCTCTATCTGGCGCTCGGCATCATCGGCGCAACGGTCATGCCGCATAACCTTTATCTACATTCGGGCATCGTCCAGACTCGCGCCTACGGCCGTGAGGAGCGCGACCTCCGCGAGGCGCTTCGCTTCGCGACGATCGATTCCAGCGCCGCCTTGCTCTTCGCCTTTCTCGTCAACGCCTCGTTGCTCATCGTCGCCGCGGCGATATTCCACTCCGCCGGCCAGACCCACGTGGCCGAGTTGGAGCAGGCTTATAAGATCCTTACGCCGCTTCTGAACAGCGCAACTGCGCCGACACTCTTTGCGATCGCGCTCCTGTGCTGCGGCATAAATGCCAGCGTGACGGCGACCATGGCCGGGCAGATCGTGATGGAGGGCTTCATCGAGATCCGCTTGCCAACATGGCTGCGGCGCCTGGTAACCCGCCTCGTCGCCATTCTGCCCGCGGTGATCGTGCTGCAATTTTACGGCAACACCCGCACCACGGACCTCCTGATCTTGAGCCAGGTCGTATTGGCCCTGCAATTGCCTTTCGCTGTGACGCCGCTGGTGTTGCTGACAGCTTCACGCAAGAAGATGGGGGCTCTTGCACCGCCCCTCTGGCAGACAGGGCTGGCCAGCGCGATAGCGGTTGTGCTGATCGCGCTCAATCTGACGCTTGTCACGGGCATGGTGTTGCGGTGATACGCACCGCCCGCCCAGGAACCGGCTCATTTGGTGGGAGCGGGCGGATATCGATCAGGTCGGACTTTTGAAC
>NZ_JBFUIF010000220.1:0-1727 GCF_056402015.1 Allobosea sp. P4_C6
CTCTGATCCTGTGGGGCCTCGCGGGCGGTCTCGCCGGAGATGCTTTCGCCACAGGGACGAAGGTCTTCGCGGCCTATATCGATGACTCGGGCAAGCTGTGGCTTACGCAGTTCGAAGCGATCGCTCATGGCGTCGACGGCTCGACGCCTGCCACACACGATGATGCGGCGTTGGTCATTGCAGGCCTCGTTCACATCACTGCGACGGTGACCGACGCCGACAACGATTCCGTGTCTGCCGTTTCCCAAACGCCGATCAAGCTCACCTTCCAGGATGACGGCCCCGACGCAGTGAACGATCCCGGGCAGACGGTCGCGGAGGATGCGGCCGGGACGATCGGCGGCAATCTGCTGGCGAACGATGTGCAGGGCGCGGACGGGGCGACGCTGACGCATGTGCAGCTGCCGGGCTCGGGCGCGATGGTGGCAATCACGGCGGGGGTGCTGGTCGGCGGGGCCTATCAGTTCACGACGACACTCGGCGTGTACAGTTTCCAGGCGAATGGCGCCTGGACCTTTGATCCGGCGCCGGGTCAGGCGAACGCGGCCGGGATCAGCGCCGGCTTCACCTACCAGATCACCGATGGCGATGGCGACAGCGATACGGCGGTGCAGCCGATCACGATCACGGACGGCGCCTTCCCGGTTGCGGGCGCGCCGATCACGCTGACGCTGGACGACCAGAACCTGGCGAGTGGTTCGACGCCGGCAGATCTGGACTTCGCCGCGAACAGCATCAGCTTCACGGCGGGTTCGGATGCAATCACCTCGATCGTGTTTGCGACCAACCTGGCGACGCTGGGCGGGGGGTTGAGTTGGACGCGGGTCTCAGACACGCAGATCGTCGGCAAGGACGGAGCGGCGGCGATCGTGACACTCGACTTGACGCGTGCCGGCGACGTGGCGACGGTCAAGGCGACGCTGAACGGCAATTATGACAGCCATCCCGGGCTCAATCTGGACGATCTGGCGGCGCTCGGCTCGGTCGGCGTGGTCGCAACCGACAGCGACGGCACGACGGCGCTCGGAACGGTCAATGTCGCCGTCTCCGACGACGTGCCGACGGTGACGGGACCTGCACATCCCGGACAGGTCTCCGAGAGCGGCCTGGGCTCCGGCGTTCCACTGGTGCAGACCGACTTTGGCAACCTGAACATTGCCTACAATGCCGACCGACCGGGCCGGCTCGAGTTTGCACGCGACAATGCCAACACGCTGATCAAGCCGGTCGGGCTTAGCTCCGACGGCATGGCGCTTGATTATGTCGTGCGCACAACCGCCAACGGCATCGACGAGGAACTGGTTGCGTTCAAGACGGGGGCGGATGCGACCAGCCCGGTCTTCATCGTCACGCTGAACGCGCTGGTCAACCCGGCCTATGCCTTTGGCCTCTACCAGAACCTCGATCACTCCGGGGCGGGGGCGGATACCAGAACCCTGACGTTCTCGATCGTCGCTTATGACAGCGATGGCGATACGGTCACGCAGACGCTCAATGTCGCGGTCCTCGACGACGTGCCGGTCGCGGTTGCTGATACGGATGCGGTGGCCTCGGGTTCGTTTGCGGCGGTGGGCGGCAATCTGCTGAGCGGCGCCGGCAGCGACGGCAATGCGGCGGGTGGCGACGTGCAGGGCGCGGACGGCGCGGCGGTGACGTCGGTCGTGGCGACGACGGCGGGCGGGCCTGCGGTAGCGGTCGGGTCGAACACGGTGGTGGCGGGCCAGTAC
>NZ_JBFUIF010000221.1:0-1723 GCF_056402015.1 Allobosea sp. P4_C6
GTTCTGACTCCGCCTCTACCTGATTATCGGATCGGCTCCTGGGGTCGGTTGGATGGCCGAGATCGGTTCTCGTAGCTGCAGCGCTGCCGCCTCGGCATCATCTCCGGCCAGCAGTGCGTCGAGATCCTTTTTCTTCAGCTCCTCACTCGGTACGTCGATCGGGTCCTCGCCCGTCTCGCGCAGAGCCTCCCGCAATTCCTCAAGATGGTCGAATATGGCGCCGCGCCGCGCCCGATCGCCGACGAAGTCTTCTTGTCCCGGGCCTCGAGGTTGTAGCTCGTGATGATGACTGAAGGGAGCTGGGTGGCGCCGTGGGAGCCATTGGGCCGATTGGACTTCGAATTCCTTGCCATGGGAGCCTGGTCGCTGCGAGACACCAAGGGGACCGTGGCGAAGGAGTTCCTGAGCTGGCTGCCTGGTCTCCAGGGGTCGCCGCGCCGGGCTCACGGTCGCCAAGCACCAAGAACAGGCGCCACACCCGTCGCTCCCGTTCCAAGCATCGGATTGAGCGCTCGAAGCTCGGCTACGCCGGGCCCAGGAGGATATGTGTCTCGGACTTGGAGATGCCGTCCATAATCCTGATGCCGCTCACTAGCCGATTGAATGCGGGCATGTCCGCGACCTCGATTTCGGCAATCAGGTCCCAGAGACCATTTGTCGTGTGGAGACCGGCAAATCCGGGGTTAAGCCTCAACGCCGCTACGGTCTTCTTAACGTTCCGCCCTTCTAGCTCGATCATCATTATGCCGCGTATCCGATCGGTTGATTCGATCTCCTTCATCCGAACCGTGAATCCCGCAATGGTCCCGTTTGCGATCAAGCGATCCATCCGGGTTTGAACGGTGCCGCGGGCGACGCGCAGAAGCTTGGCCAACGTCGGAACCGTGGACCGGGCATTGACGCGAAGTTCGGCGATCAGCCGATAGTCGAGGTCGTCCATTGAGCTACCGATTCTGACACGTAAGCTGACGAATCCGACAGTATCAGCTTCAAATCGGCCCGGCAGGCCGTTCATGCGGATCATGAGGTCGCCTATCTTCGGGCCGCCCTCAGTACATTTGGAACGTCGCGATGGAACCACAGCTGAAGCCGGAATTCGGGCGTCGCGTTCGGGAGCTTTCGTGCTCCCTGGTTGGGTGGGGTAGCGAAACCGGAACTACCGGTGAGGCAGAGTTCGGAGCGAAGCTCGCGGAACTGCTTGGCGAAATACCCTACTTCCGCGATCACCCTGATCAGATTCGCCTTGTCGACAGTCACGGAGACCCCATTACCCAAAGTGTCGTGGCAATCGTGCGGGGGCAGGGGGCCCGGACGCTGGCGCTGGCAGGACACTACGATGTGGTTTCAATAGCGAACTATCGCGAACTCGGCCCACTTGCCTTCAAGCCCGATGAGCTGCTGCAGGCCTTGTTCGCCGATCTCCAGAGCAGGCCCTTGAACGCCGCCGAGCAACGTGCCTTGGAGGATCTGAATAGCGGTGAGTTCCTACCTGGTCGGGGCCTGCTCGATATGAAGAGCGGGATCGCGGCTGGAATTGCCGTCCTAGAAGCCTTTGCCACCGAGCCAGATAGGCCAGGCAATCTCATTCTCATCGCGACGCCTGATGAGGAGAGGGGTTCGAGGGGGATGCGGAGCCTTCGGGATGCTCTGCCCGGCATTGCGCGCGAGTTTGGGCTCGACATCCAGGCGGGCATCAACCTTGATGCGACGAGCGATCAGGGAG
>NZ_JBFUIF010000222.1:0-1676 GCF_056402015.1 Allobosea sp. P4_C6
CTTCGAGACGGCGCGCTTCGAATTGGTCAGGTTGCGGAAGCCGTTCTCCCAGTAGGACAGGTTGACGACGCCAAAGCCCGGCAGCTTGTCGGCGATGTATTTCCCGAACGCCCCGTCGAGGATGGCGTCGGCCTCCTTCTCGTTGGTGAACAGGAAGGGCAGGTCGAAGACGCCGAGTTCCGGCATGATGCCGACCAACGGCGAGGTCGAGGTGATCACCATCTCCTGCGTGCCGGCGCGAAGGGCCTGCGCCGCCTGCAGGTCGCCGCCGAGCGCACCGCCCCAGAAGGCCTGCAGCTTGAGCTTCCCGCCGGACTTCTCGGCCATGCAGCCCCTCATCTTGGCGACGCCGTTGCCGACCGGGTGGTCCTCGTTGATGCCGTTGGAGACGCGGATGTTGCGCTCCTTGATCTGCGCCTGGGCGGAGCCGGCGAGCGCCGCAAGGGCGACGCCGGCGAGGAGCGAAAGGATACGGGCAGTCATGGTCATGGTCTTCTCCCTATGTTCTTCGGTTTCTTGTCGAAAGTCAGCGCCCGCTCAGCCAGGCGAGCGGCACCATCACGAGCTGCGGAAACAGCACGAGCAGGAACATCGCGATGGATTGCGCGATGAAGAACGGCCAGACGCCCCGGATCACGGCGCTCATCGGTACCCGGGCAACGCCGCAGACGACGTTGAGCACGATGCCGACCGGCGGCGTGATCAGGCCGATGGCGTTGTTGATGATGAAGAGCACGCCGAAATAGATCGGGTCGATCCCCGCCTGCTTAAC
The DNA here is from genome assembly GCF_056402015.1 of Allobosea sp. P4_C6. NCBI lineage: Bacteria > Pseudomonadati > Pseudomonadota > Alphaproteobacteria > Hyphomicrobiales > Alloboseaceae > Allobosea > Allobosea sp. P4_C6. The sequence continues at coordinate 773 of NZ_JBFUIF010000222.1, forward strand.
GATCGGCATCAGCACGGGCGTCAGGATCAGGACCGTCGGTGTGAAATCGAGCGCCGTCCCGACAGCCATGACCAGGAGCATGATGATGATCATCAGCACCGTCTTGTTGTCCATGAAGGGCTGGAGCAGAACTGAGAGCTCGGCAGGGATGTTGGCCTGCGTGATCAGCCAGGCCGATACGACGGCTGCGGCTACGAGCAGCATCACGGCGCTCGTTGTCTTGGCGGCAAGCAGCGTGACCTTGTAGAGGTCTCGGACCTTTAGTTCGCGATAGACGAACATGCCGACGATCAGCGCATAGACCGTCGCAACGACGGCAGCTTCCGTTGGCGTGACGATCCCAAAGCGGATGCCGCCGAGTATCGCGACCGGCATCAGCAAGGCGAGCGATCCGTCCCAGGTTGCCTTGAGCCTTTCGGCGCCCGTCCTACGGGGCAGTACCGTGACCTTGTCTTTGCGGCAGACAATCCACCAGGCGATGACCAGCGACAGCCCGATCAGCAGTCCCGGGAAGACGCCGGCGAGAAACAGCCGGGTGATCGAGAGGTTGGCCGCGACGCCGAAGACGATGAAACCGATCGAGGGCGGGATGATCGGCGCGATGATGCCGCCCGACGCAATCAGGCCAGCGGAGCGGCCTACATCGTAGCCGGCGCTGCGCATCATCGGCAGCAGGATCGAGGCGAGCGCAGCGGTGTCGGCGGCAGCCGACCCCGACAGCGAGGCCATGATGATCGCGGCGAAGATCGCGACATAGCCGAGACCGCCATGAAGGTGTCCAACCAGTGACAGCGCGAAATTGACGATGCGCTTCGACAAGCCGCCGGCATTCATCAGCTCGCCGGCGAGCAGGAAGAAAGGGATCGCAAGAAGCTGGAAGGAATCCGCTCCGATGATCATGTTC
>NZ_JBFUIF010000223.1:0-1673 GCF_056402015.1 Allobosea sp. P4_C6
CTTTATAGCCAGAGAGCATGTCGCGGCTCTGCGCCCCGAATATTTGCGAAACGAGACCGCTAAGCATACGATTTCCAAGAACATGACCGGCCCGATAAGCATTCTGGGCCTCGTGAACTCGAGCACCATTAACTTTATCGTAAGGCCCCGAGATCAACTCTTTTATCAGACGCGGAGCAGCGGCAGCTTCATAGGTCGCATCACCATCAACAAGAATATATACATCCGCTTCTATATCGCGAAACATTCGGCGCACCACATGACCTTTGCCTTGGCGCGTTTCGGTCTTCACAATCGCTCCAGCTTGACGTGCGACCGCAACAGTGTCGTCTTTTGAATTGTTGTCGTAAACGTATATATCCGCCTCCGGAACACTCGCACGGAAGCCCTCAATCACCGCGGAGATCGTCACAGCTTCATTATAGCATGGCACGAGCACCGCAATGCGGCTTGGCGAAAAGCATGCGCGATCAGAATGGGTGTCGTTGGCTGCTTGGGTCGTCTCGGTCATCGTCCGCTCATTTGCTAATGTTTAGTCCTCGTGGCTTCGTCGCGGGCTGCGGCCAGGATGTCACGCAGGATATCATCCACATTGCGCAAAGGCTTCCAGCCAAGGAGGTCGCGCGCCAAAGTCGCATCACCTATAAATCGAGGCGTATCGCTCGGCCTCATACGGCCTGGCTCCTGCTCGACGACAATCTTCGAACTGCTCATCGCGAGCAGCTTCTGTAACAGACTTCCGATCGAGTAGGGGATCCCCGAGGCAACGTTTAGAATAGTACCTGAGCGGATATCTTGCGCTTGTTGGGTTGCCCGCGCGTACACGTCGGCAACATCACGCACATCAAGGAAATCGCGCTCCGAGTCAAGGTTCCCGACCTTGATTATAGGCGGCGATAGCCCCGCTTCGATCCGCGCGATCTGGCCAGCGAACGCCGGCAGAACAAAATCCTCCGTCTGACCGGGACCGGTATGGTTGAAAGGGCGCAGCCTTATACAATGCAAGCCCTTGCTGACCATAGCGCCGATGGCGATGTCGGCAGCGGCCTTCGTCGCCGCATAATCTCCAACAGGCGCAAGAACGTCTCCCTCCGTAAGGGGGCGGCTCAATCTGGCAGTTTCTCCATAGACTTGGCCCGAGCTGGCAAAAAGCATTATGCAATTTGGCGCTGACTTCAAAATAGAGCGGGCTATTGCCAGCGTACCGCCAACATTGACACGCCACGCCAAATCAGGATCAGAGCCAGCGTCAGGGGACGATGATATAGCTGCTAAGTGAATGATGTGGGTTGGCGCRGTGCTCGCGACCGCTGCTTCGACTGCAAGCGCGTCCGTAATGTCTAGGGAAATGTCCATTCGCTTGCTGGCATCATCGCTACTTCGGCCTGACAGAATAATCTCACCTTCCCCTTTATGACAACAACGCAAAGCGTCTGCGACGTAAGGCGCGACGAATCCATTGGCGCCTGTGACTAATATACGCATACTTCACGGCTCCACGCGGCATGGCCGGATACTATATACTTGCAACCTATGAGAACGGACAGCTTCGTCCGCTTGGATCGAACGCAAGCTCTCAATCTGAGCCACAAGGCCGGCAATCTGAGCCACAAGGCCGGATGTGTCGACAGCACCCTACTTGCGCTCTAAAACGCCTCAGCAAAGGCGCTATA
>NZ_JBFUIF010000224.1:0-1663 GCF_056402015.1 Allobosea sp. P4_C6
GCGCGACGAACTCCTGAGCGGCGAGCTGTTCTACAGCCTCGCCGAGGCTCGGATCGTCATCGAGGGCTGGCGTCAGCACTACAATACCCGGCGCCCGCACTCCTCGCTCGGCTACAAGCCGCCAGCACCGGTCGCTGTGGTCTGGCCGCCTACGAAAACCCAACCCGCTTCGCCGGCCATCTCAACCGTGGCCGACAAGCCCACCATGCATTAGATTAGAACCGGGCCACCTGATGGGGGCAGGCCAATTTGCCTTTCGGGCATAGTTCCTCGATCACGGAATCGATTGATCCCGCCTCGAAAGAATTGTTGTTGAATGGAGAGCTAGTGGTTCGCCTGAAGCAGCGCTTCGATGTCGCGCAGTTTTACGTACTTCCGGCCATTCAAGAGCGAATATGTCGGTATCATCCCACGGGCAGCAGCGCGCTGGACTTTATAATAGGGCAGACCAAGTGCTTCGGCTGCTTGCTTGTATGTGCTCAAGCGATCGATATCGGGATATGGGTCATTGTGCATGTGCGTGATCTCCGACGAACCTCAGCGGCTCGTTGAGACTTRTCTTGCACATCGGAAACTGTCCTGCTCCCAGTTAGCGGCTAACTGGGAACGAATTGTTCAAACGGGGGAATGTCGTCGACTGGTAGCTCAAGCAGCCCGAGCATTTTCGGAACGCCAAAGTGTTTCTCCGAAAAAATTGGCTTCAATGCGCGGATGCCTTCCTCGTCAGGTTCTTTCTCCACCATTTTTTCGAACCAGACTTTGGGGAAGCCGGCCAATCCTTTCTTCGCGATTATGTCATTGATGATGACGGTGACGTCCTGATCGATATCGGAACGCTTGTCACCCTTACGCACCCGCGGATAGACGATGTGCGCCAACCACTTTTGCTGCCGTTGTGGTGACCGCTTTTCAGCACTGGCAGCGGCGGCGCGCTCGGCCGCGAGAACCTTACTGTCGTCCATTACATAGTTGACGGTGTGGSCGAAGGCGCACATCAACACGCCCCATGCTTGAACGAATTCAATGCTCAGCTGCCGCTGGTGAATCAATTGTTCAAGACGTTCGAGCTGTGCGTTACCGAGATTATAGAAATATTCCCGTTGGTCATTTTCAGTTGTGGCGCCGCGGTATGGGATGAAAGCGGAGAGAGCCGCAATATTAACCTCGCCGCCGATCGCTTGCTCGCGCGTTTGTAAGCGCATCGAGAGAATTTCTAACGCCACGTCAAAATTATACTCCACCATCTCCCAGAAGTGGGCCTCGTCGCGTGGCGGTTCGGTAAATTCCTCATTGAACATGCTGCGATTCCCGCTTCATGGTGGCGACGCAGCCATGTGAGCACTTCCAACCGTGTGTTCAATGGCTTTCGCGCGCGTACGCGCCCGCGCGCGCGTAGCTGCCCACTGGTGGAGTACAGCCGCGACGGAGCTAGTGGGTGGCACCTGGATATGACGCACAGTACGATCCGGCGCTGCGTTTGCCGAGCAGGGCGCAGGCCGAGATTTCCCTTGATGCCGCGGCGATGGCCGCGGCCGCGGTTGACCGACCAGCGCGTGCCGGCGCTGCGGTTCATGGCAGGGGCGATTGATGGGAGGGAAAGGCGCAGCGGAGGATGAGGCTCATAGCGCCCGAATCTGCTTCTCGATCTCCCCGGGGATTGCAT
>NZ_JBFUIF010000225.1:0-1663 GCF_056402015.1 Allobosea sp. P4_C6
TGGCGGCGCCCTTTTTGCATGGAAACCTACTGTGAGCTGCGGCTGCGGAAAGGCGTCCAAATTGGCGAGTATTCATCTCGGTTTTGCCGCGGCGCTTGGGGCAGTCGCGTGGCTCATCTTCGACGTGTTTACGGGACTGTTGACCTCTTCGCTGATCGCGGGTGCCTTCACCCTCCTGCGGCTCGCGTTCAGAGATCACTAGCCCCGCCTCAATCCCGTTCGGTTTAGACGCCCACCCATCCAGCAGAGATGCCGGTCAAGCATCCGCGTATCGACCGCCTCAAGAGCGTGACTTGACAGGTTGGCCCCAGCGGGGAGGTGCAAGCGATTACGGCTGGAGGCGCCGCTAATGTGTTGACTCTGGCGGCTCAAGGTCGCCGACCCCGGAGGCGCTGTCGGGTCAGATCAGCGCAGCCATAGGCCAAGCTGATGTGACGCGTCTCACATTTCAGGAAGCAGGTCTCCTTTACCGTCGGGCGCTGGCACATCCGCGACGCGGAACACATCAGATTGAGGTACCGCCAACAAGGCACTGCCGGATTAACTGTTGTATCAGCTGTAGGCGAAATATCGACATAGTCATCCCTTCATATTGACCAAAGGGAATGCACACCGCTATGAACGAGATCGGAGGTTGGGCGGGGTGCTAACCCGCTCCTGTATGCCTCAGTCCCAATGCTCGCATTTGCCTAGGTTCGAGGGAACCCCATGGGACGATCTTTAGTGTTTGCGCTTTGCGCCTGCATATTCTGGGGCGGCCTCGCGGACAGCGCGCAATCGATGACGCGTCAGGCAAGGGCCTGCTTTGCCTGGGACAAGGAACTGGCACGCATGCTTGAGAGGAGCGAACTATTCGGCCTTCACACAGCAGAGCTACGTCAAGGCATTCGCCTTGAAGCTTCCAAGCTGCGAGAGCGATGCGTTCGCGACATCAGCATGGCCTCCCTCAATCGTTATGTCATGCTCACGAAACTTCTCTATGAAGATGAGGCTGATGAAGTAGAAAGCTTCAGTAACGATCAGATAGCAGGAGATTGATTATGCTATGCATTATATGACCCATCGATCGACTTAGGAGGTCGACGATTGCAACTGTCAGCGCTTGTTACGGACGAAGGCCATAACGATGACCCGACATCGTCTGCTCTCAATTGCGGCGTTTTTTGCCGCGTCCTTGACCTTTGGAGCCCAGGCACGTGACGAGACGATAGAGCGCCTGCGTCTCGGCTCGGGCCTCGAAATCGTCATCGGCGAGAGCCAACTTGAACCGGAAGGACGGCTGCTGGACGCCCTCGCGATCTGGGTCGGTGCGAAGCTGGCGCAGCCAGTGCCTGCCTCCCTGCCAAGGCTCGTATTCAAGYCGATTGGCCATGTTGCCGCATTACGACTCAAGCAATACGCGTCCGAAGTCATACAGCAGCAGGGTCGGCCAAATATCCTGTCTATCTACGATGCTCGAGAGAAGGTCATCTATCTGAGGGACACATGGAGCGGTGCAACGGCAGCCGATTTGTCGGTTCTCGTGCATGAACTGGTTCATCATTTCCAGGAGATGCATGAGACCAAATTTGAATGTGACGCTGCACGCGAGGCAAAGGCTTTCGAGTTGCAGGAAAAGTGGCTGAGATTATTCGGAGAGTCACTTGAAGAGGCATTCCAGATC
>NZ_JBFUIF010000226.1:0-1660 GCF_056402015.1 Allobosea sp. P4_C6
GTCGCCGACCAACTGGTAGCCATTGAAGAAGGCGCCATTGAAGTTGATGAGCTCGATGCCCGTCTCCGCGGTGGTGCCGGTATAGTGGCCATTCACGGTGATGGACTGCTGCGTGCCGGTGGGCAGCGTGTAGTTGATCACCAGATTGCCGTTCTCATTGCCTGTATTGCTGTCAAAGGCATTGAGGGCGTTGATGGTCAGGATCGGCAGGCCATCCACATCGAAGCCCGTGCTGGGGGCCAGGATGGAAATCTTGTCTGCCGTGCCTGCGCCTACGCCGCCGGCTTCGTTGATGACGTCGATGCCGTCACCGAGGCCGAACGAATAGGTGTCGTTGCCGGCCCCACCATTGAGCGTGTCGCCGGCGACGGCACCGCTGCCCACAGTGGTGCGGGTAATAGCCAGGGTGTCGATCGAGACAAACTCGTTTCCTTCCAGCGTGCTGGTGACAAAGCGGATCGCCGCATTTGCCGTGAAGGGACCAGTACCGACGAGAGCGAGATTAATATTGCGCGCCGCCAGGGACGACGTGCTGTTGATAGTGTCGACCAAGATGAAGTCGGCCTCGAGGCCGCTCCGCGAGAAATAGACCCTGACAGCGTCGTCGTCTGGTGCGGCGTCAAGGCTGTTTCCGCCGGTGCTGCGGCCCACGGTGTAGGTAAGAGTGGCTGCAATTGCATCGGCAAGGTTGACGGTGCGCTGGATCTGGCCGCCATCCCCGGCATTGAACCGTAGGTTGTCCTGACCATCATCGAGGCGAATCTGGCCGGTAGTTGGGCTGCCTGTCGGTTGGCCGCCGGGCGCGTTGCCGTCGCCGGTTTCTGTCCAAGGCGTCGTCCAAGCGGTATTGCCGTTGGAGTTGGCGAAGCTGCTAGTGTTGAAGTTGTCCTGGAAGGTCACGGTCGTTAGGGCAGCGACCGCGCCATCGGCGCCGCCCACCAGGATATCATTGCCGCCATTGCCGTTGAGAACGTCGGAGCCGGCAAGGCCGAGGATCAGGTCGTCGGCCGCCGTGCCGTTGAGCACGGGCTGGTTGAGCGGAGCCGCACCCTGCGGGGCAAGGCCATTGTCGCTATAGGGCGTGCCCACGATGATGTTGAGCGCGCCGCCGCCGGCGAACTCCACCTTTTCGATGTTGMGCAGCTTGTCGGTGCCATCGAGCGAGTCTTCGACGGCATGCGAAACGACGATCTGCCCATCCGCCGTGGCCGAGAAGGCATATTCGCCGCGGGCGCCCTGGAACCGCGCGATGTCCACGTCGCCGCTCGTCGTGTCCGTCTTGATCGTGCGGACGATGCCGAGCTGGCCGGGATTGATCGAGCCGTTGAACATGCTCGCGGCTAGCGTCGTCATGCTGTTGTGATAGGCGATCGGCGTGCCGGTCCGCTCGGTGGTCGCATAGACGGCGATCTGCACGTCGAGCCACTTGTCGCCGTCGATGATGTCATCGCCGGCATTGCCCTGGATGATGTCGCTGCCGTCGCCGCCGAGGATGATGTCGCCGGCATTGAAGACAACGGTGCCGGCCGCCATTGCGGTGACCTGCGCAGGAGTAAGACCCAAGACTTCGGCAAGGCCAGAGATCAGCGCCAGGCTTTCCTTGGTCAATTGGCTACCGCGATAGCCTTCCTGGCCGGTCGTTCCATCAGGAGCATTGGGG
>NZ_JBFUIF010000227.1:0-1634 GCF_056402015.1 Allobosea sp. P4_C6
GTGTACCGTCGCGTGGGATCGAACTGCCGCGGTCGGCTTATGAGGTTCTCAATTTGATTGCTAGCGAACCGCACTGGCCCGCTTTTCGCTGTGGAGCGCAGCCTACGGCTCTGCGGGACGTATGGACGGCTCGGTCCGCATCGGCTCGGATCTGCGACTCGACGACGACCCAGTGGACGGCCTAGCCGTCTCAGGCGGGAAGGCGCGCGCATCGCTCAGTGTCGGCTCGGCAGGGTCGACAGCGGCGTATTCCAGGCCGGCGTCTATGGTATGACTAGGCTCGGTCCTATTAATCTGGCGGCGGCGGGCAGCTATGACCGGCTGGACAATGATGTAAGCCGCGCCGTTCCGGAGCTAGGTAACACCTTGCTGTCCTCTTATGTCACCGCGGCCTGGAGCGGGCGGACCCAGGCCAGCGCAAAGCTCGCCAGTTCGGGCGGGTTCACGCTCTCACCGTTGGCGGCACGGCATGCGGTGACCGTCCTCAGCCCGGCCTTCAACGAGCGCGGGCTTCGGCGCAAACGCAGCTGCTCTTTTAATCGCCGCAGCAGCACCACGACGAGCCGCTCCGGGCTCGGCGCCCAACTCGATGCAGAGGCTTAGATCGGAGGCGTGCCGCTTACCGCCTTCGCGCGCCTCCTGGGCGCATTACTTCCAGCGGGAGGCTGAGATCACCGCAGGCCTGATCGTGGTGCTGCCCGGAGCGAGCTCCGTGACACAAGGCACGAGGCCCGCCACCAACGCCGCTCTGCTCGCGGCCGGGCTCGATCCCAGACTCGGTGAGCGGGTCACCATTGGCGTCCGCCTCGAAAGCGAGCTTTCCGCCAACACAAGACCCTGGGCGGAAGCGCTCAGATCAGAATGCTTCTGAAGTTGCAGAGCCGGCATACCGATCTTGTGTTCGCTTAGTCTACCGAACATGCACTTGGCTCAGGTCTGCCTTCCAGCGGCCTTCGCATGTCGGCAACTGGCATCACTCTGCCGTTATCCGCAACGAAAAGAAACTGAGCGCCGCGAGGCCCGGACGGCGCGGAGCATTGATCGGCACATGCGAATCGACGAGGCGCGAGAGCACGGTCTGGCGTAGGCGCGCCCCGAAGGCACATGAATGCGGGATCTAAGGGACTTCGATAAGCTTGAGTAGCCCTCGGTGCGGCCGCTACATCCGCGGCAACGGTCCAACCGGAGGGGGCAGGCATCCGAGGATTCCGCGCTCACAACGAGATAGGCGCTCGGTTAGTTCACACAACGTCCCTGGCGCGGGCCCCCCCCGCGATCCGGCAGTTTTCGATGATCCGGCGTGCACCAATTGCGCCCGATATTCCGTTCGGGCTCGGAACAGCGGGCCCGCTGCCTAGTTGCCTTCAAAGCTGCCGCTCGCCCAGCGCCGCTGTGCGGCGAATAACGTTAGGAGACCCCGTCATGGCAGATGACTCCAGGGCTAGATCTCGGGGTGCCGACAAACCCGTCACTCGCAGACAACGCCAAGCGGTCGAAGTAACGGACGAAGTCATGGAGGCAACCTCGGAGGGCGTCAGTGAATTCGAACAGCTGCTCATCGATGAAATCCAGGCTCGGCCGTTGCGGGCGCTGAGCTGGGCCGCGGCGGCAGGCGTCCTCTTGGGCTTCTGGGC
>NZ_JBFUIF010000228.1:0-1630 GCF_056402015.1 Allobosea sp. P4_C6
GTCAATGTGGCGGGGATCGAACTAGCAAGTTGGCGTTGCCGAGCGATGAGGGTCAGCGTGTTGACGGTGTCTGAGCCGTAGGCCTGCCGACGCAGTGTGTCTGTGACGCTATCGTAGATGGCCTGCTCGGCTGCGCTCAACCGAACCCGCAAGATCGTAGGCTCGCGGATCACTCGGTTTTGGATGACATCCCGTTTCCGGGTACGGGTCAGCACCCCGGACAAAAGCGACCGCTCCTCAAGGTCTCGTGCGATCCGAGTCCGCTCCTCGTAACCGGTAAGCTCTGGAGGCGCCTCGCGCCATCCCGCCACAAGCGGATCGGAGCGGAAGTATCGGCTCGCAGCCATGTCGGACAGCGCTCTTTGGAACGCAGCCTGGTCGCATGGCGAGCCTCGCACAGCGTTCAGCGCACGGGTTACCGCGGAATTTGCGCGGCGCAGGATCTCGAACGATTCTAGACTTACGAACCGGTCAGGATCGACTAACCGCAACAGGTTGAACAGGTTCTCGCTACCAATTTGGATCGGGGTAGCGGTCAGAAGGACAAGATGCCCAGCTGCAGCGGACAGCATCTGGCCGATTTGGTGGTTAGCGGTTTCAGGGTTACGCAAATAGTGCGCTTCATCGACGATAACGAGGTCGAATAGCGCGAAGTCGGGGCCAGCCTCATGAGCTAGCAGGAAAGCGCCAAGATCTGCGCGAGAAGAGCGCCCATCGTCCGCCTCTGCCTCTATCCGACGAGAGCGAATGCTCTCAACACCGGCAATCGCGCAAAAAGACCGTGTCGGATCTGTTGCTGCCTCGCGCGCAAGTCCGAGGAGCTCGCGCGCACCGACGATTTTCGCGTCGAGAGCAAAACGCTCTCGCAACTCGCCCTGCCATTTGGTTCGAAGCGCAGCTGGGCAAACCACTAAGAGGCGACGGGCGCCTACCCGTGCCTGCAGCTCGCGCCAGATGTACAGTGCCTCGATCGTTTTCCCGAGGCCCACCTCGTCGGCGATGAGAATGCGCCCCACGGTGGACGTGAGGAATGTCAGAACGGGCTTGAACTGATGGGGGTAAAAGGTCGCGTGGCCCCCACCCATTGAGTACATGACATCAGTAAGCTTCCCTCGGATTTTCTCCGAAACCAACGTCCGAGCCACTACTTCTGGCTTTGAGAAGCGCCCGGCGGCAAAGGCCTCGTAACGCGGCTCGTTGATCGGCGCGAGTTCGAGCTCAGTGAGCGGGATAGGCTCCTCTTCGCCGCTTGGATAACGCACGTAAACGTACGTGACCCCTTGGTGCCTTGTTGTCCGCCCTGAGTTTGTCCCAATCCGGCCAGGATCACGGATAGAGCGCACCGCGACACCTACGGTTTCGACGTTAATCATCGGTGCCGCTTTCCCCCGTGCCGCGGCTGCAATTAACGAGCTTTATCGCCGCACGACGCAGTATCAATCAGGCTCGATGCGGCCGTCCAGTTCTCCATCTTGCTAAGGTGCGCTGCCGATTGGCGACCGTTACGGTGGCGATGTGCTCGTGCGGGGAAACATGAGTTTTGATCGTATGCAGGCGGCCGCGACCCGCCGCTTATTCGGTGAAGGCACCGAGTATGGCCTGCCCCCTGAAAAGTGGCCCTCCCTGAAGT
>NZ_JBFUIF010000229.1:0-1591 GCF_056402015.1 Allobosea sp. P4_C6
GAAGGGGCGAACCGCTAGGGTCGATGCGAGCTTCATCGATATCCTCGATGCCACGCTCGGCGACGGAGGCACTCTGTTTGCGCTGATGGCAGATATTGAGGCCCGCAATGGTAGGTTCTCCCTCCTCGGCAATTTCGCCGGGCTCAAGGTCAGCGTGGATCGCGGGGGCGTGAGAACACGTAGCGCAACGCCGGATATCGCGGGCGCCATCGGCGCGTCGGGCGACGCCAAGACCTCGATGGCCATCCTCGAAGCAGGAGCTACTTACGAGGTCGCCCGCTTCGGGTCGGTCGCCTTCGACATCCTCGCGGGCGCGCGCTATTGGAATCAGCGCGCCGAGCTCTCTTTCGATGCGGGCGCGACGGTCGACATCGGCGACCTCAGCTTCAGGCGCAACGTGGCGATCGCCCGCTCCGGCTCGGTGGACTGGATCGACGGCTTTGCTGGTGCCCGCGTGCGGATTGGCCTGGCGCCTGGTCAGGAATTCGTGCTGCGCGGCGACGTGGGTGGTGGCGGCAGCAATTTCTCGTGGCAGGGCATTGCCGCTTACAGCTTCGATTTTGCCGAGAAGAACGGCATCACCTATTCGGGCGTCATCGGTTACCGGGCGCTCTATGCCGATTATGCCCAGGGCGAGGGGCGTCGGCGTTACGCTTTCGACATGTTAATGCATGGGCCCGTCGTCGGGCTCAGCCTGCGGTTCTGAGCAGGGCCAGCATGGTGGTTCTGACTACGGCGCCTTTCTGACTGCAGAACTAATACGCYCCGGTCAGGTCGTCAGCCCTGGAAGCGCCGGAGCATCGCCCTTAGGCGCGGGAGCCAGTTGGCTGCTGCAACTCCCTGGAAAGGATCACCGGACCCGAACTCGAACGCGCCTGATACAGCCCGCGCGTTCGGACCCGTTGGCGACCGTCTCGGCGCACCGTCGTTGTATTGCAGCGGGCCGATGCTCGACTCGAGCTTATTTAGGGTGTCGATTGGCGGTGGGATCGGGGGCGCCGTCTGGGAGGTGCCTGAGCGGGGGAGTATTAGCGTCGCGCCGGACACGGCTGCAGCAACGGGTCCGATCCGCTTTCATCGGGTCCACCAATCTTCGTATCGAGCTTGGCGATGGGCGCCCGAAAATAGGCAGCGGTATTGGGGGTCGATATTGGGCCAGGGACAATAGACAAATAGGGTTCACATCATAAGGCGACCTCGGGAATTCCGAAGGGCGGCCAGGCAGACGCGCAGTGAAGCCCATGGGAACGTCGGCGAGCCCCCGAGCCGTGGCATTTTCCACGCCGATGGCGGAGTCATACCCGGGGTAGCCCGTCGACTGTTCGGAAATGATACCGAAGCCGGTCGAATGATGGTTACGGCCGGTGATCAGGGCTGCCCGCGCGGCGAACAGAGCGCAGTCGAGTTGAACTGCGGATAGCGCAGTCCCATCCGTGCGATCCGATCCAGGTTCGGCGTCGGTACGACACCACCAAATGTGTCTGAAACGCCATAGCCTTGATCGTCCGTCATAATCAGCAGGATGTTCGGAGCGCCTCATGAACCCGTAGCAATAGTCAAAGCCCATCCCGACCGGCCACTGATCGTAGAG
>NZ_JBFUIF010000230.1:0-1590 GCF_056402015.1 Allobosea sp. P4_C6
AGGCTCGGATCGTCATCGAGGGCTGGCGTCAGCACTACAATACCCGGCGCCCGCACTCCTCGCACTACAATACCCGGCGCCCGCACTCCTCGCTCGGCTACAAGCCGCCAGCACCGGTCGCTGTGGTCTGGCCGCCTACGAAAACCCAACCCGCTTCGCCGGCCATCTCAACCGTGGCCGACAAGCCCACCATGCATTAGATTAGAACCGGGCCACCTGATGGGGGCAGGCCACCGGCGATACTGGCCCTAAGGTCAGTAGACAATGGGTTCTTGTCGAAGTCCGTATTGCCTTCTCTCGATCTTCGGACAATGAAGGAAAGAACTATGCGTACCCTGATTTTAGCGACCACAGCCCTCATCGGCTGCTTCATATCGAGTGCCAACGCCCAGGTGGAACTGAAGACCTACGCCGACGCAAACGGCTACATTGACGTACAGAAACTGACATGCGCTCAACTGGCCGGTACTTTTCAAGAAGATGCAAGCCTTTTGATGACGTGGTATAGCGGCTGGTACAACGGCCTTGGCAAGAAGCACTTTATCAACGTCCCTCGCGCCAAGGAAGCCGAGCACGAAATCATCGTTTATTGCAAAGATAACCCGAAAATTACGGTAATCAAGGCGATTGGCTTAGTGTTCGACAAGATGCGCAAGGATCGAGGCATCGTAATCGCCAAATGACGAGGCGTTAACTCGATCTACTCGGCAACTGCATGCAACAAACGCTTGCCGGGGGGCACTAAAGAGKCCCTGAACTGGACGCCTCTAGGAAGCCTTTCGATCCCCGCGGAGACTCGCGACGAGGTGCGCCTCTGCCTAGCGCAGACCGGGAGTGACCTGGAGGAGTTGCTGAGAGCCTTCCAGGGCCCCGGATGTTTTGGGCCAAGTATCTGAAAGCCCTTAGTCTCCGCGAGGGCCGCGGCTTCCCCCCGTGAGTGGCCCTGCCTATCAGAGTGGCGATACCCAGCCGAGAAGCGGGTCGAAGAAGGCTGTTGAAGATCGCCGCCGCGGAGAGTGGGCGGGCTCGAACCCGCGACCTCCAGCTTAGCGGGCAAGCGCTTATCCAAATGAGCTATCACTATATTGCCCCTTGCGGGACGGTCCGGTCGCAGTCAGGGCTAGAGTAAGTCTCAGGGTCTTCCTGGAGGCCTCCACTATGCCATCGCAGTACGTTCTCTACCGCCGCGTCTCTACCGAGGAGCAGGGCAAGAGCTGCCTGGGCCTGGAGGCGCAGGACCGGGACATCCGACTGTACCTTGAAACCTACAGCCCTACGCCCTGGGAAGTGCTGCGGAAGTTCACCGAGGTCGAGAGCAGCGCCAACGGTGACCGCCCAGAGTTGGCCAAGGCTATAGAGTTAACCCGGAAGACCAGGGCCACACTCCTGGTGTCGAAGCTGGACCGCCTGTCGCGCCGGGTGTCTTTGATCGCTTCGCTGATGGAGGACTGGCCTGCCCCCTGAAAAGTGGCCCTCCCTGAAGTAGGCTTTTTGAGCCTTTGGAGGATGCCCGCGATGCCGCAGAAGAAGCACAAGCCTGAAGAGATCGTCGCGAAGCTGCGGCAGGTCGACGTGCTGTTGTCCCAGGGG
>NZ_JBFUIF010000231.1:0-1571 GCF_056402015.1 Allobosea sp. P4_C6
GTCCTCGGCCGACCGGCTCGCGCTTCTGCAGTGCGATGCGAGGCAATATGGGGAATGGTCGACCGCTGCGCGGTCGAATGGTCCGGTCGTTCTCGAAACGCCTGTTCTCCTGCGTATCTCTGCACTCCTCGGTGTCTTTAAGGATGCGCAGCAGCTTTACGGATCTCCGCAAAAAGAAAGAGATTGGCTGCGCTCCACCAACATGGCTGCGCCTTACCAGGGGCGAGCTCCCATCGATCTCCTGAGAGGGACGCTCGACGATCAACTTGCTGTGCGGGGTGAGGTCGCGGCTATCAGATGGGGTGGGGGCGTAGCGCCTAATGCGATCGACAAGAACTTCACAAAATACACAGATGAAGATCTGATCTGGGCAGACGATCGTCCGCAGATCCGAGCTGTCTGCTTCGACGGGTTCGGAACGCTCGTCGAAATTGGCGATAAGCGACGGCCGTTCAGAGCGCTCCTCGGGCATGCCAGTGCATCGGCGGCGGTGACCCAGGCGCTCACTACTCCGATGAGCCTACGCGATCTTGCCCGGGACCTCGCAATTGTTCCTGACGAGGAGCGCCTTATCGAGCTTGAGGCGGACTTATCGGCGGAAACCGCTTCGACACGGTTACGGCCGGAAATTGAGGCCATCTGGCGCAGGTTGGGCGAGCTCGGGTTGAAAATAGGCGTCTGCTCGAATCTCGCCGCGCCATATGGAGCCGCTTTGCTCGGCTGCCTGCCTAGCGCCCCGGATGCGGCCGTTCTCTCGTTTGAGGTCGGCATGATGAAACCTCAGGTCGAGATTTATCAGCTGGTTTGCCAGCGGCTTAATTTGGAGCCGCATCAGGTACTTTTCGTCGGTGACAGCATCGATGCAGACGTGATCGGCCCGCGAAATACTGGACTGTTCGCGATGCACATCGACGAGTTCGAGTCTGGATTTACTGAGGGCGCAGCGCCGGAAGCGCCGAAACCTGTCATCGAGCTCCTAGAACGTGCTGCGGCTACACCGCGCCGTGCTTGAACGTGCGTGCACGTGCGCGCTCTATGATGCAATCTAACGCGTTATAAAGAGTTCGGATGCTTTATGACGCTGTAAGAAAGATTTCAGACTGTCTCGTTAAATCGTTTTCACGCTTTAGACAGCGTCAATGTAGCTTTAGAACGCGTGCGGACGCTACATGGAACATTTCAGACTGCATAAATAAAGCGTTCGAGCGCGTGTGGACGCTGCAAAACGTAGCTTGCTGCGTCCAAGTGCATCGCGTGGCGCTCTTAGGCTTGGGTGGCTGAAGCAAACTAATGAGGAAGGGCAGGATGCGGCTTTTGGTGATTTCCGATCTTCATTTGGAATTCGGCCCGTTTGCATTGGCCGAACCGATGCCTGAGTTTGATGTCGCAGTCTTCGCCGGCGATGTGCACAAGCCAATCAGTGCTGCGCTCGAGTGGATGGTGGAACAGCGGGAAGCCGGTCCGTTCCATGGCCGGGAAATCGTCTACGTCGCCGGCAATCACGAGTTCTACAAGAGCGAGATGAAGGGCAACCTGGCKGCCGGGGGCGAACTCGCAGGCAAGGTCGGCAT
>NZ_JBFUIF010000232.1:0-1560 GCF_056402015.1 Allobosea sp. P4_C6
GGTATGGTGGGGTATGGTGGCTCCTGAAGGGGCCGGTCATCAATCCGACCCTCGTCAGGACCGCAACGATTAAGGCGGCTGAGGCAGGAGCGGGTTGGGATATGGCGGCATATTCCATCATTGACAGCGTCATCGCCAAGGATCCTGCAGTCTGGGTGGGCTCCATGGATCGTGATCTGTAGCGTTGTGGCCTGCCCCCATTTGGTGGCCCAGTTCTAATCTAACAGGCTGTTGAAAAAGCGGCTCGCGGCTCCGGCCTTGACGTGATTCACTCCTCTGCGCTGGGGAGGGGCGGGATGCGCGGGACGGACGAGAGGACAGGGGCGCTTTTCAGCTACGTGGACCTGGAGGCCCGGGTGCCGGCGGGTCATCCGCTTCGGGCGATCCGGTCGCTGGTGAACGAGGCTCTTTCGGCGATGGGGAGCGACCTCTCGGCGCTCTATTCGGGCCTCGGCCGACCGTCGATCGCGCCGGAGAAGCTGCTGCGTGCGATGCTGCTGCAGGCCTTCTACTCGATCCGCTCTGAGCGCCAGCTGATGGAGCGGCTGGAGTTCGATCTCCTGTTTCGCTGGTTCGTCGGGCTCGGCATCGACGACGCGGTCTGGGATCACTCGACGTTCTCGAAGAACCGCGACCGGCTGCTTGCCGGCGACGTCGCCGCGCAGTTCCTGTCGGCCTTGCTGGCGGGGCGCCGTGTGAAGCGGCTCCTGTCGAGCGAGCACTTCAGCGTCGAGGGCACGCTGATCCAGGCGTGGGCGTCGATGAAGAGCTTCAGACCGGTCGAAGAGCCTGGAAGAGGCTCCGGCCCGAACGAGCCGCCGCCGGCGTCGGGCGGGCGCAACGCCGAGGCCGACTTCCGGGGCGAGAAGCGTTCGAACGCGACCCACGCCTCGACCACCGACCCGGACGCAAAGCTCTATCGCAAGGGGCCCGGCATGGAGGCGCGGCTCGCCTTCCTCGGCCATGCCCTGATGGAGAACCGCTCCGGCCTCATCGTCGATGCCTGCCTGACGAAGGTGTCGGGCCATGCCGAGCGGGTCGCGGCTCTGGCGATGATCGAACCGTATGCCGACCGGCCGCGGCCCATCACGCTCGGGGCCGACCGCGGCTATGACGCGGCCGACTTCGTGAACGAGCTGCGTTCGATGAACGTGCGCCCGCATGTAGCGCAGAACCTGACCCGTTGCCGCGGCCGCTCGGCGATCGACAGCCGCACCACCCGCCATCCCGGCTATGCAGCGAGCCAGCGGGTCCGCAAGCGCATCGAGGAGGGCTTCGGCTGGATGAAGGCGGTGGCCGGGCTCGACAGGCCCAAGCTGCGCCGCGTCGACCGGGTCGGATGGGCCTTCACCTTCGCCGCAGCAGCCTACAACCTCGTCCGCCTGCCGAAGCTGTTGGCGACACCGGCATGAGCGAGATCACCGACACGCCCCCGCAACGATCATCATCGAAGCCGCGCGACGCCCGGGCCGAGGCCAACGACGCTGATCGCGCTCACCAAGCGCCATCAATCATCCGAACGCTGCCGGTACCGCTCTGCCCAGCCGCGCCTTCTTCAAC
>NZ_JBFUIF010000233.1:0-1557 GCF_056402015.1 Allobosea sp. P4_C6
TGTCCTGGCCGCTTGCTCGTGAAAACCAGATGCCGATCGCGCCATAACTGACCAACCAGACGGCGGCCAACCCCAGCAGATCAATTGCGAGAATGCCCAGGAGCGGCCCTGCCACTGTCAACCCGGGCGTCGCTGCGGCCCTCATGCTCAGGCGACGTTGAACATTGCCGAAAAGGCTACCGACAAGCCGCTCCGCGCCCAGCGCCGCAAGGATCGAGAGCAGCAGTATCGAGACGAAGGCAAGAAGTCCCCGACCGCCGCCCGCTTCCACGACGAGTGCCGGAAGCCCCATGAGCCGCCGTCCAAGCTCGGGTAAGGCCTCGACCGCCCGGCTGCTGCGGTCGACAAATGCACTGACCTCGGACTCGACGCTACCGTCTGCCGCATCAGGGATTGTTTCAGGCGGGGTTGCAGCGACCTTGCCCGCAGGAAGGGCCTTCAATTTCACGACGACGGCCTGGCTTATCGCCTCGACCAGGGCGTCATACTGTTCCTTGCTGATGCCAGCAGGCGGGCTTGGGGTTTGCGCAGTGGCCAGCGGCGTGAAAATGCCGAAGGCCAAAAGGAAAAGTAAGCCACGCAAAAGCGCGATCAATTGATGAGGCGTAGGCAGGAGCAGTCGCATTCGTGTTCAGCCAAATCTCAGGAACATCGCTCATCAACGTCTCGATTGACGCTAGCACAGACTACAGGCACGAAGCAGCCCCGCACCACACTTGGCCTGGCTGGGCTTCACGCTCGTGCTGCTTCGCTGCCTCGCGGGGTCAGAATGCCTCTTCATGCGGGGGCTCAATTTCCGACTTCGGGGCGATCGCGGCATACGGAAAGCTGGCCAGCGTCAGTGGTCCACCCTCCTTCGACACTCGGAACGTCCGCTTCCCTATCGCGGCTTAAGTTCAAGAGGCAGCACCGATCGACAGCCGGTTGTACCAGCGGGGATGACGGCAGTGCGGATCGCGTTCAGCTGCGGTCAGTTCTGCTCGGGGGTTATTTCGGTATGAGGTCGCCGCGCGGGGCTCGCGCTTCTCTCCGGTGTCGGCGCGATGGCCGCCCCATGATGGGGTAAGAGGATGAGGCGGACCAATCTTACGGGCGCTCTTGCCGCCGTCGAGCGGCAGAGGCTGCGGACATTACGATCTCGTCTCGCCACCGTCTCCGTGAGGACCTCTCCCTGCCGTGGCAGAACCCGTCGCTGCTCCTGTGCTGGTCGGGGTCAGGCCGCCTGAACGGTGGCTGCCGGGTCGCGACCCCAGCGGAAGTCGGAGCCGTCGACCCACATGCGATGCAGGATCACCGCCAGTCGCCTGGCGACGGCTACGATGGCGCGCCGCATGCCGCGGCGCTGCGCAACCCGAGTGCCCCATGCTTTGAGCCAGAACCAGTGCCGGCTCTGCGTAAGCAGCGTCTGGGCGGCCTCGTACAGCATCGTCCGGAGCATAGTGTCGCCGGACTTGGAGATGTCGCCATCATAGTCGATCTCGCCGGACTGGTGGCGTCGAGGTGTCAGACCAACGTGCGCGCTGACCGCCCTCGAGTGAACAAAGCGCTGCGGCTGAT
>NZ_JBFUIF010000234.1:0-1523 GCF_056402015.1 Allobosea sp. P4_C6
CGAGTAGCGTTCGTGGAACGGCGTCGCGATCACCCCCGGCGACACAGCATTGACCCTGATCTTGTCCGCGACGAGTTCGCGCGCCAGGCCCTTGGAGAAGGAGCTGACGAAGCCTTTAGCGGCGCCGTAGATGTTGGCGCCGCCACCGCCACCGTTGCGCGCGGCGATCGAAGTGACGTTGATGATAGAGCCGCCACCGCCGCCGGCCATGACGGGCGCTACCGCCCGRCTGAGCGCGAAGACCGACCAGCAGTTGAGGCGCATCACCCGCTCGAAATGCGCGTCATCCATCTCGACCGTCGGGACACGGCCGAGCATAGCACCGGCATTGTTCACGAGCACATCGATGCGGCCAAATTTCGCCACCGTCGCGTCCACCAACCCGGATAGGGCTGCCGTATCGGTGACATCGGCCTGGTGGAGCAGAACCTCACCACCGGCGTCAGTGATCAGTTTTGCCACCGCCCCCGCCTGCTCGGCGCTGGCGTTGTAGTTGACCACGACTTTCGCGCCATGGGCCGCAAAGCCCTGCGCCACGGCGGAACCGATGCCGGTGCTGGCGCCTGTGATCAAAACTACCTTGTCCTTGAGATCGGCAATCATCTTTGGTTCCAGTCGGCAGGTTCGGGTTTCGTGTCGGCTCTAGGCGGGGTTCAGCCGCCTTTGACACCGCCGGCCGTCAAGCCGCCGACGATGTCCTTCTGGATCACCACGGTGAGCACGATCACCGGCAGCATCACCACGATCGCGGCCGCGGCGAGTGGGCCCCAGGAGACCTGCTCGAACGTGAGCATGTTGTAGACGGCGACCGGCATCGTGCGTGTCGTGCGGCCGGCGAAGACGGCGCCGAAGACGAAATTGTTCCAGGAATAGATGAAGGACAGGATGGCGCCGACGACGATGCCCGGCCGCGCCAGCGGTACCGCGATATGCCAGAAGGTCTGCCACATCGAGCAGCCGTCGATGCGCGCGGCCTCCTCTAATTCGGCTGGAAGCGTCTCGAAGTAGCCGATCATGATGTAGATCACGATCGGAAGGGTAATCACCAGATGCGTGATGCCGATCGGCCAGAGTGTGCCGACCAGACCCAACGCTTGGAACAGCGCGAACAGCGGGATGAGATAGGACAGACCCGGCGTCAGCCGGCTGATTAGCATTAGCACGGCGAGCCCGTGCGCTTTTGATTTCGCGATGCCGTAGCCGGCGGGCACCCCTAGGATCAGCGCTGCCAGGGTCGCCCCGCCCGAAACGAGCACGCTGTTCCAGAAATACAGCAGGATCGGCGTCTCATTGAACAACGTGCGGAAATTGTCGAGGGTCGGGTCGCTCGGGATGAAGACCGGCGGATATGCGGTGTTGTCGATCTCCTGCTTGAGCGACAGGGAGATGACCCACAGGAAGACGAACAGTACCGGCGCCATCAGCACGAGTAGAGCGAAGCCTAGCGCCAAATGCTCCCGCAGCTGTGCGAACGAGTTAGGGCCGAAGCGGCGCGACGGCGCGCCAGCCATCACTTGTTGTAC
>NZ_JBFUIF010000235.1:0-1507 GCF_056402015.1 Allobosea sp. P4_C6
CATCGCGTCCTCGACGATGCGCGGCCTTTGCCCCGCGGCGAAGCGCACGCCTAGTGTTATGAGGTGCGACTCGTCGGGGCGGCTCAAGCTGGTCAGGCTTTGCTTTGCCAGCATGCTGTTCGGCAGCACGACGATGTTGTTTAATCCGGTCAGCAGGTTGGTCGAGCGCCAATTGGTTTCCATGACGCGGCCCGCAGTGCCGTCACTCAACTGGACCCAGTCGCCGATCGCATAGGCCTTGCCGAGTGTCAGCGCGATGCCGGAAAAGACATCGCCTAGCGTATTCTGCAATGCGAGGCCGAGGATCAAGGCGACGACGCCCGAGGTCGTAACCAGGGTGGCGATCGGCAGGCCGAAGACGAACCCCAGGACCGACAGCGCCACACCGAGATAGATGCCGGCGACGGCCATATCCAGGATCAGGTGCGCTTCCTGCGGCTTCCGATTAAGCCTGACGTAGATGTGGATGAAGCCGATGATCGTCCAGGCGAGATGGGTCCACCAGAGAATTCTGGCGGACTTGGAAAGCACCGCTGCCAGCCCCTCCGCATAGACGTCATCGGCTTGGTGCGGAGCGATACCGCCCGTATAGAGCACGATGCTCATGCCGATGAAGAACAGGATCTGGACGATCAGGCGACCCGTCGGACGTTCGCAGCCCTGAACGTGCCACACGACGATTCCGGCGGTTCCGAGGATGTTGATCAGCACCAAAGGCAGGAAGTGGTCTTCGCCGGGCATGGAAAGAAGTTCCGTTGGCGGTAGGTCATGCTGAGGGATGATGCGCCGGATGGCTGTCCGGCGTCGCAATCTACTTCTTGAGCGGGAAGGTCAGTTCCTGCTGGGCGGTATCGACGACGAACACGGCAAGCCGTTTTGCCGGGTGGGTCTTGCTCGCGTTTGCGCTGACACCGTGACGGTCGCCTGGGTATTCCGAGAAGCTCTCGCTGGCCTTTTAGACCGTGACGGGGCCATCATTGACCTGGCTGCGGATCGCCCCTTCGAGCACGGTTGCATAGATGAAAGCGGAAGCCGGGTGTGTGTGACCATCCGAGAATCCGCCCGGAGCGTATTCAACGAGAACGCCCCTCATGCTCTTGCCTGGTACGTTAGGCAGCTCGTGGTCGTAGACCAACGTAACCTTGGCACCTTCGCCACCTCCGGGCGTGTCATGTGCGAATGCCGAAATCGACAGAAGAGATGTCAGCGCAAAGAGGCACGCCAATGACTTGATCATGTCTATCGTCCTTTCACGATAAAGGTGGATGAGCCGCTTCGAAATCGGCTCATCCACGCGCCATTATTTCGGGGGAGCTGTCGCGAACCAGCGATCGAAGTCGATCCGGCCGATGCGGGGATTGTTGTCGGAGACGAGCGAGCCAGCCTCCAGCTTGGTCCCGAAATACCGAGCATCCGGATCGGCGACGACGGTGCGGGTATCTCCGATCGCCTTGAGGTAGCGGGCGACGAAATCGCAAAGGCGCGCGCGTTCCGGGCCCGAGATTTC
>NZ_JBFUIF010000236.1:0-1495 GCF_056402015.1 Allobosea sp. P4_C6
GCGCCAAGGCCTATTGCGAAGGCCTCAAGGCCTTCTCCGAAACCGATCAAACCGCGGATCTGAAGGCGATAGGTGTGCCGACGCTCGTTCTGCATAGCGAGAACGATCAGATCGCGCCGATCGGCGCCGCGTGCGAGTCGATCAAGCATTTGATGCACCGCACGCTGAAGACCTATCCCGGTTATGGTCACGGCATGCTGACCGTGAACACGAATATGCTGAACGCCGACCTTTTGGCCTTCATCGAAGCCTGAGGCCCCGCGCAGCGGCCGGTCGCCGACCGTTGCCGTTCAACTCGACAGGAAGGCATGATGAAGCCCTATCTGGTCTCGCTTGGAGCCGRCCTCCTGGTAGGCGTCGTCTACGGCTTGCTGAACGTCCGATCGCCCGCGCCGCCCGTGGTCGCGCTCGTCGGCCTGCTTGGTATCCTGGCCGGAGAGCAGATCGCGCCAATCGCAAAGCGCCTCGCTTCGGGGCAGGGGCTGACCCCTGGATGGCTGCGGCGGGAATGCGGCGAGCACCTCTTCGGCTCGCCGCCGTCGCCAACTTCCGGCGATAAAAGTCAAGAATGGAGCGACCGATGATCCCGACCCGCCGCCAAACCACCTTCGGCGCCGCTGCCGGGGCCTTCTCGGGCCTATTCGGAAGCGCCGTCGCCCAAGCGGCCGGCCCCCAATCCCCTGGCCAAGGAGCCCGCCCGATGACCGCCGATCTCATTCTCCGCAGCGGCCGCTTTACGACGCTGGATCCTGGCAACCCGACCGCAAGCGCCGTAGCGGTGAAGGACGGAGTTTTCCTCAGTGTCGGCAGCGAGCCAGAAGTCATGGTTCATGCTGGCTCCAACACAAAGGTGATCGACCTCAAGGGTCGTTGCGCATTGCCAGGCCTGATCGACAATCATCTCCACATCATCCGAGGGGGGCTTAACTTCAACATGGAGCTTCGCTGGGACGGCGTGCGGACGCTGGCCGATGCTATGAACATGCTGAAGCGCCAAGTGGCGGTCACGCCGCCGCCTCAATGGGTGCGCGTCGTCGGCGGCTTCACCGAGCACCAGTTCGCCGAGAAGCGCCTACCGACAATCGCGGAGCTGAACGCCGTCGCACCCGACACTCCGGTCTTCATCTTACATCTTTATGACCGCGCTCTACTTAACGGTGCTGCGCTGCGGGCGGTCGGCTATACCAAGGACACGCCGAACCCGCCCGGCGGCGAGGTCACCCGCGACGCCAATGGCAATCCGACGGGCCTGCTGCTGGCTCGGCCCAATGCCGGCATCCTCTATGCGACGCTCGCCAAGGGGCCGAAGTTGCCTTTCGAGTATCAAGTCAACTCGACCCGGCATTTCATGCGCGAGCTCAACCGGCTCGGCGTCACCGGTGCGATCGACGCCGGTGGCGGTTTCCAGAACTACCCAGACGACTACGCCGTCATCCAGAAGCTCGCCGACGACAACCAAATCACCATCCGCCTCGCCTACAACCTATTCACGCAG
>NZ_JBFUIF010000237.1:0-1477 GCF_056402015.1 Allobosea sp. P4_C6
CGATCTGGTTCAACACCAGTGGCGTCATCGTGCGCAGAGCCTGCGGCATGACGATATGGCGCATCACTTGGCTGCGGCGCAAACCTGTCGCGAGGCCCGCCTCGGTCTGACCCTTGCGGACATTGTTGATGCCCGCGCGGATGATCTCGCAATAAAAGGCGGCCTCGAAGAGCACGAAGGCGACCAGCGCCGACATCAGCGAGCCGATCGGCCGGCCGATTGCCAGCGGCATCAGAAAATAAAACCAGAACAGCACCAGCACGAGCGGCAACGAACGCATCACGGTGACATAGGCCGCGGCCGGCGCCGCGATGAGCCGGTGCGTCGACAGCCGCATCAACGCGAGGCCGAAGCCGAGGATCAGCCCGCCCACGGTCGCGACCAGCACGAGCAGGGCGCTGAGCGCCATGCCCTCGGCGAGGAAGCTCCAGGACCGAGCGATGACGCCCCAGTCGAAATGGCTCATGTCGCAGTCTTCCGCAGGGCTGCGCCGCCGATCCTGCTGTCGATGAAGTGCATCAGCGCCGTCACGCACAGTCCGATCACCAGATAGCCGACGGTGGCGAAGGTGAAGGCCTCGAGGCCTTGGAAGGTATAGTTCTCGACATGGCGGCTCTGCGCCGTCAGCTCGAGGACGCCGATTGTCAGGCTCAGCGACGACAGCTTGATCGTGATCAGGAACTCGGAGGTCAGCGGCCCCACGATTGCGCGAAGACCGAGCGGCAGGACGACCAGCCGGAACGCTTGCGCAGGGCGCAGGCCCGTCGCCAGCGCGGCGGGCAACAACGGACTGCCAACCGCCTCAATCCCGGCCCGGACCTGCTCCGCGACACGAGACCCCGCGAATAGCCCAATCGCGACGACCGCCGTGCTGAATTCAGGATAAGGTAGATCACGCTTAAGCCAGAGCCCGATCGTGTCAGGCACCACCTCGGGCATCACGTAGAACCACAGGAAGAGCTGGACCAGCGGCGGAATGTTGCGAAATACGTCGACATAGGCACCCGCCACCAAGCGAGCGCTCCGGCTGGGGAGGCTGCGTGCGATGCCCACCGCGACGCCGATCGTCAGCGCTAGCGCCCAGCTGGTCAGGCTGATGGAGAGCGTCCACTGCACGCCGCTCCAGAGCCACTCCCAATAGGGCTCCTGCAGGAGGATGGACCAGTTCCACCGGTAATTCATGCCGCAGGCACGTTGCTGCGTCGGGATTTACGAAACGCTACCACGTTCAGGTCTCCATCGAAGTCACTGAATTCCACTATAGCGGAATGGTGAGACCGTCCATAGTTGGTTGTCAACATGCGCTGCAACATTGAGACCCCGTTTGGAGTGCGCCCCTGTAGGTAGACAGGATCAGGCTGCGGCTTTGACGGTGAGCCGGGCTTTCGGAGGATGGAAGCCCATGGCCCGACACCGCACCCACAGCATCGAGTTCAAACGCCAGGTGGCACAGGATTACCTGGCAGGCGAGACGCTC
>NZ_JBFUIF010000238.1:0-1458 GCF_056402015.1 Allobosea sp. P4_C6
TCATTGCGCTGCCCTCTGCCCAAGGAACATTGAATCAGGACTTCATACCCGCGGCAACGACGACTTTTTCAACATGGAGTAACGGTCTGGCTGCTCTTCTTCGGAGGCCGATAGGATTGTCTCGGCTGCAACAGAGGAGATCGATCATGGAGTATTTTGCTGGGCTGGCGTCTCGATGGAGGAGACGCACATCTGCCTCGTTGATCGCGACGGCGCGGTTGTGCACGAGGTCAAAGCCGTCTCGTCCGCGGTGGCGATAGCAGTGGCCCTGGCGGAAGCGCCGCCCTGCACACGGGTGGTGTTCGAGACAGGCCGGATGGCGCCGATGCTCTACCACGGCTTGGCTGAGCTTGGTGTTCCGGTCGTCTGCATCGAGAGCCGGCAGGCCTATCAGGCGCTCAAGACCCTGGCGACGCACAAGACCGACCGCAACGATGCGCGTGGGCTGGCGCAGCTGGCGAGAACCGGCTTCTACAAGGCCGTGCATGTGAAGTCGCTGCCGGCCCATGCGATCCGCGCGCTGATCGTCGCCCGCAAGAAGCTCGTCAGCCAACGCGTCCGTCACCCTGGAGAACCAGATCCGGGTTCTGGCCGTGGTGTTCGGCGTCCGGCTGCCGCGTGGGCTCAGCCCGGCCTTCGTCGACGAGGTCGTGCGGATGAGCGACGGCATCACCGGCCTGGCCGGCGCCATGCGCGGCCTCGTCGCTGCCCGGGACTTGGTTCTCGGCGCGGTCGCTGCCATCGACGCGGATATGAAGCGCCTCGTTCGCGCCTCCGATGCTTGTCGTCGGTTGATGACCATCCCCGGCGTTGGGCAGCTCACCGCTCTGGCCTTCACGGCGGCCGTCGATGATCCTGCACGCTTCCGGCGCTCGCGCGATCTCGGCGCCTATCTCGGCCTTGTGCCGCGTCGCTATCAGTCCGGTGAGATCGACTATGTCGGCAGCATCTCCAAGGTGGGCGACCAGCGCATGCGGACGCTCCTCTATGAGGCCGCCAACGTCATGCTGACCCGCTACAAGGGCGAGCTGAAACTGAAGGACTGGGCACTCGCCATTGCCAGGCGCTCGACAATACGCAAGGCGCGGATCGCGCTCGCCCGCCGTCTCGCCATTATCATGCACGCCATGCTGCGGCATGGCACCGAATTCCGGCCCGCCTGACAATCAGAGCCAGGCAGAAGCAGACGAGACAGGAGGCCGCAACGAGCTCCCAAGCGGGAGCGACGCCCGAGGGAGGGAGCAGGTGATGGCGCCGATTCCGTAGCATGCCGCCGATCATGTCGGCCGACTGCGCTTTCAACCAAGCCACTTTGCACCCAGCTGACCCCATCAAGTGCCGATGAGCACGCAGAGAACGCAGGCACCCAACGCATCAACCGCTCAGGACCAAGCAGCCAGACCTTGACCCGTTAGAGAACGGTATCGGCGCGAGGTCGAAGTCCGCCCACGGCTAGGC
>NZ_JBFUIF010000239.1:0-1455 GCF_056402015.1 Allobosea sp. P4_C6
GGTGGCACCAGCGGCGAGGCGCAAGCCAAGCCACATGGATGGCATCACGGCCATGGGCATTACAACATGTATCGCCATGGCCCCCGCCGCCACTATGGCTGGAATCGCGCTCATCATCGCGGGTGGTACAAGCATCACCGCTACCCCGCCTATTACGGGGGCTGGTGAGCCTCAATCGCAGACCAAGCCGATGGATTTGCTACACGATCTATCCTCCGGCGATTCAGCAAATAATCTCGGATCAGCTCCATAGGCAATGGGGTATGGTCTGGTTGAACGGGTCGTGGCCTCATGTGGCCGTTGTCGCAAGAAACCAAGCAAGGAGTCCTGCCGATGGGCCTGAAGACGAGCTTGACCTCGGGCCTCGCTGTCGTCGCACTCTTAGTCGCCGGTATGGCTTACTGGACGTTCCACGAAAGCTCGCAGACTGTTGCTCCGTCGGGTCTGCCCGGCGCACCCCCGCCTGCACCTCAGGCTAGTGTTCCGCCTCTAGCGCCCGCGCCTCAGGCCAGTGCTCCGCCTCCGGCGCCCGCGCCTCCGCTCAGACCGTCCTCCCCCCCACCTGTGAGCGCACAGTCCAACCAGCCCGCGGCGTTCCCTGCCACGTCGCCAAGCCCAACCGCGACAGCGGAGCGGGGACAGGCAGCAACAATACCTCCCTCGGCAGCGCCTTCAGCCTCAATGGGAACCCTACCCGCTGAGAGCCAAATGTCTGAAGCGGACCGACGACAGCTCCAGCAAGTATTACAGCGTCTGAACTACTACCAAGGACCCATTGATGGAAAATTCGGTCGGTCGACGCGTGCCGCCATCCGTCGTTTCCAGGACAGCATTGGCTTCAAAAGTACCGGGTACTTGACCTCAGCGGAGGCTACTCGCCTAAAGGGATCTGTACCCAGATAAATGTTTGAATGGTTGGGGCAACCCACCAACGACCGCAACATTGATGCCCTTCCTGGAAACGCGGCAGAGCCAGAACGGCGTTGTCACGTTAACTCCGGCATTGCGGGAAGCCGTGGAGGTGGGCGTGCGTGACCCCGCTGACCATCGGCTTCCACCGGCCCACCGTGGGGCTGTATTTCCGCTTTCCGCTAGCTTTGCCGGGTGGCGGAGATGCTTCTGGAGTGCGGCATTTCCGTCTCCTACAATACGGTGCGGCGCTGGGGCGATGATGATCGGGGTTACGCCCGCGGCTGAAGCGCAAGAGGCCGAGCTGCTGCCGTCTAGCATCTCGACGTGACAATATTGCCTTTCGCGTACCGGGCCGCGCTCTGTGAGCGAGGCCCTTTTCGACTTATAGGGGCTTGCCTAGTAGCTGGGCCACCGCTGCTGAACGACGCCGGCCTTTTCGACGGCGGCTTTCAGCTGCTCAGCCGACACTCCGAATTTTTGGGTACAGTACTTGAGCTCATGAGGCTCAACCCCGGCAGATCGGAATGTGGCAGGCTGTTGTAC
>NZ_JBFUIF010000240.1:0-1441 GCF_056402015.1 Allobosea sp. P4_C6
AGCGAGCATTGCGTGATATCGGAGCCCAGCTTGGCGAATGCGAAAACCCTGCGGCTCCGGTCCGATGCGGATTCACCAGCCGCAGCTTTCGATTAAGTACTCCCGTGCAGGTGCGAACATATCTTGGGATTGTCGGTGACCACTCAAGAACTTCGGATGCTGACACGACCAAGCACGCCAAGAGTGGGTTCATAAACCCGACATTTGATGTCGGACTCGTGAGGAGCGGATGCCCTATCGTCTGAGCCTGGACTGGGTAAACTTCTTACTGGCCGACCTGAGAGGAGGGCTCGGGCCGTATGTAAATGTCTTCCTGTTGACGGATGCTGGCTGGGACCAAGGGACGATCGGTGCTCTGCTGACGGCCAGCGGCCTGATTGGCATCGCATTTCATCCCCCCCTGGGTGCGTTCATTGACGCCACCCGAGCGAAACGAGCCCTGATCGTTGGGGGTGCGTGGGCGCTAGCGCTAATGGGAGTGGCGATCGCGACTTTCCCGACCCTGGCGGTGGTCTTCGTTGCCGATATCAGCATGGCTTTACTGGGCGGTGTGTTCGGACCGACGGTCGTAGCGATAACGCTCGGCATCTTCGGGGCACGGGAAATTGCTGCGCAGCTTGGGCGCAATGCTGCGTTCGACCGTTTCGGCAATCTTTTCATCGCGGCGACGGCCGGAATTGTAGGCACCTATTTCGGTCAGCGCGGCGTGTTCTATATGCTTCCGCTGTTCGCGATGCTGACAACGATCGCGGTCCTTTCGATACCCTCTCACGGCATCGATCATGCACTCGCTCGCGGCCTGGACGAAACCGACGACGGCCGAGCGCGACCCTATGCCTGGCGGCATTTGTTCACCGAACGGCCTTTTGTGCTGCTCGCGCTCGGCACGGCGCTCTTCCATTTCGCCAATGCGCCGATGTTGGCTCTGGCAAGCCAGAAGCTCGCACTGGAGGCCAAGGGTTTCGAGTCTGCAGTGACCTCAGCTGCGATCGTGGTGGCACAACTCACGACGATTCCGATGGCCTACCTTGTGATGCGGTCCAATCCGGTCGGCAGGAAGGTGCTCCTTCTTCTCGCGTTTGCCGCCGTACCGCTGCGCGGCATCTTGTTTGCTTTTGTCGCTGATCCCTACTGGGTGATCGGCTTCCAGATCCTCGACGGGATTGGATCGGGGCTATTCGACGTTTTGCTGCCGCTTGTTCTCTACGGTGCAGTCCGAGGCAGTGGTCGCTATAATATGGCGCGTGGACTTATCGGCACAATCCAAGGCATCGGCGGCGCGTCGAGTTATGCTTTAGCGGGATCTATCGTGGTTTGGGCCGGATACAGCGTCGCCTTTGCTGTTCTCTCTGGCATCGCGTCAGCCGCATTCCTCCTGATGTTGGTTGCCATGCCCGAAATAGTTCCGCGAGCACCTGTCGGAGAGCGCATGACCGACCCC
>NZ_JBFUIF010000241.1:0-1425 GCF_056402015.1 Allobosea sp. P4_C6
GAAATGGCTTCGGACGCTTTTTGTTGATCGCAATGGCCTTGCGGATGTCATTGGTTTTGAGCCGCAGCTGGAAACGATCAGGCAGCTGATCGAGATGGTCGCGATAATCTTTCAGTTCATCGCGGGTGATGTCGCGGATCGGATTGTCACCAATGAAATTCAGAAAGTTGGCCAGGCGCTTCGGCACGTCCTCGGCATGTTTCAGGCCGGTGAGCTTCGTGACTTCCTGAAGCTCGAAGCGTCTGACGGCCAAGGAGAGCAATTCGTCGGACCAGCGTGACGACGCGGCCTGGGCGATGCCGGCTTTGATCTCGCTGGCTACGAGTTCTTTCAGCCCTACCGTGTCGAGAGGAGGTGGCGATGCCGTGCGGGTTGCCGCGAGTGCCGTCATGAGGACAGAGCAAAGCTTTGCAATCATTTCGTCGGCGGAAGAGGGCGCCGCGGTTGTCGCTCTATCCGGCGCAAGCTGTAGCATGGCGCTGTCCAGGGCTTGCTCGACCTTGGACAGCTTCGTCCAGTGGGTTAAACTTATCCGATCGACGGCATCCAAAATAGACACCGCGACTTCATTGTCCCTGGATACGGGCCTTTCCGTACGAAGTATGCCTAGGGCCTCGGCTTTGGTCACGAAAGGAGCCGGACATTCCTGGTCATCTAGGTCTTCGTCTGCGCCAAGCGCATGGTCTGCCGGCAGGCCTTCGAAAGCCCATCGAGCGTTCTCGATGAACTCCGCTTTCCGGGAAACGCCATCGGGCGAACCGGCATTCAGCCGCATCGCGTCGTCGAGCATGGCGAGCGCGAGATCGCGCGTCGGCTTCAGAGGTCGCTTCGACCTGAGTATCGCGTAGACCTCGTCGACCTTGACCAGCAATTGTAACGCCCTCCGCTTTGCCAATGCGAAATCGCGGGTGCGCAGCGACCGGCGCAGCTCGGGAACCCCCGCGATCCTAGCAATGTCTATGGGAACGGACTTACGAAACCACCAATGGTCGGCTCGCCTGACGACGTACATTCAACACCCCGAATCGAGGCCGGGATTTGCATCCCGGACTGTGACGGGCCCGTGTGACGGAACGCCTCGGAAACGTAGAAATCAAGTCGTTATATTTCAAGGACTTAGAAATGGCGGAGACGGAGGGATTCGAACCCTCGGGCGACTTTCACCGCCGCTCGTTTTCAAGACGAGAGCCTTAACAGGCTGTTGAAAAAGCGGCTCGCGGCTCCGGCCTTGACGTGATTCACTCCTCTGCGCTGGGGAGGGGCGGGATGCGCGGGACGGACGAGAGGACAGGGGCGCTTTTCAGCTACGTGGACCTGGAGGCCCGGGTGCCGGCGGGTCATCCGCTTCGGGCGATCCGGTCGCTGGTGAACGAGGCTCTTTCGGCGATGGGGAGCGACCTCTCGGCGCTCTATTCGGGCCTCGGC
>NZ_JBFUIF010000242.1:0-1416 GCF_056402015.1 Allobosea sp. P4_C6
CTTCTTGCCCTATCTGACCACGGCGGCCGCAATGGCCTGGGTTTGGCGCTGGTTCTACCAGCCGGTCCCGATCGGCGTGATCAACAGCATGCTGGCTTCCGTCGGCCTGCCGACGCAGCCCTTCCTGCGCTCGATCGAGCAGGCCCTGCCGGCTATCATGGCCACCGCGATCTGGGCGCATCTCGGCTTCCAGATCATCATCTTCATGGCTGGCCTGCGCGCCATCCCGACGAGCTATTATGAGGCGGCGCGCATCGACGGGCTTGGCGAGGGCGCGCTCCTGCGGCGCATCACGATTCCCCTGCTGAAGCCGACCACGGTCTTCCTCGTCGTCTTCTCCTCGATCGGATTCCTGCGCATCTTCGATCAGGTCTACAACATGACCAGCAACGATCCCGGCGGGCCGCTGAACTCGACCAAGCCGCTGGTGCTGATGATCTACCAGAGCGCGTTCTCGTCCTACCAGATGGGCTATGCGGCGGCGCAGACCGTCGTGCTGTTCACCATCCTGTTCACCATTTCGATGGCGCAGCTCTGGATCCTGAGGAGCCGCTGACATGGCTGACCCAACTTTCCAGCCGGCACGGCACTATTCCGCGATCCGCCCCGGCCGCATCCTCGCCTGGACGCTGCTATTCCTTGGCGGCGTCGTGATGATGACCCCGCTGCTTTTCATGTTCTCCACCTCGCTGAAATCGGCGGGACAGGTCTACGATTTGAAACTGATCCCGACCGAACCGAGCTTTGCCAACTACATCAAAGTGCTCTCGGACGGTCGCTTCAGCCGCTGGTTCCTGAACTCCGTCAGCATCGCCACCATCGTCACTCTTTCCTGCCTGTTCTTCGACAGCCTTGTCGCCTACACGCTGGCGAAGTTCCGCTTTCCCGGTCGGCAGGTGGTGTTCCTGGCAATCCTCTCGACGCTGATGATTCCGACCGAGATGCTGGTCATCCCCTGGTATCTTATGGCGAGCAAGCTCGGCTGGGTCGACACCTATTGGGGCATCATGTTCCCCGGCCTGATCACCGCCTTCGGCGTCTTCCTGATGAAGCAGTTCTTCGAGACCGTGCCGGATGACTTCCTCGAGGCTGCGCGGATCGACGGGCTGAACGAATTCGCGATCTGGTGGAAGGTTGCCCTGCCGCTGGTGACYCCGGCGCTCTCGGCGCTGGCGATCTTCACCTTTCTCGGCAACTGGACCGCTTTCTTCTGGCCGCTGATCGTGACCACCGATACCGCGCTCTACACGCTCCCGGTGGGCTTATCGAGCTTCGCCGTCGAGCAATCCATCCAGTGGGAACTGATCATGACGGGGGCCTCGCTCGCGACGATCCCGACGCTGATGATTTTCCTGTTCTTCCAACGCTACATCGTGCGCGGCGTCATGCTCGCGGGCGTCAAGGGCTAGAGGCTGT
>NZ_JBFUIF010000243.1:0-1392 GCF_056402015.1 Allobosea sp. P4_C6
GCTCAGAGGGTATCGCGTTTTGGCGATTGATCTCGATCCGCAGGCGAGCTTGTCGGCGCTATTTGGACATCAGCCGGAATTGGACGTCGGCCCGAACGAAACCCTGTATGGCGCGATCAGGTACGATGAGCACCGCCGGCCGGTCGCCGAGATCGTGCGCTCGACATACATCCCCGATCTCCACCTTATCCCAGGCAATCTCGAACTCATGGAGTTTGAGCACGACACGCCCAAGGCTCTCATGAGGCGCGCTCCCGGGGACACAATGTTCTTCGCTCGCATCGGTCAGGCGCTTTCCGAGATTCAGGATGCCTACGACGTCATTGTGGTCGATTGTCCTCCGCAGCTCGGATTCTTGACAATGTCGGCCCTAACCGCCGCTACTTCGGTTCTAATCACTGTGCATCCCCAGATGCTCGACGTCATGTCAATGAACCAGTTTCTAGCGATGACCGGTGATCTCTTGGAGGAAATCAGTAAGGCCGGCGCAGCGTCGAATTATCTCTGGATGAAATATCTAATCACGCGGTTCGAACCGAGCGACGGTCCTCAAAACCAAATGGTGGCGTTTCTGCGCTCCATCTTTGGCGACCATGTCTTAAATCATCCGATGCTGAAGAGCACCGCTATTTCAGACGCTGGCCTGACGAACCAGACCATTTTCGAGGTGGAACGTAACCAATTCACCCGATCTACCTACGATCGCGCGCTCGAGTCGGTGGAGAGTGTTAACGGCGAAATTGAAGTGATGATACGTAAAGCTTGGGGGAGGGTGGCTGCATGAGCCGAAAGATCTTCGCCGATCTGCCAGCGCCAGGGTCGCAGCCGACCGAGTCTACTGCAACGCCTCGTAGACAGGCGATGCGACCGCTGATGGCTGCGCTTGACATCGAAACTCAGGAGACTGGCCGACGGTCTCCTGTCGGTGCATTGGGGCAATCGCTTGGAGAGATGAGCGAACGGACCAAGCGCGCCGAAGAGATCGAGCGTCGCCTGTCTGCTGGCCAAACGATCGTGGAGATCGACGTTGCCGACGTTGAGCCTTCGTTCGTACCCGACCGCATGCAAATCGACGACGAGGCTTTTGGGAACTTCGTTCAGTCGATCAAGGCGGAAGGCCAGCAAGTCCCAATCTTAGTCCGCCCACACCCAGAGAAGGCGAACAAATATCAGATTGCCTTTGGTCATCGCCGCTGGCGCGCTGCGAAGGCACTCGATCGACCTATCAAGGCTGTCGTCAGATCATTGACAGATCAAGAACTCGTCATTGCTCAGGGACAGGAAAACAACGAACGGCAGGACCTTTCGTACATCGAGAAAGCACTGTTTGCTCGAAGGCTCGACCGCCAGTTTTCGCGCGACGTAATCACCTCCGCTTTAGCCGTCTACAGC
>NZ_JBFUIF010000244.1:0-1381 GCF_056402015.1 Allobosea sp. P4_C6
GATCATGTCGAAGGCCTCGGCCCCGCCGAGTTGCCAGGCTAGCTCGCCCCAAGTCGTGCGGATCTTGCGACCACCCTCGGCATTGAGGACGTCCTGCGGCCCTCGCGACGTGCCGACGAGTACCGCGCGATTGATGGCCTGTGGCACGCTGAGCCCATGCTCATCCAACAATCGATCGAGGCCCGACAGATCCTGGACCGGCGTCGTCCCCGCCATGTGATAGAGGGCGAGCATCGAGTGCGTCTTGCCGCCGCCGAAATTGGTTTGCAGTTCGACAACCGGGTCGCCACCGCTGCCGGATAGCCGCTTGGCGGCGCCAATCAGCAGCGCGCTCAGACCCTCCGTCAGATAGGTCCGGCTGAAGAACTGGCGCGGATCACGATACTCGTCAGGTGCGCTGCCCGAATGCACCTTGGCGAGATCGGCCGCGAACTCGGCCTGCTGGAATTCACCGGTCGCGACATCCTGGTGCGGCTCCACCACTTCGCGCCACGGGAGCAGGCCCGCCACGGTTTCGACCGAGATATCCAGGCGTTGTGTCTTCCGGCGTTCCTCATTACGCTGAAGTTCGGTGAACTTGGTGCGCAGGATCGTGTCGCGCATCTTCGAGAGTTGTTCTGCAGTCTCCCCCGCGCTGATCGCCTCCATCAATCGACGCATGGAGTCGAGCGCGCGTTCGGCGTCGTCGTAGGTGAAGGGCTCATTGTGCGAGAGCTTGTTGCGGACATCGCCAAGCTCGTTCACCCATGACCGCTCGGYGCGGCCGAGAACGGCCCTGAACGCCTCGGACCAAAGGCGGTCCATAACGTTGAACAATGCAGCCTGGTCCCAACCTACGGCGCCGCTGCTATTGGGGCGCAGGCTCGGGAGCTTCTCCAGAACCTGGACCTGCCAGTGCCCCTTGAGCGAGCTTTCCAGCCGCTTCTCGACGAATGGAATGAGGGCTGCCGGCAGCAGCTCCATGCCCTCGAAAACATATTGACGCGTGCTCTTGGCCACTGTCCCGTTTCCCCTCAGATATCCAGCCGGATCTGACGATCCCCGCTTGTGTCGTGGATCGCTGCAGCCTGCCGCGTCAGCTCCGTCCAGTCGGCGATCAGGGCGTTGTAGGCCGTCGCCTCCTTCGCATCTTTCCGCTTGTTGGCGCTGATGTCATAGAGACAGTAAGCAAGGTCCTTCACGGCCGCGGCCTTCGCGTCGATCTTCTTCAACAGGACGGTGGTGTCGTGCGAGATGCCGTCCTTCTCGTGCTTGCGGACAAGGTGCTGGAGGCACTCCCACACCGTTAAATGGGTGTCGCCTCCCGGCTCCCAGCCATCCTCTAGCTCGTCGCGCGCCAATATGCGGACCTTTCCTGCAGCACTCTCAATGATCCCTGCAT
>NZ_JBFUIF010000245.1:0-1376 GCF_056402015.1 Allobosea sp. P4_C6
CGACAGGGGCATGCCCCAAGGCGCGCTCCGCCGCCATAACCGCTTCCATCGCGGCAAGCTCGATTACTCTACGAGCCGCTGTATCCGCAGCGAAATTGTTCGGGATGCTCAGTGTCTGACGAGCGTCCAGAAGCCCCCGCGGGATGACCACCATGCCGCCACGCACGCGCGGCGGCTGAGATGAGATGAAGCGCTCGCGCTCGAGCTGGTCCATCCGGCGCTTCTGACGCTCAGCTAGATCTTCAGCCCGGCGTTGAGCGTTTTGCCAGCTGAGCCGCGTCTTCTTGCCGGCCTTTTCCTCCTCCTTCAGCTCGAAGGCCCGGGAGTCCCAGTAGTTGATCTCCTTCTTCAGCCGGGCGCGCACCTCTTGCTCGACCTTTTCGATCTCAGGCAGGCGGCGTGTCTTGACCTCCGCAACATGCGCCTGCGCCAGCTCAACCGTGGCGAAACGGATGGCCGCTTTTTCCAGCTCGCTTGTCAGCCAATTTTCGTCGAGCAGGTCGCGCACGGAGCCGACCTCTTCCGCCGTGGCCGGGCGAAGGTTGAGGTGCGGCGCGATCCCGGCGTTGACCGCCTGGCCCGCTTTGTTGATCGCGGCGAACTGGAGCCGCTGGGAGATCACATGCGGCTTGCCGGTGCTCATCGTGCGGCCGTCCTGGACCGTGTGCTCCAGAAGGAAGATCGCGGACAGCGCATCGCCCGGATCGGTTTCGTCGACCAGGATCGCGCCCTGTCGCATGATCTGTTCATACTGCTCCCGGATGAGACTGATCACTGCCTCCAGTAGCGGGTGCCCAGGACAGATGAACGCCGCGACCGGCTGCTGATTGATCTGATTTTTCTCGAAGCAGATCCGCTCGTATTGTTTTTGGATCGGCGCGCCGGTGCCGATTTGGCGGTCGCGCTCGCGGATGCGCACCGGCACATGGGAGACCTCCCAGCGGCCATCTTCCCGTCGCTTGAGGCGACCTCCGAGATGCTGGAACGCCTCGACGAAGAAGCTCTGGATGTGATGCGGCTGAAGGCGAAGTGCTTCGGCCCGCTCCATCTCGAGCCGCAGTTCCTCGACCTTTGCCTCGGGCATGGTGTCATTGGTCAGCGCCCGGCGGCGAAGCAATTCCAGCAGATGCGTCTGATCGACGGCGCCATCAACCTGTCGGAAGAGGCGCGCTTTCACATCCCCTTGCTCGCCATATTGGATGGCCTGGAAGAGAAGGTCTTTCAGCGGGGTGCCTTCGAAAAGCTCGCCAAGCACGTCGTAGACGCGACCGCCCAGCGCCTCGCGGGCGGCCTCCAGCTTTTCGAGGAGGCGCCCGTAGACCTCGCCTTCGCGCGTGTCGGCCGCCACGAGATTCCAGAGGTGACAAACCTCGGTC
>NZ_JBFUIF010000246.1:0-1371 GCF_056402015.1 Allobosea sp. P4_C6
GTTCCAGCGTTAAGATGGGCGGGCAATACGTATCAAGAAATACGTCGAGCAAGTCGAGCAATGGAGGCGATAATTCCTGGTCGTGTGAGTCCAGAACAAAATCTCCCCCAGTAGCGTACCCCGCA
The DNA here is from genome assembly GCF_056402015.1 of Allobosea sp. P4_C6. Taxonomy (NCBI): domain Bacteria; kingdom Pseudomonadati; phylum Pseudomonadota; class Alphaproteobacteria; order Hyphomicrobiales; family Alloboseaceae; genus Allobosea; species Allobosea sp. P4_C6. Next base: position 126 of record NZ_JBFUIF010000246.1, read on the forward strand.
ATATGCACCTCACCCAGAAAGCTCGCATTGATGTTTTTCAATGCCGATCTGCTTTCGCCAAAATTCTCGCAATTAATGTAAAAGTTCGTGAGATCTATCAGAAGAGAGCAGCTTGTTGCTTGTGCCACCTCGTGCATAAAATCGATGCAGGACATGGTGCTTCCTGGTTGCTTAAAATACTCTGCGACATTCTCTATCAAAAGAGGTCTACCGAGAGCTTGCTGAATCTTATCCACGCTGGAGCAGACTTCTATGAGGTTTTCCTTACAATAGATTATTGGAATTAGCCTATCGACCTCCACGCCGTCTAGATTACCTTTTGCAAGGTGTATGCTGATGTTGTCTGGCGAGAATTCTTCAACACTATTTCGTATCAACTTGAGCCTAGCTTTGTCGTTACTTGTCTCATAATTAGGAAACAATGAAACAAAATGAAAGCCGAACGGACGGCCATTCACGGCGGTCAGATAAGCATCCGGACGCGCGATGAAGTTCTCGTAAATGGCCTCGAAGCCGTCCACAGTCTCCACAAACTTGGGTGCGTGCGGTAACGTCAATTGGTTAAGCTCTAAGCGTAAGCTAGTCATCACTTCGATTAGGCTCCTAAGTTGCGTTCAACAGCATCTCTAACTTTGAGTAATCGCACCGTACGGAATGAACAGCGCCGGGGTCAGAATTCCGGCAGTAAAAAAGGTCATATATCGTCGCTGCGTCACGTTCGACCGCAAAATCCACATCGTCCAGCCATTTTACAGTATTATTAAAGAAAACTAGTGCAAGTAAACGTCCGTCAAAGGTCTTTATGCGTTGTGAAATTAAATGGGTAGCCAAATCAGATCGAAGCGCCGGAAACAGTATAGATTGATCGCCCCGACTCTCAATGTTAATGATACAAAAGCTGTAGAAATTTAGCATAAGAGCCGACCGAGCGTCTCTAGAGATCGGTAGAGCTGTGTTATCCATAAATCTTAATATTAAACTCGAAAAATCCTCCTCACGAGAAACCGCGAGAGCTGTTCTGTAATGATGGCGAAGTACTGATTCCGTGCTCCTTCTCAATATAATCGAGAATGACATCAATGCGGATCGATTTTGCTTAAACCAAGCCAGATCTAAATCAAAATCTACATCTGCATCATGCACTAAGGTGCCCACGGCATCATCTACGGACTTTCGATACTCTCGCCGAGTTACGTACTCCCTTATGAAGGATTCAGTTGACTGGGCCATTCAGCGCCAACTGAAT
>NZ_JBFUIF010000247.1:0-1353 GCF_056402015.1 Allobosea sp. P4_C6
CCCCTAATCCGCAGATCGTCGGGCTCTACATCGCCGCCCTGGCATCCGGGACAACCACGCCAAGCCGTAGGCCCTCGTCCGTCAGTACGATCGAACGTCGGCTCTCCGCGCTTGCCTGGAACTACGCACAGGGTGGCCAAATCCTCGATCGCACGGATCGCCACATCGCCACGGTTATGGCCGGCATCCGCAACAGCCACGGCCGCCCGCCGGTTCAGAAGGAGGCGGTGTTGCCCGAGGACGTCATCGCAATGCTCGAGACGCTCGATCGCGGCAAACTCCGCGGCCTCCGGGATCGAGCCATGCTGCTGATCGGTTTCGCCGGTGGACTGCGCCGGTCCGAGATCGTCGGCCTCGACTTCGGTCGCGACCAGACCGAGGACGGCCGCGGCTGGATCGAGATCCTAGACAAGGGCGTAGTCATTACGCTGCGCGGCAAGACTGGGTGGCGCGAGGTCGAGGTCGGCCGCGGCTCCGCCGACGCCACCTGCCCGCTGGTGGCACTGCAGACCTGGCTGAAGCTCGCCAGGATCGCGCACGGTCCGTTGTTTCGGCGCGTTACCGGCCAGGGTCAGTCCGTTGGTCCCCAGCGCCTGAATGACCGGGAGGTCGCCCGTCTGGTGAAGCGCACCGCCCTCGCCGCCGGCGTTCGCGGCGATCTCTCCGAGGGAGAACGAGCGGGGAAATTCGCAGGCCACTCGCTGCGCGCCGGGCTCGCCTCCTCGGCCGAGGTCGACGAGCGGCATGTTCAGAAGCAACTGGGGCACGCGTCAGGCGAAATGACCCGTCGCTATCAACGACGCCGGGACCGCTTCAGAGTCAATCTGACCAAGGCGGCGGGGCTTTGAATAACCGACAACGAACCTGTTCGAGGATCTGGTGTTCGGAGCAGACCACACTCCGAAGGAGCAGAGAGGGCGACTGCAACTCTCTAGCCCGCCTGGTTTGCGAAAACACCCGTCCGTCCTAGCCGATAATCATGTGATCCATGATCGTGGCCATGGATCCAGAGATCTGGTTGAAATTATTCGGCGACATTGCTGAGGTTAGAAGCAAAGGCCGGGGTCAGCGGGCTGCCTGATCGCGCTGTTCGATGAAGTTCGGGTGGGGGGCGGTGGTGCGTGACGACGACCGTTGGGCTGTCGAATGCCTCGGCCAACGCCTTCCTTATGAATGCCAGATGGCGTTCGGATTATCTCGCGCTAGTCAGTCAGCTTCTCAATTATGATGTATCAGCCGCACTCCTTGTACGGGCCTGCCTGATGAGCCTATGCCATTGTCCGGTGTGGCTCCGGGGTTCGGGCGGGCCGGTTTGGATTGCTATTTCCATCGTCTGCGGTACGACAACGGACT
>NZ_JBFUIF010000248.1:0-1352 GCF_056402015.1 Allobosea sp. P4_C6
GCAGCGCAGAAGGACGTCGACGCGCGCTGGACGCTGAAGATCGGCGGCAAGATCCGGTATCGGCCCGACGGCACACCCTTGCCGCAGATCGCCTTGCCGGTCTTTGGCTACAAGACCCACATCGCGATCGACCGGCGCTTTGGCTTTATCCGGGAGAGCGCGGTGACCTCGGCGGCGCATGCCGATGGACGGATGTTGCCGCGCCTGGTGACGACGCAGAACACCTCCTCAGAGGTCTGGGCCGACAGCGCCTACCGGTCACAGACGAACGAGAAATGTCTGGCGGCGAAGATGCTGGTCAGCCGCATCCATCGCCGCAAGCCAACAGGACGGCCGATGCCGGCGCATGTTGCGCGCGCCAATGCCGGCAAGTCGGCCATCCGGGCTGCGGTCGAGCACGTCTTCGCTCATCAGAAAAACAGGTTCGGCCTGTTCATCCGCACCATTGGCCTGGCTCGCGCCGAGGCAAAACTGACCCTGGCCAACATCGCCTACAACTTCGACCGGCTGATCTTCCATGAACGGAACAGGGCCATGGGGCGAGTCTGTCCAGAACCGGCCAAAATCGCTGAAATCGGCTCAAAATGACGGCCGTCAGGCAGCCTGAGGCCGATCATCATCCCGAAATCGCGCCGACCCCACCATAGCGCCAGAAATCAGACCGTTCTTGCGGGTGTCCAGCTTCGCGGGGAGATTGGCCGAACGAGCGAGCACCTAAGAAGGTGGCCGGGTTCGCAAATGAACCGATCGGATACGCTAATTCAGGACGCTAAGTTCGGATCTCAGGTAGAATGTCGCTCCTGCTCGATCTGCTGACAAAGTTGGCAGAATGCCCTGCCTCAACAGGTCCCTTCTCATTACGTGCATTGCCTACTGCGGGATTTTGAGGCGTCGTAAAGTGATACATACTGGTCCTTGAACGACCGTAGCGAGGCCATCGGGATGGTAATGCCGAGCTTGCTCGGCCCCAAGCTACCAGCGTGCTTGATCGGCAAAATCCCGCTCCGTGTAAGGGCATGAACCACGCGCGAGCCAACTCCAAGCGCTTCGACGCATTCCCAAAATGAAAGGTCTCTGTCAGATTCAGGTCGAACCCGCGCCACCACGCCATTCAAATCAACCACTAGCGAGTCAATTCCCAAGAGTTCAGGCTTTCGACCAACCCAGTTCAGTTGGTCACCAAGAATGAGTTTTACAATATCGGATCTAGAGCAATTTGCTTTCAGGGCGGCCACTGCGATCGAAAGCTGAAACTCAGTCGTTTCATGAACCAGAACGGCCCTCGCCAAAAGCCTTTGGCAAAGTGACTCTAGAGTTTTCCGACAATGGCATTCTTCGCGAAGAAGTATCCT
>NZ_JBFUIF010000249.1:0-1345 GCF_056402015.1 Allobosea sp. P4_C6
GGGCTTCGGCTATCGGCGGTTTATATTTACACATCCTGTTGCGCCGGGAGGGCTGGCTCGTGAACACAAGCGGACCTACCTCCTCTATCGCGAGGAGGGATTAGCGATCTGCGCGAAGCTGCCACGCCGAATGCGGGCCTTGGCGCTACCTCGAGGCGGGATCGGAGATCGACGCTTCAAACGCGGTCTGGGCCCTCGACTTCATGTCGGACAGGCTCTTCGATGACTGCCTCTTCGGCGGCTGACAGTGATCGATTGCCATACGCGAGAGGCACTCTCGATCGCTCCGAGGGTGAACTTCCAGGCCTACCAGGTCACCGAGGTTCTCGACGGACTGGTGCGCCTGCGCGGCCGACAGAGGAGCCTTCGGTCGATCACGGGCCGGAATTTGCCGGTCGGCTGCTCGATCAATGGGCTTATCTCAACGGCGTCGAGATCGAGGTCTCACGTTCCCGCAACCAACGGACAACGCCTATATCAGACCTTTAACCCTCGTCTCCGCGCGGAATGCCTCAATGCCTTCTGGCTCCTGTCAACGGCTGACGCCCGCGACAGGATCGAGCCCTTGAGATAAGGAGTACAATCACGACAGGTCACACACCGCGCTCGGAGGCTTGACCACGAGGGCCTTTGCAAACCAGGCTTCCGATGCCCGAAAGCTTGCATAGCGCCTGGACCACAAAACGGGTCAAGACCAAAGCCGACCATGCATTAGATTGAGGCCGGACCACTCAACGCCAGTTGGTTGGTCCAATTTCGGATATTTCGTTTGAATTTTAGAGCCCACAGTCTCGCAAACCTTCCCCACATCAGAAATTTCATTGGGCAGCCGCTAATGCCTTGGCTTTTCATGGCAGCCATCCTATGGGAACCAGCCGTGGATATGTGCTAAAGCACAATGGATCGACATATGATACTAAGGTGCAAATCTTGCCTATAAATTGGCGATCGCTTGTACTGCATATCCGTCAGCTTGTGCTGAAACTGCTTTCAAGATGCGTCAGGGTCGCTCTCGCCTTTCCCCAGCTTAGCAAATTGCTGCGCATTGTCGTCCGGCGTTTTCCGGCCGTCGAGAGCCGGCTGAAGGCGCATGTGCTCGGCTTGCCGGATGCCGCGGCCATATTTGCTGCTGTTGAAGCCTTGCCTACCTATACTGCCCAACTTTGTGACCATGCTGGATGGATCCACGCATTTTTGGTGAGCCCCCCCGCTGGCAATGTGGACGATGCGGCAAATGCCTCATCTCCTAAGCGAACAGTTTAAGTCTCCATGCGCCTAGTTTTAGATCTTCAGACTTTGCAATCAGCGTCGCGCAACCGTGGCATCGGTCGATACAGTGACGGGC
>NZ_JBFUIF010000250.1:0-1328 GCF_056402015.1 Allobosea sp. P4_C6
CTGCAAAGGGCGGGCGTCCTCGAGCGACGCCTTTTCTCGCTCACTAGCAAACTATACCATAGCAGTCACAGCTTGCTTGGGAGAGGCTATGATAGACGTCGTTTTCGCTGTGGCTCTTGGACTTTTGGCCTGGCTGATCGTCGACCCATTTACCGGTGCTATTTGCGCTATTGCTGTCTGGTCTGCCATATCTTTGACCCGAATGGCTTTCCGAGACCGTTGAGTGCGACCCTCTTCTCGCTGCTCACTTCCTCCGAACGGATTGGCCCCTGATCCGAGACCATTTGCTGGATCGCCGGAGGCTGGAGTTTCCGGCCTTCGATCACGGCGGTGGGCTGGGTGCTCCGCCAGGATTTTGCAGCAGGATCGGAGGCTTGTTGCCGATGGCCCCGTGCGGCCGATCCTCGTTGTAGTATCTGAGCCAAGTCTCCATCTTTTCCTCCRCATCCGCAAGCGTCAGGAACCAGTGGGTATTCAGGCACTCACTGCGGAAGCGGCCGTTGAACGCCTCGATGAAGGCATTGTCCGTCGGCTTGCCTGGCCGCGAGAAGTCGAGCGTGACGCCCTTGGCATAGGCCCACAGATCGAGATCGCGGCTGACGAACTCGGAGCCCTGATCGACCCGGATCGTCTTCGGATAGCCCAGTTTCGCGCAGACCCTTTCGAGCGTGGCGACGACGTCCTCGGCCCGGTAGCTGAAGCGGGGATCGATCGCCGGCGAGAAGCGCGAGAAGGTGTCGACCACCGTCAGAACCCGGATCTTGCGGCCGGTGGCGAGCTGGTCATGGACGAAGTCCATCGCCCAGACATCGTTGGGCCGCGTCGCCGGCGCGCGGTCCTCGCGCAGCTTCGCCTTGACCCGACGCTTGGGCGTCTTGTTACGGAGTTGCAAGCCTAACTCATTGTAGATCCTTCGAATCCGCTTCTGATTGACATGCCAGCCCTCGCGCCGCAGCAGCACGTCGACACGGCGATAGCCATAACGAACGCGGGTCTCGCAGATCGCCTTGATCCGGGCTGCCAGGGGGGCCTGGTCGGGCCGGCACGATTTGTAGTGGTAGCTCGACGTGTCGAATTCCAGGACCGCACAGGCCCGCCGGATCGACACCTGCCACTCGCCACACATCGTGCCGACAAGCTCGCGCTTGCGACCAGGCCTTGTATCTCACGGTTGCCGACCGGCTCTGAGCCGGGGAAGCTGTCGACGGACGGGAGCCCGTACAGGCCTTGGGTGATTGAGCCCGCCTCTGAGCATGGGGCCCCGCCCGTCGGTTCCAGAGGGAGCCCGAACAGTCGCTTGGGCCGCAGTGCGAGCCCGGATTTGCAAG
>NZ_JBFUIF010000251.1:0-1301 GCF_056402015.1 Allobosea sp. P4_C6
AACGCTACTCGTCGGCCGAGCAGATGGAGATGATGCGCCGCCAAGTTCCCATGGGGCGGGTCGGCGAATCCGAGGACTGCGTCGGCGCCTTCCTGTTTCTCGCCGCTCCGTCGCTGAGCGGCTACATGACTGGCCAGATCATCGAAGTCAGCGGCGGCCAGGTGATGCCGTGACGGCCGTCTATCCTGATCTGCTGGGGCGGACCGTTCTGATTACGGGCGGGGCGAGCGGCATTGGCGCAGCTCACACAAAGGGCTTTAGCGATGCGGGCTGCCGCGTCGCCTTTCTCGACATCGACGAGGCCGCGGGCACCGATCTCGCAACACGGCTTGCGGCCGCTGGCGGAGAGGTGCTCTTCCTGCCCTGCGACCTCAATGACATTGCCGCGCTAGGCTCGGCGATTGCGTCGGTGCGCGAGCGCTTCGGACCCGTCTTCGCGCTCGTGAATAACGCCGCGCAGGACAAGCGCCAGCGCTTCTCCGACATCACGCCCGAGGACTTTGACGCGATGATGAGTGTCAATTTGCGCCACGCCGTTTTCGCCGCACAGCTGGTGGTGCCGCATATGCGCGAACTAGGATCCGGCTCGATCGTCAATACGAGTTCGGTCGCCTGGATGCGTGGCATCGAGGATCTGCAACTCTACAGCACGGCGAAGGCGGCCGCTATCGGGCTGACGAATTCCCTCGCGCGTGAGCTCGGCAGGGATCGCATCCGCGTCAACGCGATCGCRCCGGGCTTCGTCGTCACCGAGCGCCAGCGCGCACTTTGGTTTGACGATAGCGCCATCGASGGGGTGAAGCAGAGACAATGCCTGCCCGACATTATCGAGCCAGACGACATAGCCAACGCCGCGCTGTTCCTATGTTCGGACAGCGCTCGCATGATCACGAAGCATTGCCTGGTTGTTCATGCCGGCTCACTCTGATTGAGAGTACCGACAAGAGACGCGTGTATCTGAAAATCCGACAATGATAGGCGAAGTCGGAGCGGCTGAAGGTGCCGTCGCTGCGCTGGTGCGGTAGGCCAGGTTGAAATGCACCTCCTCGCACAGGCGGCGCTCGGAGCGGATGCCGAAGCAGTAGCCAATGAGCAGCATCCGGATCATCAGTTCCGGATCGATCGAGGGCCGTCCCGTCTCGCTGTAGAAAGGACGCAGATGCGCGCGGATCTCCGAGAGATCGACGAAGCGATCGATGGCGCGCACCCAAATGATCGACTGGAACGTGGCGCTCAAGGTTGAACTCGTAGAACAGCGCCTGCTGCGCAACCTGCCGCTCGCCCATCATTGCGCTGCCCTC
>NZ_JBFUIF010000252.1:0-1291 GCF_056402015.1 Allobosea sp. P4_C6
GCGTAGACCGCAGGATCGTATAGGGAATGCCGGATTTCTTGATTATCTCTTCCTGAGCGACCTTGGCGCGGAGATAACCGCTGTCAGGCAGACGGTCCGTGCCGACGATCGAGAGCGCGACGTGGTGCTTGACGCCGGCTTCCCTCTCCGCCGCCATGAGGTTCTTGCCGGACGTCTGGAAGAATTCGAGTACGGCTTTGTCCTCGAAGGAGGGCGAGTTCGCGAGGTCGATCACCACCTCGGCGTTCTTGAGCACCTCGGCTAGGCCTTCCCCGGTGATCGTATTGACTCCGGTATTCGGGGCGGCCGCAATGACCTCATGCCCCTGCTTGTGCAGGCGCTCCGCGGTCTTCGATCCGATCAGGCCAGTGCCCCCGATAATGACGATTTTCATGAGATGCCTCCTGCGCGGCCGCCGATTCGGCGCGCGGTTCGATCAATCTTAGGGTGTCGACCTCGACGAGGTCGGGTTGTGGGCCGAGCCACATGGCTTTGGAAACTGCGCAGCCAGGCTCGGCCGAGAGCCAGACTGGTATTCAATAGTCCCAGAAGACCGGCACCCAGCGGAAGGCGTTGCCCTCGACCGCGACCCGACCGACGGACGGAAACGGGAGGTGGGTGGCCACGAGCTGTTCGCCGGTCCCCGCCAGCTCCGTCAGAAGACGCTGGCGAACGCGGGCTGCTTCCTCGGGGTCATGCTCGAAGCCGTTATACCAGTCAGGATGTTCGAACCCGACAGCGAAAACGGCGTCACCGGCGAACGTCAGTCGGTCGCCGCCGGAGGACAGACGGACCACGCTGTGTCCGGGCGTGTGGCCGCCCGTGCGGCGGACGATGACACCTGGCGCGACCTCGTGTTCCTCGTCGAACAGCCGCAGGTGACTGCGATACTCTTGCGCGAACCGCTTGGCGGCCGCACGAAGGGCATCCGGGAAACCCGCCGGCATGTTGACGTGCGTGAAGTCGGGTGCCTCCCAAAACTTCACCTCGGAAGCCGCCACATGGATCCGCAGGTCCGGGCGCAGTYGGTCCTTCACTCCCTCGACGAGGAGACCGCCGACATGGTCCATGTGCATGTGGGTTAGCACCACGTCGGTGACGGAGCCGAGATCGATGCCGGCGGCCTCCAGGCGCTTAACCAGTTGTCCGGCCCGCGGCAGGCGCTGGCCGGTGGCTTTCGACCGCTTCTCAACGGCCGGGCGAGGTTACGCCTGCCTCCCGGGTTCGTCCACAAGTTGTGAATAGACTAAAGTGCTTGCGGCTTTTCTATGACCGCCGCTCGCGCGACATC
>NZ_JBFUIF010000253.1:0-1264 GCF_056402015.1 Allobosea sp. P4_C6
GTTCCCAACTCTTGGAACACGGTCGAAAACCAGTCGAAGATGCCGTCCTCCGGCATGTCCGGAAAGTAGAAGGACGGCGTGATCAGGATCGCTCTGGCGCCGTAGGCGTAGCCCGCGCGTGTCTGAGCGACAGCATCCTCGATCGTCGAGGACGTAACCGAGACCACTACCGACCTGCGAAAATCAAACCCGGCACCGGCCAGCGCACCCATGGCTCCAATGCGCTCATGCAACCCGATCCCCGCACCTTCGCCTGTCGTACCGAACAGCGTAATGCCATCGGCCCCGGCCGCCAGCACCCAACGGGCATGCTCGATCAATAGTGAATGATCGATGGCCCCGCCCGCGGTGAACGGGGTGGAAAGCGCACAATTTACGCCGATGCGGTCCGTCTTTGGCACGTGGGTATCCTCCCTGGCGCCCAAAGTTCACGCTGCAAGCAGCTCGAGTCAAGTCTGAAATCGAATTAAAACCAAACTGAGATTTCACTTCGGTTTTAGAGTCACCGTTGGTCGGGCTCGCTACTCTTAGAAGCCAGAGCATGCGATCGGCCGAACTCCCCTCGATGCGCGCAACACCGGCGAAAGCCCAGTTTGGGAAGGGCGGCGTCTTATCACTTGGATTTTTGTCTTTCTCTGGGGTTTCCAAGCTGAAGGGTTTTGCCCCTCCGCCTGCTTGGATCCGAACGAAAAAGCCCGTCGCGAAGGCGACGGGCTTTAGGGCAACAGGACCTCAAGCTGCCTAGGGGGATTGCCGCCGACAGGCGGCGGCTATGGCGCTTTTAAGAATAGGGGCTCATTCGCAGGTCGCTGTCGTTGCGCTTGGCACCAAGCTTCCGCTCCGGAAGATCGCACAATATCGAATCGGCGCTGCATTTCCTGATCAAGCATCATTCGCCCCGTGGCTGGTCCCGAGGCTTCGCTGGCAGCATCGGCCATCGCCTTCGCCGCTCTGGTCGCTAACTCGAGGTCGATGCGCTGATGCTGCGGGCAAAATTCAACTATCGCAGCATAAAGGCTAGCTGACCGGGCAATGCCTTCCAATGTTCTCTTTTGGGCTGAAGCTGGCGTTGAAAGTAAGGCGATCGTGGCCAGTGTGACGATGCACGGTTTGCGCGGTTTCATGTAATTTGAAATGTCCGGGGGTAATTGCTTCAGCGAAATAGCCCACCCAGACAGCTTTCCGGCGTATCTCGAGATTTCTGCACCGAAATATTCGCACCTACGGGCCGGATCCGCATCGGTGACTAGATCGAGCGCCACAT
>NZ_JBFUIF010000254.1:0-1227 GCF_056402015.1 Allobosea sp. P4_C6
GGCGGGCTCAACTGATCGCCGCAACACACTCGGCGAACCTCTCGGCTGGGGTTTGATAGAGCAAGGTCTTTCTGGGCCGTTCGTTGAGCTGACGGGCGATGGCGCTGAGCTGGGCCTGGCTTTGCAGGGACAGGTCGGTTCCGTGGGGAAGATACTGGCGCAGGAGCCGGTTGGTGTTCTCGTTCGAGCCACGTTGCCAGGGTGACCTGGGATCGCAGAAGTAGACCTCGACGTTCGAAGCGAGGGCCAGCCGCTTGTGGTCGGCCAACTCCTTGCCTCGGTCCCAGGTCAGGGACTGATAGAGTTCGCCGGGCAGTTTCTTCGACTGTTTGATCAGGGCGGTGATGACGCTCCCGGTGTCTTTGTTGGCGACCTTGACCAGCATCACGTAGCGCGAATGCCGCTCGACCAGCGTGGCGACGTAGCTGTTCCGGGAGCCGCCGATCAGGTCGCCTTCCCAGTGACCAGGGACCGCACGATCCTCGACGGAGGCCGGCCTTTCGCTGATGGAGACGGCGTCCCTGATCTGGCCCAGGCCGTTCCGCTTCAGGCTGGCGTGCCGGGAGCGGCGGATCGTTCGCCGGGCCCTCAGGTGGTCCAGCAGTTCCTTCTTCAGCACCCCACGGGTCTGGATGAACAGGCTGCGGTAGATCGTCTCGTGCGACACTTGATTGTGTGGCTCCCGGGGGCAGGTGCGCTTGAGCCAGCCGGCGATCTGCTCGGGCGACCAGTTCCGCTGCAGCTTGCCGGATACTGTCCGGGCCAGACCGGGTCGGCAAGCCAGCTTGCACGGCTTGGGACGCAAGGCCCGGTCCCAGGCCGCCTGATCGGAGCGCGCCGCGCGGTAGCGATCCGGCCCGCCGTTGCGCTGAACCTCGCGACTGACCGTGGACGGTGATCGGCCCAATTGCCGAGCGATCACGCGCAGCGACCGGCGGGTGCTGAGCCCTCGGGAGATTTCCTCCCGCTCGCTGAGAGTGAGCGCCCGCGGCGCCCGCCGCCGGTCTGGAGGCCGAATGCCGCCCGTCGGCGAAAGCACCGAGAACACCGAAGAGGACTCCCGATCGAACCGCCGCCCAATCGAACTCATCGACTCGCCGGCCTTCCAGCGATCCCAGATCTCAGCCCGCTGGGCCGCCGAATAGTAGATCCGCCGCCGCTGCTTCATCACCCACGCTCCATCTCCAAAGGAAAAGTAGCGTGTTGCGATTACCGATTGAGACCACC
>NZ_JBFUIF010000255.1:0-1210 GCF_056402015.1 Allobosea sp. P4_C6
GCGCCCGGCGGCGCGTCTATAGTACCGCTTGCTAGCACCACCGCTGCCACAGGTTGCGTCGGTACTTGTCGGTCAGTTGCTAGGGCTCGGGCGAAGCCAACAAGCGGATGGGTAACATCTAGGACTTCCGGACGCGGAATCAGCCTAATCCGCAGACCGGGCTCGAAGACGACCGCAACCTCTGCTCCGGGTATGTGAAGGCGAGTCCCTCGCTGTGGGCGGGATTCTTCTATGAACCGGCCGAAAGCGGCGCCTGCTGCCGGGTTGAGCGTGATGCGACAGAGGTTAGGCTCGTCCGTGTCCACCTCGAACCGCGTTCCCGGATAGGCATCCAGTAGCAGATCAAGAAGGAAGTCGCGTAAATCCTGCGGCCGAATCCATCGACCGGCCTCCCGTCCAGCCTGGATCGAGGACAGGATGAAGTCCATGCTACCGGAAAGTTCCGGCGCCTGATCCTCCAGGCGAGCGACTTCCTGCCGGTGCTGCGCAGCCGATAGCGCGTTCTGCTCAAGCCGTTCCGCCATTTGGCTGTCAGAGAGACCGTCGCGGAAATACTCGATAACAAGATCGTCGACCGTCTCGCCCAGAATCTCTTCGATGTCGCCGATCGACTCTTCGAAGACCTTGATCCGGTTGTAGAGCCGGTCGAGGATCGTTTCCTCAATCGTGCCCTCAATAACGAGGCTGACTATAGTGATCTTATCCGACTTCTGGCCGAGTCGATCGATACGGCCAATGCGCTGTTCGACCCGCATGGGGTTCCATGGGAGGTCGTAATTCACGACCACGCGCGAGAATTGCAGATCGATACCCTCGCTGCCGACCTCGGAAGACAGGAGCACGTTTGGTCCATTTGGGGCAGCGAAGCGTGCTAGCTCTTCATCCTTGGCGTCGCCCATACCGCCTAGTATGAGTGCTGTCGCAATGCCCTGCTCTTGCAGACGCCTCTGGAGGTATCGCAGCGTCCCGCGGAAGAAGGAGAAAACGACGAGTTTGTCTTTCGGATTTCGCGACAGCCATCCTTCAACGAAACGCCGAAACACCGCAAACTTCGTGTCCTGCGCCTCCATTGATTGTGGAGGACCGTCCTGTGCCGGAAGCATGTGGTCGCGAAGCGGGACGAGTTCATCGGAGTCGAGCGGGAGGTCCAACTCTTCTGCCAGTAAGCCCGCGGCTCCCGTGTCGTCGCGCCAGGCGGTCAATGTGGCGG
>NZ_JBFUIF010000256.1:0-1209 GCF_056402015.1 Allobosea sp. P4_C6
GATCAGAGGATTTGTTGGGTCCGAATACAGATGGATGGCGACATTGCCTTTGGTCGTCGTCAGACCGCTATCGGCACCGTTGAATGTCCCATTCGCGACATTTGTCGAGAGACGATATGTGATCGCCGAGCCGGACGGCAACTGATCCGCCCCAACCGCGTAGGTGAACAAGGTGGAGGCCGACGTCGTTGAAACGGCGTGTCCGATCTCGACAAGCCCGAGCTGACCGATCCGACCGGATAGAGCCGCCGGTAAGGCAGCGGCCGTGTCATCGGCGCTATTGGGGTCTGCGCCATTATTGACATTGGCGGACTCGTCATGGTGAACCTCGAAAGGCTGCACCACCTGAATCGTCGCTGTGACGCCGGAGATTGTGAAATTACGGCCGCTGTCAAATTGCGTGGGTTGATTTGCGGCGTTCGAGAACGAAAACTCGTCGTAGTTTTGGACGATCAGTCGATTGAAGTCGGCGGCGCCATTGACCACGACCGTCGCACCGACAGCAACATCCGTAAACACATAGCCAATGAGCGTCCCGCCCTCATAAACTGCCGTGAAATTCGTCGGAGCCGCACCATTGACGGTGATCGACGAGATGCCGACCCGTTGATCGTCGGAAAAATTCCCCGGGTAAGAATCGTTATCGGCCTTCCACAGCTGCACGAAGATGACCGCTGTTCCACCGCCCTGCACCTGATCGACCACAAACGATGTGGACGTCGCAAGGTAATGTTCGCTGTATGTATAGGTGGCACTGCCACCACTCCCGATTGTTTGAAGATTGTCGACGAAATCGACCCGGACACCATCGGGCTGCGGCTTCTGGTTTGTCGCTCCCGTGATGAAGTGATTGCCGGCACCGATGCTGCCGTTATTTGTGTTGACGGAGTCTGCGGTCCCGTTGTGACTGGCGCCGACAAATCCCGTTAGAAGAATGTCGTGATTGTCGGTGCCGTCGAGTCCGCGCCAATCAGCGTTGCCCGCCTGAACGACGTAATTGCCGAGAACCTGCGGTGCCGTTTGCGGAGGAAGCGCCGTCACCGTCGGCACGTCGTCGGAGACGGCGACATTGACCGTTCCGAGCGCCGTCGTGCCGTCGCTGTCGGTTGCGACCACGCCGACCGAGCCGAGCGCCGCCAGATCGTCCAGATTGAGCCCGGGATGGCTGTCATAATTGCCGTTCAGCGTCGCCTTGACCGTCGCCACGTC
>NZ_JBFUIF010000257.1:0-1197 GCF_056402015.1 Allobosea sp. P4_C6
ATCCGTTTCGGCGGAGCGTCCGCCTTTTCGGCGTGACAATGTCGACGTTTGTGGCCGATGGCCCGCTCGACTTGGCCGCCCGGCCGCTTTCCGCACATGATCCAAAGTCGGCTTATGGCGCAACTCGCTCGGACCAGCTTCAAGCGCTTCTGGCCGATTGTGTTGAAGAAGTCGGTTCTGGGTAGGCTGCCGAGCGAGGCTAGGTGGTTTTGTGAGAGGGCGTTTCGCCCTCATGCCGGCAGTGGTGGCGCTCCCAATGGCATCAGCTTCGCCATTTTCCTGAGGTTTTGGGCGGTGGCGGCGAGGAGGAACTCGTCGCGGGCGCCGCATGGTCCTCGCAGCCGCAAGCGATCGAGCTTGAGGATGCGCTTCAGGTGCGCGAACAGCATCTCGACCTTCTTTCGTTCGCGTCGTGAGGTCACGTAGGCATCGGTGGCCGCGATGTCGCGCGCCATGTCGCGGGCGCCTTCGTGGATCGAGCGCAGAAGCTTGCGAGCAGGTTCCTTCGGACAGCAACGTGGCTTCATGGAACAGGCGTCGCAGTCGCGTTTGATCGCCCTGTAGCGCATGACGCCTTCAGGATCGATGCCGTCGCGCGGCACCGCGAAGGCCCGGCGGAACTGCCGAAGCTCCTTGCCGGCCGGGCAGATGTAGAGATCGCGTTCGTGATCATAGGCGAAGTCGGAGCGGCTGAAGGTGCCGTCCCGGCGCCGGGATTTGTCGAACACCGGGATATGCGGCTCGATCCCACGCTCGTGCACCAGCCAGGCGAGGTTCTCGGCCGAGCCACAGGCGGCGTCCGCGGCCAGCTTCTCGGGCCAGATGCCGAACCGATCTTGCGTGCGCTCGATCATGGTCCGCGCCGCGCCGACCTCGGCCTGCCGCACGGCCGTGGTCGCCTCCACGTCCATGATGACGGCGTGCTTCAGGTCGATCAGATAGTTCGTCGCATAGGCAAAGAAGGCCTGCCCGCCATGGGCTGCCGTCCAGCGTGCGGCCGGATCGGCCGGCGAGATGAACTTCGGTACCACCGGCGTCGCTGACCAACGGAACTCGGTGCCATCGGTCCACATGCGATGCATGATGACGGCGAGCCGGCGTGCGAGAGCAACCTTCGCGACCTTCACGCTGCCTCGCTTCGCCAGCCGCATCGCCCACGACCTCAGGGCCGACCAGGGACCGTGGTGGAAGAGAACG
>NZ_JBFUIF010000258.1:0-1192 GCF_056402015.1 Allobosea sp. P4_C6
GCAGTGGTCATGGGCTCAGCTCTTGACGCCGCCGCTCGTCATCCCGCCGAGGAAGAAGCGCTGGAAGACGATGAAGACGACGATGACGGGAAGGGTGGAAAGGATCGCCGAGGCGGTCAGCGGCCCCCATTCGCGGCCATAGAAGCCGAGATAGCCATAGATCGCGACCGGCAGGGTCTTGACCGCTTCCGAGGAGGTCATCGCCACCGCGACGACAAAGTCGTTCCCGGCGACGTCACGACGAAGAGCCCGACCGCGACCAGCCCCGGCCCCGACAAGGGCAGCACGACCTTGCGCAGCGTCTCGAAGCGCGAATAGCCATCGACCCGCGCCGACTGCTCCGGGCCAACTAATGGGGGCAGACCACCGCGCTGACTTTGAGAAAGCAAGGCGCCGAACCTATTTGTGGCGGAAGACGTGAGAGCGAATCTAAATCTTACAGCCAACACACAAACAGGTTGCGTAACCGCGCATCGAAATATACTCTACCCATGTACGCACAGGAGGAGCGGTTATGCAGCCATCCATTGAAATTGTTTCTGATCCTGAAGGTAAAGACGTGTTGCCCCGCGACAAAAAGGTAGCCCTAGAACAAGCCCTGTTGGATCTTGAAAATCTCTCAACTCACCTCGTCAAAAGAAATGAAAGCTTCGATAACTTAGAGGCTGGATGTCTTTCGTGCTCATTTTCTGCAGCAGAAGAGCGACAGCTCTAGTTCGAGGAACATAAATCATGCCAGCCCCGATCGCAGCGCTTGTTCACAATGACTCAATGGAACCAACGATACCGCAGGGCAGCGTCATTACGGCGTCACCATCCTTGAGGACCAAGCGTTGGTCTGTAGTAGGCTATCGGTCGTCGATCACACTCGATCACACAATTAGTATCGCACGCCGTGAATCTGATTTCTTCTCGAAACTTTCTGACAATCAGATCAATGATTTCTATACGGCTCACTATGATGTATTTGGCCCAACTAGAATAAATCGGATCGCTCGTGTGGTGGGGCTCGAAGGTGAAGCGGTCGAGCTAAACGCGGATGGACTTTTCATCAACGGCATGAAAGCTGCCCCGCCTCGCGAGTTAATTGAGCTTTTCGAAGGCATATCTGCGCGTACTCACTTTAGCGGCGCGGTGGTTCCGGCAGGCCATGTTTTTTTGCTAAAAGACAATCTTAGGCGCTCACATGATT
>NZ_JBFUIF010000259.1:0-1190 GCF_056402015.1 Allobosea sp. P4_C6
TCTGGATTTCGTGCCGCAATCGGGCGGGTAAGCTCCAATCTTGACGTGCTTTGGGTAGATTACAGGGCTCTGGATTTCGTGCCGCAATCGGGCGGGTAAGCTCCAATCTTGACGTGCTTTGGGTAGATTACAGGGCTCGCTCCGACGTGATGAATTTTTTCGGCGCAGAGATGCTACGAGACCTGAAACTTCGCCCGGCCAGCTCTCCCCTCGTCCGGAATGTCAGCATAAGACGGATGATAGCACCGGGACGCTATCCGCGGATTCGGAAGAACTGGTACAAGATGCACTGTCAATTTGTGAGAGGTAACGATCGACGGGCTCCCTACGATTACTTTATGACAGCCTGCGGACCCCTTCCGGCGGAGTGCATTGCGCGATCGGAGCGAGGCGCTATGGATTATTTCGATACTGAGGGTCAATTGATCGATTCGGGCGACTTTGCCTGCGATCTCAAAGGCGGGACGGCAAGGAAATGACCCTTTCGATAGCGAAAGCGATCTACCTCTTTCTCGCGATTGGCTGGTACATAGTTCGGATTCCTCATGAGCGGCGCTCTCGTCGGACACCGATTTCCCGTTCGGCGCGAGGAGGTAAGGAGCGAATTTTGCTCTGCATTTCCTTTACCGGCCTCGGGATTTTGCCTTTCGCCTATGTAGCCTTTGGGTTCCCGCGTTTTGCAACGTACGCGTTCCAACCCTCATTGGCTTGGGCGGGAGCAGCTGCGTCAGCAGCGGCTTTGCTGCTTTTTTATCTCACTCACCGCTCCTTGGGGAGAAACTGGTCCGTCTCTCTAGACGTTCGAGAGAGCCACAAGTTAGTTACTGATGGCGTTTATACTTACGTACGCCATCCGATGTATTCAGCTTTTTGGCTATGGGCGATTGCGCAGGCCCTCCTTTTACCCAACTGGATTGCCGGCCCCGCCGGCTTGGTCGGGTTTGGTACGCTTTATTTATTTCGCGTGAGCGAGGAAGAAAAGTTGATGAATGAAGCATTCGGGCACGAGTACGCAGATTACATAAAGCGAACCGGCCGTATCATCCCACGCGTGAACCGCCCGCGCGCGCCACACTGACGAAATGACAGAAGGATGGCAAAATTGACGCCGAGTTGCCGCACCACCTGTGTCATTTGGCAACCTTAATTCGTCGTAAGACCCCCAATCGATCTTTTGCCAGTTGAAATTG
>NZ_JBFUIF010000260.1:0-1174 GCF_056402015.1 Allobosea sp. P4_C6
GAGCGCGAGCGCCCGCGGCGCCCGCCGCCGGTCTGGAGGCCGAATGCCGCCCGTCGGCGAAAGCACCGAGAACACCGAAGAGGACTCCCGATCGAACCGCCGCCCAATCGAACTCATCGACTCGCCGGCCTTCCAGCGATCCCAGATCTCAGCCCGCTGGGCCGCCGAATAGTAGATCCGCCGCCGCTGCTTCATCACCCACGCTCCATCTCCAAAGGAAAAGTAGCGTGTTGCGATTACCGATTGAGACCACCCCCCATCGCGGACGTTCTCAGCTCGCGAGATTAGGGCCAATCAGCGATGAAACCTAGCTTCTTATAGGGGGCGATCTTCTCATACTCGCGCACAACTCTCACGCGGAGCGCGGCATTCTCATACCAGCGCTCTGCTGGGGTCCCGAAGTGGTTCACGAGTGACAACATCTTCACTGGGGCGGGCCAGTGAAGATGGATGGTCATCGCGTAGCGACGCCCAGTCCAGAGGTTCCCAACGCAGATAATCGAGGTGATCCGATCAAGGCCGATCCCAGCTTCGATGATCGGCATTGAGAGGGTGACGTTCTCCCCCGTGTTGGTGGCTTCGTGCTCCTCCAGTATGCGATCGCCAGGCACGCCACGCGCAACAAGCCCCGCCTTGATGATGGAACACTCGGTCTCGGCGCATGCCATTGTCACGCCGCCGCTGACGATCATCCACTTACCGAAGCCTGCATGCCATAGCTTGCTCGCGTGCTCAATGCGCTCGGGGATACCCTCCTTGGTCCCGAAGACGAAGATCAGATCTGCCGGTGCAAGTGCCGTCGTTATGAGGTGTTCTGTGTTGATCCTGTCTATCGTGGACTGATCCAACGACTGTGAATTCATGATCCCTCCGATGTGCAGGGAAACGCGTGCTGCTCAAATTGCAGGCCTTATCGGAATGTCAGCTTCCCACGGCGGGCTCAACTGATCGCCGCAACACACTCGGCGAACCTCTCGGCTGGGGTTTGATAGAGCAAGGTCTTTCTGGGCCGTTCGTTGAGCTGACGGGCGATGGCGCTGAGCTGGGCCTGGCTTTGCAGGGACAGGTCGGTTCCGTGGGGAAGATACTGGCGCAGGAGCCGGTTGGTGTTCTCGTTCGAGCCACGTTGCCAGGGTGACCTGGGATCGCAGAAGTAGACCTCGACGTTCGAAGC
>NZ_JBFUIF010000261.1:0-1159 GCF_056402015.1 Allobosea sp. P4_C6
TCCCATAGCGATACGATCGCGGTTTCACACGCCGGCCGCGAAGTAGCGAAGATTTTGGAGACAAAGCAGCGGGTAACACTCACGGTCGATCGAAAAATGTCGCCGGAGTTCGCCTCCTTTGTTCTCAAGGAATTGCCTCGCCTGTTTGAGCTGCACCAGAAGCAGCAAGGATAGGAAAGGCGGATACGCCGCAACCCGGAGAGCACAAGCGCAAAAGAAAAAGGCCCCCGAAACGCGTTCCGGAAGCCCTTCTCTGTCTTCAGCAAACTGAGAATCGCACTTCCACGAATCATCGTCAAGAGTCTCGTTTGGGCTCGGCGCCGTTTCGGCGAGCAGATTTCTTTTGCCTAGCGATAGGTGAAGGAAAATGGTCTCCCATATCTCAACGACGCCCTTTGGGCGGCGGACGCTGACGCTTGCCCATGTGGCAACCCAGGCGCTCGCAAAGGAGCGGCCGCCAGAGAAGGCGGTCCATAAATGGAATCTGTTTCGAGACATTTGCACGGCCAAGGCTCAGCTGGGCGTGAATGAACGCGCGCTGGCAGTTCTCGACGCCTTGCTTACGTTCCACCCAGAAACCGTGCTGACAGGCGAACAGCTTGTCGTCTTCCCCTCGAACCAGCAGCTGGCGCTGCGGGCACACGGCATGTCACCGGCGACGCTCCGCCGCCATCTGGCGGTACTCGTCGACTCCGGCCTCATCATCCGCCGCGATAGCCCGAACGGTAAGCGCTACGCTCGGAAGGGCAGGGGAGGGGACATAGAGCTCGCCTTTGGGTTCGATCTGTCGCCGCTGGTTGTTCGGTGCGCGGAGATTGAGAGCTCGGCCGAGGACGTCAGGCTTGAGGAGCGAGCACTGAAGCTCGTGCGCGAGCGCATCACCATCTGCCGGCGGGACATCGCCAAGATGATCGCGACAGCGATGGAGGAGGGTGTTGCCGCTCATCAGGCCGGGCAGGGGCCTTCGACCTGGCAGGATATCCACGCCCTGCATCGTTCAATCATTGGCAGGATTCCGCGCACCGCTCCGCGCGAGGTGCTGGAGCCCATTGCCGACGAACTATCGATGCTGGCTGACGAAATCCTCAACATTCTGGAAATGCATACAAAAGCTCAGAATCTAAGCGGCAATGAGTCTCAATCTGAGCGCCACAAACAG
>NZ_JBFUIF010000262.1:0-1159 GCF_056402015.1 Allobosea sp. P4_C6
CCACTTCGATGTCGATGCCAGCGGCCACGACCCGGCGGGTGGCTACCGTCGACCCGATCAGGCCGAGCGCCTGAAGCACCAGCGCGAGGTGGCCGAGCGTGCGCTCTGGTTTTGGGCTTCCTCCGGGTGACTTACCCAGCCTGTGGCACCGCTGATCAATATGTCGGAAGTGGTTGATTTATATGGCGCTCCCTAGGGGAAGGGGCGTTTCGACGCGAAACTACCGAAAAATACGGTCCTGAGAGCGGGTCGTCACGGGGGTATGCATGCCAAAATGTATGACAAAAGTCATGCGGTCTTTTGGTGCTGACGCCGCTGCTCGCGAAGACGCCAGAAAAATTTCTGGACGCCCGATCCCGGACCTAAGTATCGGTAATCCCGCCTCCAGAAATCCTACTCGGTAGAAAATGCCTGACCGCGACCAACCCGCCCCGCAGCAACACCTAAATCCACTGCTTAATCGTATCCGGCCCGATCTGATGCATATCGATCTCTGAATCGCTGAGCCGGCGCTGCAGCTTCAGCACCGGCTGAGGCAAGAGGATGCTGCTAACAGCAAGCGCAGTCATCGCCTCTTCCTCTGATGCGGCGGCGACGAAGAACTCTTGGCGATCAGTCGACGTCGAGGACGTGACTTCAATCTGGTAGGCTTTGATGAGGCTCATTGCGGTTCCGGTCCTGATTGACCGGTCGCCTTAGCACACACCAAGCAGCCGTCCACTCCAGACGGAGAGCCGCGGCGGGCACATCTAGCGCCCGCCGTGCACAAATCACGCTGAGACCTTAGCCCGGCTACGCTTCGCAGCGGCTGGCGCCGCAATAGTCTTCCGACGCTGCTGACCCAGGCCCATGGATTTAGCCAGCTTTGAGCGAGCTTCTGCATAAGCAGGAGCGACCATCGGGTAGTCGTTTGGAAGGCCCCATTTCGCGCGATAAGCCTCCGGCGACATGTCGTAGGCGGTCCGGAGATGCCGCTTCAGCGATTTGAACTTCTTCCCGTCCTCGAGGCAGATCAGCCAATCGGCCGTGATCGACTTCTTGATCGAAACGGCCGGGACAGCCTTTTCTTCGGGACCCGGCGCGGTAGCTTGGCCAAGTCCTGTGAGCGCTGCATGCGTGCTGGCGATAAGCGCGGGCAGCTCAGATGTCGGCACGCTGT
>NZ_JBFUIF010000263.1:0-1140 GCF_056402015.1 Allobosea sp. P4_C6
CTCGGGTCGTCCGTCCCTCATGTCGGTCGTGGCGGGCGACGCTGGCGCGATCGCGATCCCCTTCGATGCGCCGCATCTGCGGGCCCTTGTCATCGGCTCGGCCGATGTCGGGGAAGTCATCATGCGCGCCTTCATCCTGCGACGCGTCATGCTGATCGAAGCGGGGCAGACCGGCGGCGCCGGATCGATCCTGGTGGGACGCCGGGATGATCCGGGCATCGTCCAGTTATCGGGCTTTCTCACCCGCAACGGCTACCCCCACACCGTTATCGCCACATGCCAGGCCGAGGGTCGAGAGCTGGTCGAGCGGCTCGGCGTCGGCGCCGACGAGCTGCCGCTGATGATCTGTCCGAACGGCACGGTGCTCAGACGCCCGAGCAATGCGGATGCCGGATCCTGTCTGGGCATCACGCCGGATCTCGACCCGGACAAGGTCTATGACGTGGCGGTCATTGGAGCCGGGCCCGCCGGGCTTGCCACTGCTGTCTACGGCGCGTCCGAAGGTCTTTCGGTCCTGGTACTAGACAGCCGCGCCTTCGGCGGCCAGGCTGGCGCATCGGCTCGGATCGAAAACTATCTCGGCTTTCCCACCGGCATCTCCGGGCAGGCGCTCGCAGGGCGGGCCTTCAATCAGGCGGCGAAGTTCGGTGCCGAGCTCGCCATCCCGCTCACCGTCGAAATGCTCCACTGTCACGGCGTAGATGCGGAGGTTCCGTTCACCATCGATCTCAGCAGCGGAGGCACTGCCCGCTGCCGCACCGTGGTCATTTCTTCGGGAGCCCGCTATCGGCGGCCGGACATTCCCAATATCGAAGAGCTGGAGGGGGCCGGCGTTTCCTATTGGGCATCGCCCGTCGAGGCGCGGCTTTGCGCGGGGCAAGAGGTCGTCCTGGTGGGCGGAGGAAACTCGGCCGGGCAAGCCGTCGCCTATCTCGCACCGCAGGTCAGGCACCTGCACCTCGTGGCGCGACGCCCGCTCGAACAGACCATGTCCCGGTATCTGATCGACCGGATCGCGGCTCTGCCCAATGTCGAGGTGCATGTCGGCAGCGAGATTGTCGATCTGCAAGGCGACCGCGCGAATGGCCTGACCGGGGCGAGGTTCCGGGACAGCCGGACCGGTGCGATCCGGGAGTGCAC
>NZ_JBFUIF010000264.1:0-1136 GCF_056402015.1 Allobosea sp. P4_C6
AGCGCATGAAGTTCATCTGCGCGGCGATCGGAAACCCCTCAGGAATAAGAAGAAGATTATCGTCGACGTTCGGTGGCGCGCCAATCAGAATACCGCTCATATAACCCTGAGCCCAGGCGAAATACTCGCGCTCTTCCTCTACTCGAACCACGATGGAATCATTGAACTGTGAACATTTCGCCGTGCCTGTTCCAACGACGGCGACGAACTGAGCTTGCGCGCCCGACACCCCCGCGAGATACGCAGACGCCACGAGGATTGCCCAGAGCGCACTCGCAAATGCTCTCGTCGCAACTCGAAATTCTCTCTTGGTCGAGACGTTTTCTGGCATAACTCCTCAGGACGGCTCGTGAGACCTAGTAACAGCAGTCGAATTCGACCTAATAATGATCAAAACTTTATATTCAGAGGAGTTATTTATTTCTTTGATGCAGAGAATTCTGTTTTGAGAAACGATGATTGCAGTGATTTGCGATCATAAACTGCATAATCCGAAATTATAGAAAAAAGGAGAGGCCGGATCACAAACCCGGTCCTCTCCAAAGTATGGGTCTCTTTTGGAGGTTGACGCCCATTGTAGCGGGCCTCAACCCAAATCGATGCTGACATTCCAATCGGCAATCTGTCTGTGACCATTTTCACCGGTCCTGAATTATCGAACCGAAGGCATCCCGGAGCACAGCGTTTGAGTTCCGCAGGCGGCAGGCGTCCGCATTCGCTAGCAATGGCGCTGCGGGCGATGGCTCACGCAGGGAAGGTCACCCAGAAAACCGCTGACGCGGTGCCGCAACTCGTCGATGMGYTCGATAATCATCTTGTTTCCGGATTGGCGCAGGATGCCGTCCTTCGCCAGCGCGCTTATCTGTTTCGTCACGGTCTCACGTTGAGAAGCAATTCTACGGGCAAGTTCGGCATGGGTTGGGGGCGGCGAAATGGAGATCTCACCATCGTCCGAGCTCGAACTGAGACGAATCAGCTCGGCGTAGAGCCTTGCCTTCATCGGGAGAACGCGGTTTTCGATATAGAGCCTGTTCAAGGTCCTAAGCCGCTCGCACAAGCGCCTGGCCACATCCCAAGCGATGGCCTGCCCCCTGAAAAGTGGCCCTCCCTGAAGTAGGCTTTTTGAGCCTTTGGAG
>NZ_JBFUIF010000265.1:0-1131 GCF_056402015.1 Allobosea sp. P4_C6
GCTCAGGCGGGCCAAACCTGCCTTCTGTTCTGGCGTATCGGCCGCCTACTCGGGGCCTTCGCGTATGTCGGCCGGCTCAACTGGAAAAAAACCTTTAGGCTGCTGGCTAGGGGCACGATGCCAGCGTTCCAGCGCCAGTGTATCGCTCACTGCGCAATTAAGGTTCCGGCCTCTGATAACAATTCGCTCGCAGCGGATACCAGTGCTTGCGGAGGGACCATCTCCTCCTGAAGATGCCACTCGACATAATCTCGCGGATACCCTGAACGCTCCATCAGCATTGCAACCCAATCGCGACCTGGAAAAGCTGCATTCATGCGCAGCGCCAAATCGGGTCCATCGGTGGTCGGATCTAGGGGATCCATGCGTGTGTCGTGCGTCGCGCTCAATGCTTCGCTCCGCCACTAAGCGTCTTGCGACGCAGCGCGGCCTCAACAGCATTAACAGAAGCGCCAGCTCCACGAACCGCTTCTTCAAGCTGTGCGTGGGACACGCCGAACTTGTCGGTCCAATAACGCGCCTCATAGTCCTCGCACAGATTGATGAATGATCGGTCTTGCGGGCCGCAATTTTTCTTGTCGTCTGCCATTTTGGGCCTCCTTGCGGCGATTCAATCGACCAGGAAGCTTCAGGTTCCGGTGGCTCCCGTTTCTCAGCCAATTTTAGAAGCGGAACCATTTCGCGAGCCGCGCGTAGAGGAGCCCGGACAGTGCAGCGGGCGGTTTCTATATGGCCCGCATGTTGAATAGGGGGCCAGTGATCGATGCGAACGAACGAAGCGAACCCTTTCGCCATTCTTGAAGATCCGGGCGCTATGGCGCGGGCCGAGTCGGCCTGGGCAGCAGCTTGGAGCTATGTTGAGCACGGCGTGCCGGCTGGAGATCAGGAGCGCCAGAGCCAGCGCATGAAATTCGTCGTCGCGTCTGTTGCGCTCGGAACAGACGATCCACGGGAGATGGCGAACAAGGCGATCCAGCGGTTTCTGAAGGAGACCCGCACGCGCCGGCCATAAACTGAGCCGCTAGAGCCGCGGTTTGGGCTGCCAAATCTCGACATCCAGAACAGCCGGACCGGAACGCTCTCGTGCGCTTCGTCCTTTGCGAGCCGGTTTCGGAAGCTCAATAGCGGCAG
>NZ_JBFUIF010000266.1:0-1123 GCF_056402015.1 Allobosea sp. P4_C6
GTCCTGGACAAAGCCTTCATGCAGCCGGCAAGTAGCTCGATTGCACCTTCGAACAATGCGCCAAGCGCGAAGGCAAACCCGATCACCGCGCACGGTGGCGTATCCGCAGGAAAATTCATGTCGAAGTCGTGGAACCGAACGCTTTTCGGCGGGTTCTTCGGTGTTGGCTGAACGGACTGTCCCTGGGCATGGCTCCACAAAACGAACTTTCGGACAGCCGCTATCGAATCCTTGTGGATGCGATTACCGACTACGCCATCTACATGCTGGACGCTGCAGGGCTGGTCGCAAGCTGGAACCCCGGCGCCCAGCGCTTCAAGGGCTATCAGGACCACGAAATCCTCGGCGAGCATTTCTCACGCTTTTACACGGCCTCCGATATCGAGGCGGACCTTCCGAGCCGGGCCTTGGCAACGGCGAGGGCGGAGGGACGATTTGAGAGCGAAGGCTGGCGCGTGCGGAAGGACGGATCCCAGTTCTGGGCGCATGTCGTCATCGATCCGGTCATCGATCCCCAGACGCGGCAAGTGCTGGGTTATGCGAAGATCACCCGTGATCTGACCGAACGCAGAGAGCAAGAGAGAGCGCTGCGCGAAAGTGAGCAGTCATTTCGCCTCCTAGTCCAGGGCGTGACCGACTACGCCATCTTCATGCTCGACGAAAAAGGCTTCGTCACGAACTGGAACGCGGGGGCGGAGAGGATCAAAGGCTACCGGCCCGACGAAATCATTGGTCGGCATTTCTCGGTGTTCTACACGCCGGAGGATCACGACAGACGAGAGTGGGAGCGAGCTCTTGCCAAGGCCCGCGCCAACGACGGATTTCAGACCGAAGGATGGCGCGTCCGCAAGAACGGCGAACGCTTCTGGGCAAGCGTTGCGATCGATCCGATCTATAACGACTCCGGCTCGATCATGGGCTTCGCCAAAATCACCCGCGACATGACCGAACGCAAGCGTGCAGAAATCGCTTTGGATACGGCACGCGAGGCCTTGTATCAGTCCCAGAAAATGGAAGCCGTCGGCCAACTAACCGGAGGCATCGCCCATGATTTCAACAACCTCCTGAATGCAGTTGTTGGCAGCCTCGAGCTGCTTCGGAAACGACTCACAGATGACCGGCA
>NZ_JBFUIF010000267.1:0-1122 GCF_056402015.1 Allobosea sp. P4_C6
GTGTAAATATAAACCGCCGATAGCCGAAGCCCAGCGGCTCTCGCGAGCTCGCCGAGCGTCTGGCAAGCGCCACCTGGGGGTCGGACTGTCAAACGGCGCGCAATATTGCCCCCCGATTTGGGGTGCGCCCCTCCCGGTAGACAGGATCAGGCTGCGGATCTGACCGTGAGCCGGGCGTGTTGATCCTCGAACTGCTGCGGGCTGACATAGCCGAGCGCGGAGTGCAGTCGGCTTGTGTTGTAGACCTGATCGATGAAGCGCGGAAGGTCGGCTGCGACGTCCTCGAAGGTCTCGTAGGCCATCGGATAGACGGCCTCGACCTTGAGCGTCTTCATGAAGCTCTCGGCCTTGGCGTTATCGTAGGGATTGCCGCGACGCCCCATCGATCCGACGAGGCCTTGCTCGGCGAGGGCCTGCCGGTAGCGTCCAGCCGCGTATTGCGACCCGCGGTCCGTGTGATGCACGCAGCCGGGTGGCGGCTTTCGCTTTTCAATAGCTGAGCGCAGCGCGGCCAGCGTCAGTCTGACGTCGATCGAGCGGCCGATGGCGTAAACCGACGACCTTGCGCGACCAGGCATCAAGGATCACGGCAAGCGCGGCGATGCGCGCTTCGTAGGCTTCGATCGTATCGGCGGCGACTGCCTCGTCGTCGAAGGCGCCAGCCTCGAWCTTCTGGATCCAGATCCGGACGAGGTTGCGTGACAGGTCGTGCCGGCGGGCGAGGCTATGGAGCGTCTCGCCTGCCAGGTAATCCTGTGCCACCTGGCATTTGAACTCGATGCTGGGGGTGCGGTGTCGGGCCATGGGCTTCCATCCTTCGAAAGCCCGGCTCCCCGGTCAATTGCTCGCCGTCACGCTGTCCGCCTCAGGGGGCGCACTCCAGATCCCCCGCCTCACGGGGGCAAACTTGCACACGATGACGTAATTGCTGCCGTCGATGCCATGACATCAGAGTGATGGACGGCAGGCAGCGGCGCCGGCCTGAGCACGGGATGGTCGTCATGAAACAGTATGTCGGACTGGATGTTTGCGTTGTCGATGAATCTGGAAAAGTCGTCTTTCAAGGCCGCGCGAGGTCCGATCCAGGCGCTTTGGCGGAACTGCTGAGCAAGCGGGCGTCGA
>NZ_JBFUIF010000268.1:0-1102 GCF_056402015.1 Allobosea sp. P4_C6
GTTCCTCCTCGTTACACACTTTCGGGGTCGCGGAAAAACCACTCTGCCATATATCTCCGCTTGGGTTCGAACGCAGAGCGGGTCAAGAAGCGACATCGGCGACCGCTTCTAGTACGCCATCGCGGGCGGACGATGCAGATGGTTGTCGAGGGCGGAGCGACGAGAGAGAGGCGGGACGAACAGATTCCGGACGGCGGAGAAGACAGAGACGAAGCGTTGCAGGCTCCCCGGAGATCGGGTCCCGCATCGTCCATTTGGCTTTCGCAGCGGCAGGTGTGAGTTCTCAGCGCGGTTGTTGAGGCGCTTTTGCGCGATGCTCGATCGCCGGCAGGATCTTGCCGCAGGACGGCGGCATCGGAGCCGAGCTTGTCGGTGGCTATCCGACGAGGGCACAGCCCTGCTTCTGGACAATGGGCCTCAACAGGCGCCGCGCCGCCTTCGTGTCACGTGCGTCTGCACGATCTCATCGAGGGCACATCGATCATCAAACGCGAACGGCTTAGTTAAGTGGCGACGGTGCAGATCAGAGGCGCTTATAATGGTAAATGCCCGGCGACCTTCGAAACGGGAGCCGCGGAACTTTCAATGGCCCGCAGAGTTTGGCGTGTCGGCGCAAGCCAAATCGAGGGGGTTAAAATGAAAACGCTTTTGGCCGAGTGGATGCAAAGTCCCATCATCCCCGATATATCGCAGCGCCTGCCGCGATAGGGCAGCCTGCGCCGCGCGCGACTTGCCCGACATCCTCGCATAGGGCCGGCCCCGATTGAGCCCGAAGCGACCGTCGCGTTAGGATTGACCGAAATCTGGCGCGCCCCCGCTGTCAAATGCGTTTGGATTAACGCGCGTCCCGGCGGTACTTCTGCCTAAGGACAATCAGACCTGGTTGCCACGGCATCGCTTAGCATTGTGGAAAAGAGACGGCGGGTTGTGATCGCCGCCTCCCCGTGAACGACAGCCATTCGACGAATTGAACCTGCCCCTAAGCAAGGCCGCCATTCGGAGCTATGTCCATGGACACGCCTGCCCGTCCCGCCGCAAAGAATCGCTCGTCCGACAAGGCATCGCAAAGAATCCCAATCGCAACCGCGCCTAACGGTCTAGG
>NZ_JBFUIF010000269.1:0-1081 GCF_056402015.1 Allobosea sp. P4_C6
CTCACGGGAAGAGCATCGGCTAGTTCGGGACTGCCTTAAAGAGACGGTAACGCGAAATCCGGACTATTCGACGGGTTGGGCGATGCTGGCCTATCTCTTCCTCGACGAGGATCGGCTTGGGTTCAATTCTCAGGAGGCGGCGCCGGCGGCGAAAATACGAGCTCGTGAGGCGGCCCAGCGTGCCGTGCGCCTCGATCCGAATAATGTTCGTGCCCTTCAGGCGCTTATGGCCGTTCTGTTCTTTAGCAGGGAGCCCGACGCCGCTCTGCAAATTGGCGAACAGGCCCTTGTGCTGAATCCAAATGACACGGAAATTTTGGCAGAATTTGGAAGCCGATTGGCACAAGCTGGCGACAGAAGGCGCGGCGTCGCGATGATTGAAGAGGCGGTCGACAGAAATCCCAATCAAACAAAATATTACATCGCGATACTGGCGCAAAATTATTACCTTATTGGCGACAATACACGTGCTTTGTACTGGCTCCGCCGCGCTAATATGCAGCGGTTTGCGAATTATCATTTTGTTGCTGCGCTCATATTTGCGCGTGCTCATTTGCAGCAGGAGACAAATGCGAGTGTTCACGAGTTCATGAGGATGCGACCTCGCTTCATCGAAAACATTGAAGCTGAAATCGCCACGAGAAACTATAACGCTCAAGATCGGCTCACTCTGATCGAAGGCGCAAGGCAGGCGGGATTTCCCGTCAGCGCCGCGATCAATTGATCGAAGGCGCAAGCGTACGACGGATGCCCCCGTAGAGGTCGTCGGGTTCAAGCGTCGTGTCGGGCATCCCTTCAAGCTCGGAATGGCCAGGCTACGTCAAAGTCGCCACCCTTCACCGCCATCAATCGTAACAAACGGACCACCGATGGTAGCCACCGGTGGCCTGCCCCCTGAAAAGTGGCCCTCCCTGAAGTAGGCTTTTTGAGCCTTTGGAGGATGCCCGCGATGCCGCAGAAGAAGCACAAGCCTGAAGAGATCGTCGCGAAGCTGCGGCAGGTCGACGTGCTGTTGTCCCAGGGGCGCCCGGTCGCGGAGGCGATCCGGGCCATCAGCGTGACGGCGTTCACGTATTATCGC
>NZ_JBFUIF010000270.1:0-1055 GCF_056402015.1 Allobosea sp. P4_C6
CCGTGCTACTACGTCCAGACACCTAACTTCTGGTTCCCTCTCGACCCGCACAGCAACGCGCCGTTGATGCACTGGCTGCCCCAGCCGCTGCAGCGGCGCCTGGTCTCGACGAAGGCTCGCGGCTTCTACGCCAAGGCGACCTCCCTCGACCACGCCATGCGGATCGTGGAAGGCACCTCGATGCTCGACCGGGCTCAGATCACCGAGCTCTTCCCGGATGCGCGGATTCTGACGGAAAACGTCCTTTTCCTCTCCAAATCGCTGATCGCCATCAGGAGCCCGGATGCCTGAGAGCGGGACGCCACAATGAGGTGCGATTTTGTTTTCTTGGCCTTGGCCAGGAATTGTGCCGAGACGATCCCGCGCTTCCTCGATCTGTTGGAAGCGTTGCGCTCCGAGGGATTGAGCGTAGCCGCCTTCGTTGGCGAGAATGGCTCGCGTGACGGGACGCGGGCACTGCTTCAACATGCCGAGGCAGACGGGCAACTCGTGCTGGTGCCGACGCCTTTCATGGCGGACGAGCCCGATCGGCTCAAACGGATGGCCCTCGGGCGCGAGCGGATCAAGACGGAATGCGAGGCCTCGAACCTCAAGCCCGATGTCGTCTGCGTTCTCGACATCGACAACGTCATCGCCCGGCCGCCTTCCGTCGCAGCACTGCTCAAAGCCGCATCCAAGCTCGATCGGCCGGGCGTTTTCGGCGTGTCAGCGACGTCGCGACCCCATTATTACGATCTCCTGGCATTTCAGGACGACTGCAGATCATTCGATACGCTGCTGGACGATCTGGCGGAGAGTCGAGGCAATATCTTCAGCTATTATCGCTTCTTTTGTTCGCGAATCTATCCGCACCAGCGGGCGCTCACCGTCGATCGCGAGATCGCGTGCTCGTCGACCTTCAATGGCTTGTGCCTCTATCGCGCGCCTGTCTATCGGCTGGGGAGCTATCTCGGGGACGGACCGAGCATCTGCGAGCACCTGACCCTCAACCGCCGCCTCGCGGGCATGACCGGCGGGAAGATGCTGATCGACCCCGGCCTGATCCTTCCCACACC
>NZ_JBFUIF010000271.1:0-1055 GCF_056402015.1 Allobosea sp. P4_C6
TCCTTAGCATGCACGGGGCCCACTATTCTAAATCGTTGGCGGTAGGATCACCTTCATCAGGCTTTGACGCCGCGCGGTCGCCGACGCCCCTCATCATCGCGATCGAATCCTCATAGACCTTCACGGCAGCCGCTATCGCCGCCATCTCGAGCTCTTCGTCACTGCCATTGGTAAAGCCCATGAGTTCCTGAGCGCGCTCAATCGCCGCGTTCATTTCCTCTTCGTTGCGGATCACGAGGCGGGGCATGCCGGCTCAACGATGCGCCCGATCATTCGTTCCGCTCCTGCCGCCCCGCGGGCGTCTCATGCCGGCGCATGAAGCGGCGCCAACGTTCGTATTCCTCGGGCGTGTAGCGGGCTTTGTAGTCAAGCCAAAGCGACTTGACCTTGGCCATAGCCGCCTCGCGCGTCCACTCCCGCCCGCGATCATTGCCGGTCTGGGGCAGGCCGAAGACGCTGATGCCCCAGGTCCACGGCGCGCAGCGTTCCGGGGTGT
Source organism: Allobosea sp. P4_C6 (assembly GCF_056402015.1). Classification (NCBI taxonomy): domain Bacteria; kingdom Pseudomonadati; phylum Pseudomonadota; class Alphaproteobacteria; order Hyphomicrobiales; family Alloboseaceae; genus Allobosea; species Allobosea sp. P4_C6. The sequence goes on from NZ_JBFUIF010000271.1 coordinate 497, forward strand.
TCCCGCTGTCGTCGACAATCACGGCGATCCGCTCGCCCTCGTCGTCAATGACATGCCAATACGCCTCACTGTCCGGATAGGTCCGCCGAAGGAAAAGCGTCGGAGAATTGGACATCGGCGAGAGCCCTCATGTCAAAGCGCTCGGATCTGCTCCTCGAACTCCTCCGGGATAGCGCCGTGGCGCGCGAGCACATCCACCGAGGCGACTTCCCCGGTCTCGTCGTCTGCGACCACATGCACGACCGCCACGCCTTCGGCCGTGCGCCCGAGACGAATGCCGTCATTGAGCGCGTGATGCCTTGTTTGGGCGGGCACGCGCTGCGCCGGCACAAGCTTCTTCCGATGAGTCTTGAACGGCTGCAGAAAGAAGGTGTCGACATTCATGGCTTGACTCCCGGAGGCCGTTTGTTCCCATAATGTTCTCATGCCGAGGACGCAAGCCATGTCATCAGCCGTGCCGAAAACGCCACCTGAACGAACCCCAGTTGATAGGAAAATCGATTCCGTCTTGGCGGAGTTCGGCGGCGATGCTCGGGCTGCCATCGGCGCTCTGCTGCAC
>NZ_JBFUIF010000272.1:0-1050 GCF_056402015.1 Allobosea sp. P4_C6
GGCTATATGGTGGGGCAGGCCCCTTCGTGAATGCTGCCTCACCTCATTCGCGTTTCACCGAAATCTATTGCAACCACTAATCCGCGGCGAATTTAGCCGCGGCTAATTCCTGGCAACGGGCAGGCTAAAGTCGAGAGCCAGCCTGCGGCGTGTGGCCTCGATTGAGCAGGGATCGACTTTACTCACTGTCGAGCGCGGTGCGGCTTTGCTGAGAGAGGGCCTCAAGCAAATTAGCCGCGGCTAATTGAGGCCCTGAATGGAAGCGAGTAGCCTCGTCCAATAAATCTAGGGCAGGCTGGTAAACAGTCGTTAACCCTTATCTTGTTGCTCGAATCGTCGAATCGGGCATAGTCGTGTCAGTTGCGGAAAAAAACGCAATCCCGCAAAAATTTCGCAACTCCTTTGGCGATTCGAGACCGTGGTTACAAACGCTGCCAAACCTATCGTGGTTAAGGAAGGGCTGAAGTCGCTCATCCAGAGCCAGTCCGCGATGTTGGCTGCCCAATTGCAGGCCCACCACCTCACCACGTTTCCTCCGAATGCTCAAAAGGGGATTCGCAATCTCTCTCCATCCGAGGTTGCGAAGCTCCTCGGGGTGACAGAGGGCTACTTGCGGCAGATCGCATCCGAACTTCCGGACCTGAGCAATACTTCACCGGGTGGAAGGCGGTCCTATTCCGTCGAGTCAATTCACGAAATCCGCAAGCTTCTTGATGCAGGTGCGCGCGGACATCGTCGATATTTGCCCTGGCGATCGAAGGACGAGCCCCTTCAGGTTGTTAGTGTGATGAATTTCAAGGGCGGTTCGGGGAAGACCACGACGACGGCCCATTTGGCGCAATTCTTGGCGCTCAGAGGGTTTCGCGTTTTGGCGATTGATCTCGATCCGCAGKCGAGCTTGTCGGCGATATTTGGACATCAGCCGGTATTGGAGGTCGGCCCGAACGAATCCCTGTATGGCGCGATCAGGTACGATGAGCAGCGCCGGCCGGTCGCCGTGATCGTGCGCTCGAGATTCATCCCCGATCTCCACCTTATCCCAGGCTATCT
>NZ_JBFUIF010000273.1:0-1048 GCF_056402015.1 Allobosea sp. P4_C6
GGTCCTCGATGCAGCCGGCACGCGGCGAAGATATACGGCTCGTCCCATGCCGGCGGACCGGCTTACACCTGTCGGTCCTGCAAGCGCAGCGCCTATCCATCGCAGCCCGTGGACAAGCGCTATCTATCGGTGCGGCGAGCGCAGCGGATCCGGGAGCGCCTGGGCGGTTCGCCCAACCTCACGCTGTCATTCCCGCCCAAGCCGAAGGGGATGCACTGGACGACCTATGACCGCGCCCACGCGACAGCAATGGCGCTCGAGCAGCGCAGCCTGGCCAGCATGGCAGCGACAGTGGAGAAGATACGGCGTCGATGCGCGGCACGGGCTGAGCGCCGCATTGTTTCTCCCCAGGAAGGCGCGAAAACCCAGCGACAACGGTAGGTGATGGCTGATAGCGCGAGCGCCAGCAGAGACATGGAGAAGTTTTGGTCACAACGCGGCGCGAAATTGCACCCCTGGTCTGTAGGGCTGATGCGGATGGCGACCCGCATCCGAGCCCGCGCGGGTCGCCGCGCCGGGGAACTGCTCCAGCAGCTCGATGGGCGCGGTGGTGATCAGAGCAAAACTGCGGGGGACCATAGTTTTGCTATTCAGCCCACACAACGCCAAGCGGCAAGCGACGCCGGCATGTCCGAGAGGCAAAGAGGCTTGGCGATGGGCTTAAGATAGCCGCTTGGCGATCATGCTCTGGACGATAGCTGTCCCGAAGAAGGGAAGGACGATGACGAGCACCACCCAGGCCGCCGATAAGCCAGCCGCTGACAGAGCTTCGCAGTCGACACCAAGAACCAGATTGTGCAGCCAATCATGGTCAGTGTGACCAGCCACTGCCAAATCGTTACGTCGCCCATCTCGCTACTCCCGCCTTCTTCCGGAACAGGTTGAATCCGCTTACGCTGCACTCGTCCAGTCCGCACCCTGCGGTGGCCCATCATCCCTTATCAGGCGGGACGCTGTGCCTAGGCTAGAGACGCATTGCACAACCGTTCCGGTTGATTCAGCGTTCGTTCGGGGTTTGAACAGACGCCGCGCCGGGCCACAGGAGGCC
>NZ_JBFUIF010000274.1:0-1033 GCF_056402015.1 Allobosea sp. P4_C6
CAGATCGCCTCCGCATCAGCGACGTCGGTCTTGCCCCGCTTCACGTATGGCTTGACGTAGGCCGGAGGCATCAACCGCACGGTATGACCCAGACTAGTAAGCTCCCGCGCCCAGTGATGGCTCGTGCCGCAGGCCTCCATGCCGATCAGGCAAGGAGCGAGCTTGCGGAAGAAGGGCATTACCTGAGCTCGCCTCAGCGCTCGTCGGGCGAGAACCTCTCCTGTTCCGCTGATAGCGTGCACCTGGAAGACATTCTTGGCCAAGTCGATGCCGACAGTCGTGATCTCCATCGTGGTCGCTCCAAGCTCGTGCTGCGTGACAGCACCATTGTGGCGCCGCAACGCCGGGAGCGGGAGCCATCCACCCCATCTGCTTTTGGACCGCTTGTTCAGCACTTGGCTGCAGACGAATCTGGCCCTCCCGGACGCACGGAAGGCCCCTTGTGGGCAGCACACCCAAGAGCGTGCAATAGGCCTTCTGTTTCCATGTGCAGGGCTTTTCGCCGGCCCTGCTTAGGCTATCTCGCGTCCATGCAATTCGAGTCACATGGCTGTGCACAAGAACGCTCTTTGAATTGTGTGGCCTAGGCATGTCCACTTCAGTGGAGGGCATAGGGTCCGAAGGCTCCCGCGGTGCTGGGGGTCGGACCACCCTCGGCACCAGATGATTGAAGGGGACGTATATCTTGGCCTTCCTGAGAGAACCGGAGCCTCGCCGCCGCGAGGCCATTCTTGTCCTGCCGGGCATCAGGCGGATCGTCGCGAACAACCCGAGTCTGATGACCTATCACGGAACCAACACCTATCTCATCGAGACCAGCGACGGGTCTGTCGTTATCGACCCCGGTCCGGATGATGATGGACACCTCGACGACGTGATCGCCGCGACGCATGGAGCGGTATCCGCGATCCTCCTCAGCCACACCCATTCGGATCATCTTGGCGCCACGTCCTCGTTGAAGGTTCGCACGGGAGCGCCCACCTTCGCCTTCCATCGACCGGCTGACCCCTCCTTCGAGCCCGACGTGCTGATC
>NZ_JBFUIF010000275.1:0-1026 GCF_056402015.1 Allobosea sp. P4_C6
GCCCCCTCCCGTGATGGCCAGGTCGCTATTCTTCGTGACGTCGGACCGGACGCCATTGTTCGCGAGTACACTGCCTTGGAGCGAGGCCGTGCAGTGCCCGCGCTGTCGCCCGCGCAGCTCGCCTTGCCTCATCTGGTGATGCCCGCCCACCACGCCGTCAGGCCGAAGGATGTCCTTGCCCGAAGGCTTCATGGTGCCCTCGCAGCTGCAGCCGATCGCGCGCCTCATGACTTCTCGGAATTGCTGCTTGTCCCCGGTGTTGGAGCGCGCACGGTACGCTCTTTGGCGATGGTTGCCGAAGTCGTCCACGGAGCGCCGTACCGGTTCAGTGACCCCGCCCGGTTTTCGCTTGCTCACGGTGGCAAGGACCGTCAGCCTTTTGCCGTTCCGACCAAGATCTATGATCAGACGATTTCGGTTCTCAAATCGGCCGTTGAACGCGCAAAGCTAGGCCAGGACGATCGGCTGGCCGCCATCGCGCGCCTCGACCGGGAAAGCCGCCGATTGGAGGGCCTCGTGGAAGGCCCCTCGCTGGAAGAATATGTCCGCGAAGAGTGGCGGCGTTCGGCGGAATATGGCGGCCGAAGCGTTTTCGGCTGGGAGCGCGACGAGCTCGCCGACAGCAACGAACCGAGCAAACAAGCGACTCGCGCTAACTGACTGGCCGTCTCGGCCGCTCATTTCCCTAACCCGTCGGGAACGGCCGGCTCAAATGCGGCGAGCCCGCCAGACCGAAGCGCCAGGGGCGATCGGCGGCCCGAGAGATGCCGATCCGCACGCCGGCGATAATCTCGGGTTCGCCTGAGCGATCCATCACCGAAAACGGCGGCGCGCTTAAACTAAGGCAATCGTGAGCGGCGGTTATGCCAAGGGCCTGGGCCAAGCGCCCGGGCCCCGAACATAGAGGTCGAGTCGAACCCCGGCGCGCTCGCATCTGGTCCAGCCCATATTTCGGGTCGAGGGCCCGGATCAATACGGCCCCGTGATCGGTCGCAACAATGTTCAAGCACCAGTGCAGCCCGTAGG
>NZ_JBFUIF010000276.1:0-1023 GCF_056402015.1 Allobosea sp. P4_C6
GTTTCATCAGGAACGGGGTGTATGTGCCGGCGATGAGGAGGTAGATAGCCGAATGGTCGAAACGCCTGATGAACCACTTGCGCGGCGAGATCGGCCACATGTTGTAGGTGGCCGAAACGATGAGAACGGCGAGCAGTGCGGCACCGTAGATCGAAACTGGAATCAAGTCGAAAAGCGGAGCGCAGTTCGCGACCTGGATGATCAAAGCTCCGACGGCTCCAAGTCCTAGGGCAACGCCGAGGACATGGATCACGCCGTCAGCCCAGAGCTCGGCGCGCCTGAAGGCGAAGCGTCCAACGACGGGAACGTTCACAGCGCTTCCTAACGTGCTGGCTGCTGGAGTTGGTTTGGCATCTACCGGGAGGCTGTGTCATCTCAGTGTCAGCCTCTGCCGCAGCACCAGATGCGTGCCAAAGCAGCTGGGTGATAAGGCACGCTATGCCGCGGCAATCGAAGCTGGCGCGGAAATTGTCATCGGTCAGAATGCCACGCGTCTACGCAGGACGCCAATCGTTCAAGGGCATTCTGGTGATCTCTGTGTTGGCGGGCAAGGGGAGGGTGCTGATCAGCATCCCTCATAGTCGGGTCGAAGATTAAGTCCGTCAAAGCCGCTTGATTAACCTATGCCGTGTTTCTGCTCGACGCCCTGAAGCCCAAAACGGCCACGGTGAACAGGAAGGCCGCTAGGACGCCGGGAATTCGGAGGGCTTCGGTGCCCCGTTGTGATCATTTCAATCAGACTGGCGGGTGCAGTCGAGAATCCAGTGCGAATGGCTCTTGAGCTTTGGCCGCGTAGCCGCGTGTGGCCGCTTTCACCAGCAGCGCCCAGATGATCCGAGCCATTTTATTGGCGAGCGCGACCGCGGCGACCTTCGGCGGTCGGCGCGCCAGAAGCGCCGTCATCCACATCGAGGCGCGCGCGCCATTGCGGACATGGCGCAGCACCGTCGTCGCTCCCAGGATCAGCAGGGTTCGCAATGTTGGGTTGCCCATCTTCGAGATCCGACCCAGGCGCTCCTTGCC
>NZ_JBFUIF010000277.1:0-1021 GCF_056402015.1 Allobosea sp. P4_C6
TGGCCTGCCCCCATCAGGTGGCCCGGTTCTAATCTAATGCATGGTGGGCTTGTCGGCCACGGTTGAGATGGCCGGCGAAGCGGGTTGGGTTTTCGTAGGCGGCCAGACCACAGCGACCGGTGCTGGCGGCTTGTAGCCGAGCGAGGAGTGCGGGCGCCGGGTATTGTAGTGCTGACGCCAGCCCTCGATGACGATCCGAGCCTCGGCGAGGCTGTAGAACAGCTCGCCGCTCAGGAGTTCGTCGCGCAGCTTGGAGTTGAAGCTCTCGCAGTAGCCGTTCTCCCAAGGACTGCCAGGCTCGATAAAGGCTGTCTTCGCGCCGACCGCTGCGATCCAATCCCGCACTGCTTTGGCGACGAACTCGGGACCGTTGTCCGAACGAACATGCCCGGGCACGCCGCGCAGGATGAAAAGATCGGACAGGACATCGATGACGTCGGTGGCTTTGAGTTTCCGGTCGATCCGGATCGCAATGCATTCCCGGGTGAACTCGTCGATCACGTTCAGCATGCGGAATTTTCGACCGTTGTGGGTGCGATCCTCGACAAAGTCGTAGGACCAGACATGGTTGGGGTGTTCCGGCCGAAGCCGGATGCATGATCCGTCATTCAGCCAGAGACGGCCTTTCTTCGGTTGCCTGGCCGGCACCTTGAGCCCCTCCCGCCGCCAGATCCGCTCAACGCGTTTGACGTTCACCGCCCAACCGGCGGTCTCCAGCATGGCCGCGACCCGGCGGTAGCCGTAGCGGCCATACTGGGTGGCGAGCTCGACAATGTCGGCGGTCAGCGCCGCATCATCGACGCGACCCGTCGGCAGTTTCCTTTGCGTAGATCGATGCTGCCCCAGAACCCGGCACGCCAGCCGCTCCGACACGCCGAACTTTATCATGGCGTGGTCGATGCACCGGCGACGACGGGCGGGGCTCAGTAGTTTCCCGAGGCAGCTTCCTTGAGGATCAGCTTCTCCAACGTCAGATCCGAGACGGCTTTGCGCAGCCGCTCGTTCTCCTTCTCCAGATCCT
>NZ_JBFUIF010000278.1:0-1005 GCF_056402015.1 Allobosea sp. P4_C6
GGTTTTGATGGTGCGATCTTTTCCATCGGATGGAAGGAGGCACTATGGGCCAGGTTCTGCACGGGAGCGCCACAACGACGGAGGCGATCCGTCGAGCGATACAGCATAGTCAAGCGAGCCTGAGGGCTCTGGCAAAGCGCTACGGCATCAACCAGAAGACCGTCGCGAAGTGGAAGAAGCGGGCCTCGGTGGCTGATCTGCCGACGGGCCCGCAGCAGCCGGCTTCGACGGTTCTGTCAGCCGAGGAAGAGGCGATCATCGTCGCCTTTCGACGACATACCCTGCTGCCTTTGGATGACTGCCTCTACGCGCTTCAGGCCACGATCCCGCATCTGACCCGTTCGTCGTTGCATCGCTGCCTGCAACGGCACGGCATCAGCCGGCTACCGGAGATCGAGGGCGACAAGGAGCCGAAGAAGCGGTTCAAGTCCTAYCCGATCGGCTTCTTCCACATCGACATCGCCGAGGTCCAGACCGCCGAAGGAAAGCTCTATCTGTTTGTCGCGATCGATCGGACGAGCAAATTCGCCTTCGTGCAACTGGTGGAGAGCGCCAACCGGGTGACGGCCTCAGCTTTCCTYGTCGCCCTGATCGCAGCCGTTCCCTACAGGGTCCATACGATCCTGACCGACAACGGCATCCAATTCCGCTTCCCGCCGCGCTACGCCAACGGTCCCACGGCCCGTTACATCACCCACATGTTCGCGATGCGCTGCCGCGAGAATGGCATCGAGCACCGCTTCACCAAGATCAACCATCCCTGGACCAATGGGCAGGTCGAGCGAATGAACCGGACGATCAAAGACGCGACCGTCAAACGCTATCACTACGACAGCCACGACCAGCTCGATCGTCACCTCCAGGACTTCGTCTCAGCTTACAATTTCGGCCGGCGCCTGAAGACCCTCAAAGGCCTCACGCCCTACGAGTTCATCTGCAAGCGCTGGACTTCAGAGCCGGAACGATTCACCCTCGATCCAATCCACCAAATGCCGGGACTAAACA
>NZ_JBFUIF010000279.1:0-1000 GCF_056402015.1 Allobosea sp. P4_C6
GACTAACGTCCTTGGAATTGAGTCGGCTGATCGGCGTCCCTGAAAGAAGGGTACTTCGATGGCTTCATGACGAAGAGGCGACCCCACGATGGCTCCGCAGCTATTGTGCAGCCATGACAGTTCCAGAGGCAAAGGCCCTTGCATTGGCCTCCCGCGCTGGACCGTGGGCTGACGCGGCAGACCGGAAGGGATGACAAGCCTGAGTTCACTCACTGTTCCAGGAAATCGATAGCTGTCATGTTTGGAACTTGTGCGATCTACCGATGTTATCGGGATAGCCCTCGAAGAAAGACCGCAGCATGCCCGCCGAAAACCCCGCAGTCGCAAGCTTGAAGATCGAACAACGTGCGCAACGTCAGGCTGCTCGTAATAAGGGCCGTGACGCCGAACTTCACGATGCGTTGGAGGGTACATTCCCGGCGAGCGACCCGCTTTCGATGCAAACTTCAGTCACGCCCGGTGCCGCGGAAAACGAATTCGATAACGAGTTGTTCGATATCGCGGGCGAGCGCGTGAGTGAACTTCAGCAGCTGCTCCTCGATGAAATTCGGGCCCGGCCCCTACGGACGCTGGGCTGGGCCGCGGCGGCAGGCGTCGTTCTGGGCTTCTGGGCCGCCAGATAGCTTGTTGGCGCCCTGTGCGCATACCTCGCCGCTCAAGCGACCGGGGCGGTTAAGCTCGCTGCGCTCCGTTGCGGACCACTAGCGTGGCGGTACTCGTCACCATTTTTGCTGGGCGAGAGAGACAGGCTGACTGCAACGTTGTCCCCTTTTTGTGGCCCATCAGCCGCAACCTGGTTCGACATGGCGTAACCGCGTAGACGCGACATCGCGACCTCCCGAAGGAGATCATCGACGGACGCTACCGTATGTTCGGTCAGCGGCGCGGGGGGACACTAAGAGGCACGCGAATTTAAGCACCGCTTTTCAGCGTGAGGGGTCTTGCCCATGGCGGCCGCATGGGCCGGCAAACCGAGCCCCAGGTGGCCGGATCATTGCCC
>NZ_JBFUIF010000280.1:0-986 GCF_056402015.1 Allobosea sp. P4_C6
GGCCAGACTTCAAGTCGCGCTGCGTGTCGGCATGGTAGAAGTTGAAGCCGAAGAATATCGCCATGATGATGAAAGCGATTATCGCGACCGCACCTATTCCGGCTTTCGTGGCCTTATCGGGCGGCGGCGGATTGTCGATCGGCATTTCGTTTACTCCGACCCGCTACCAGTCGGGACGTCTCGCTCAGGGTCAGCCGCAGCCCTGTTCTCTACGCCTCTCAGCATGGCGAGTGTGTCCTCGTAGATTTTCACGGCATCGGCGATTGCGGACAGCTCTCGCTCTTCGTCGCTGTCGTGAGTGCAGCCCGCCAGATCATGGGCGCGCTCAAGCGCGGCGTTCAGCTCATCGTCGTTGCGGATCACCAATCGGCTCATGGCCGCTCAACCCAGACGTTGAACTTTCGTTCCTATGGCTTAAGCGATCTCTCGAGTTGGGGACTGCCGACGAGGCGGCGCAAGTTTCGCGCGGTAGGGCAGATAGTGAGGTAACTCTCTCTTGCCCAATTTTCTCCATGACATTTCAATCGAACCGGCGCGTGGCGAACGCGGAGGAATTTGAACGCGCGCGCTTCGTTAAAGAGGTCGGACTTATCGTGCCGCCACACGTTGGAGAAAAGTCAGCCTGCTACTCCGGCCGAGCGACACCGTGGCGAATGCGATCAGCCCAGCTGGGCTTGGCTTCCAGCCGACGAACGGTCGGGGACTACAACAATCTCGCTTGAGCAGGTTCTGCTTCGATCTCGAGCCCGATCCGTCGACGTTCCATTTCAGTCTGGGCACTGAAGCGGAGATCAGCATCGCGGCCTGCCACCATCTCTGACAAGGCAGCGAGACTCAGCTGATCCCAACTCTTGCCACGGTCGAGGCCGGTCGGCACGCGAGGCAAGAGCCCCGGTTGACTGCTCCACAACAGTAGCTGCTCTAGCGATGCTTGGTTCAACATGTCCCTTAGGTGATGTGCCGTCACGTAGGCGTCAGGCATAGCT
>NZ_JBFUIF010000281.1:0-985 GCF_056402015.1 Allobosea sp. P4_C6
CTGGAGGCCCGGCGCCGTCCCGTATCGGATCACCGGTCGAAGGCCGCGCGCGACGCCGCAATTGCGATGGTGCTCGCCGCCCCCGARTGGGCGGAGCAGATCWGTGCCRAGCTRATCGGGCAGCCTGGCTACGCCCCTCGCGCCGTTGCAGCAGTCCGCGCCGCGATGAGGGCGGATACATGACGGCCCTCCAACGCCGCCTCAGGGTGCTGGAGCGGAGGTATGCCGGCGGCAATCGACCAGCCATCGCCTTCGTGCTCTGGGAGCGGTCGGCGGAGGCGCTCCAGCAGGCCTACGAGCACGCGCTCGCGGCTGAGGCCGTGAAGCGAGGCGATCCGATCATCATGGGCGTGATGCCCGGGCCTGCTGAGTTGCCGGAAGCGCGGTGGAGCGATGTTCCGGGGCTTTCCGACACTGAGCTGATGGCGCTCTTTTCAGATGCCGAGCCTTGTGACCGGCTCGATCAAACGCCGGGCAGCCGCGCTGTGACGCTGATGTCCGACGCCGCGTTGAATGCCGCCATCATTGCTAGCGCAGCGAGGCCGGCGCCATGACGCGATTGTCGCAGCGCATCGCGAAACTGGAGACACGCGCCAGCAATAGCGTGCGCTACGATATCAGCGCCCACCCGCTGAGCGATGCAGAAAGGGACGGCGTCGAGGCTGGAGCCGATATCGCGTTCGACGAGACGGATGGCCAGAGCCCGATGACGGAAGCTGGATGGCAGGAGCTGTTCTTCCGTGAACCAGAAACCCGCTAACGGCGCGAGGCGCCGCTCGTGCGGAGCATGCGAGAGACGGCCGACATGGTGGAGTAAGAGTGAGCCGTCGGTGGGTCGAATTGCTCTCAATTATTTTGTCGAGCGTTCACCTGTTGGCATCAGCATGCTCGCCATGGGCAATTATCGTAAGTGCCGCGCCTTTTTGATGGAGGCGTTCCTTACACTTGATAGCGATAGTATCGAAGACGAGCGGCTGTGCCGCGC
>NZ_JBFUIF010000282.1:0-980 GCF_056402015.1 Allobosea sp. P4_C6
GGCCATCACGGGAGGGGGCAGCTCGGGCATCGGTGAGATTGATGATCCTGCCCTGGCTCTCGCCATCGATGGCGGCGTGCGGCGCCTCGACAAAGCTTCCCAGACCCTCCGACTGCCAGTGGTAGCGGCGAGCGATGCCGCCATCACCGTTCATCCCTTGCTGAACAACTACCCATTGGCCGTCATCCGTGACGAAGAAGCCGTGTAGATAAAGATCGAAACCGTCCTGAACCGCTGCGCTGTCCACTTTGGCGACAAGACGACTGGCTTTAGCGAGCGCGTCTCCATCGAACCCGGTTCTGGCACCGATCTGCTGTAGCTCGAACGGCGTCTGCCTCGAATGGCGGCCCCTGCCGCCGCAGACATGTAGTCCCAGCTCGCCGGATAGCGGGGCGAGTCCACGCTTCAGCGCACCTATGACGCTCGTAGTGATCCCCGACGAATGCCAATCCATCCCCATCACAGCGCCAAAGGACTGAAACCAGAAGGGGTGCGCGAGCCGCCGCAGCAATTCCTCGCGACCGTAATGGTGAATGATCGCCTCGCAGATGACCGCCCCCAATCTCGACATGCGTTGCCCGAGCCATCCCGGTACGCGGCCATGATGAAGCGGAAGATCGGCGCTGCCTGAACGGCGTGCCATGCGCTGCTCCCGAACGAAACAAGAACTGCGGTTCTATCTCAAAAAAGATCGTAGATAAACACGAGCGTCGCGCAGTTGTTCGGTCATTTAAACCCACGATGACGATTTTTTCCGATCGCACGCAACTGATCGTGAGCCCTGCAACGCCCCTCTCGATAAGGAGTGTCCCGCGACTTAGCGATGACGTCTTCCAGGCCCACCGCGCAATCCAGCGTCAAAATTCGATGCGCCATGCTCGTAGAGTACGACTGCCTCACCGTCGAGGATGGCGGCGTACTCAAGCGCATCAAGAGCGACGCTGGGAAAACGGCCGATCTAATCGTGTTCGCCGGGGGCA
>NZ_JBFUIF010000283.1:0-978 GCF_056402015.1 Allobosea sp. P4_C6
GGATATGGCTGACCGACATGCCCTGAACGTCTTCGGCGGCTTCGGTAGGCATTTGGAAACGCCCTTGCCGACGCTGTTCCATAGCCTGCCCAAGCCCTATCTCGAGCCGGTCATCGGGCCCGATTCCCGCCTCTTCTATATCGGCATCAACTGGGAGCGAATCAGCGGTACGCGGGGTCGTCACCACGATCTGCTCGAGCGGCTCGATGCCGAGGACCTGATCAACATTCATGGGCCCGAGGAGTTCTACGGCGTAAAACCGTGGGAAGGTTTTAAGAACTACCGGGGCGAAATTCCGTTCGACGGCCGCAGTGTGCTGGTTGAGCTCAATCGTTCCGGCATCTGCCTGGCTTTTTCGTCGGCGGCCCATCAGCGCTCCGGCATCATGAGCAATCGGCTGTTCGAGGGGCTGGCGGCCGGCGCCGTGGTGATCTCCAACCCCCATCCCTTTATCGACAAGTATTTTTCCGACTGCGTCTATGTCGTCGACGACCAGGGTACGTCCCTGGAGCTCTGCGAAAAGGTTCGGGAGATCGTGAACCGGGTTCGTCAGGATCCTGAGGATGCCTTGAGGCGGGCACGGCTCGGACAGCAGCGGCTGGCCGAGCGTTTCTCGCTGGACGGCTGTCTGCTCGATCTTCTCGCCGGCCATGGCGAACGAACCGAGCGCCGCCGGAACGCAACCCTCGGCGAGCCTGGCTCGGTCTCCGTCTTGGCTCTGTTCTCGGAGGGCGGCCTCGACATCCTGGCCGATATGATCGCGAATGCGACGCGGCAAGTTCATGTCGCGACGCATCTGACCATTCTCTGCCCAGCGCGGTTCGGCGAAGTGCATCGCGACGAGATCGACAGCCTTGTGCAGGCCGCGCGCGCGGCGCCAGCGATCGCGTCGATCGATGTGCTGCCCTATGACGGCTTCGGCGACAGCGCATCGGCTCTCGCCAGTGCGCGGGGAGCGGTCGTCGCCGACATCCTGCG
>NZ_JBFUIF010000284.1:0-972 GCF_056402015.1 Allobosea sp. P4_C6
TGTGCGGATATCGACGGCGATGTCGAGAATCCGTCCCTTGGTGACGCGGACCAGCTTGTCCTGCGCAAAGGGCGCGGACTGGAAATGCAGTCCGCGCAGGGTGCCGACCGTGGCCGAGCGCGAATGATTGTCCTGCACAAAGACGAGGCTGATCCCTGCCGCCGCCATGTCGGACTGCTTGTACACCTCCGAGAAGAAGCCGCGATGGTCGCCATGCTTCTTCGGCGTGATGATCTTCACCGCAGAGATGGCGGTGGAATCGACGCTCAACATGATGTCGTCTGGTCCTTCAGGCTGCGCCCAGGCGCTCGCCACGATAAACGCCCGAACGAATATCGCCCCACCAGCCGGGATTGGCGAGATACCATTCAACTGTGCGGCGCAAGCCGGTCTCGAAGGTCTCCTTCGGCGTCCAGCCCAGCTCACGGCTGATCTTGCCGGCATCGATGGCGTAGCGCGCGTCATGGCCGGGTCGGTCTGCAACATAGGCGATCAGGCGCTCATGCGAACCGGCAGAGTCCGGCCGCAATTCGTCGAGGATGGCGCAAATGCCCTTGACCACATCGATATTGGCCATCTCGTTATGGCCGCCGATGTTGTAGGTCTCGCCGATGACGCCCTTGGTCGCGACCGTCAGCAGCGCGTCGGCGTGATCGTCTACGTAGAGCCAGTCGCGGACGTTGAGCCCATTCCCATAGACCGGCAGCGGCTTGCCCTCGATCGCGTTGATGATCATCAGCGGGATCAGCTTCTCGGGGAAGTGATAGGGCCCGTAGTTGTTCGAGCAGTTGGTCACCACGGTCGGCAGGCCATAGGTATGGTGCCAGGCGCGAACCAGATGGTCGGATGCGGCTTTCGAGGCGGAATAGGGCGAGTTCGGCTGGTAGGCCGTGTCCTCCCGGAAGAAGCCCTCGGCCCCGAGTGAACCGAAGACCTCGTCGGTCGAGATGTGATGGAAGCGGAAGGCCGCCT
>NZ_JBFUIF010000285.1:0-970 GCF_056402015.1 Allobosea sp. P4_C6
GGCTTGAACCGGTACCGGCAAGGCACAGAGCCGCTCTCATGAGCGGTCCCGTTGTAACATCCAGTAGACGGGTACTTTCGCCGTTGAAGGACGATCCCTAAATTCGGCCAACATGATCGACGACCTCTCTGGATACTAACTAATGACCGCAACCACCACCGAGCACCGAAGCTTCGAAGCCGACGTTTCCCGCCTCCTGCATATGATGGTGCACTCGGTCTATTCCGACCGGGACGTGTTCCTGCGGGAACTGATCTCCAACGCGGCCGACGCTTGCGAGAAATTGCGGTACGAGGCGATCGCTCATCCCGACCTGCTCCGCGAAGAGCCAAAGCTCGCGATCACCCTTTCTGCAGATGCGGAGGCGGGCAAGTTGGTCATCGCCGATAATGGCATCGGCATGAGCCGGGACGAGATGATAGAGGCCCTCGGCACCATCGCGCGTTCGGGCACACGCAGCTTTATGGATCGCGTTGCCGCGGCCGAGGGCAAGGAAGGCGCCCAGCTCATCGGACAGTTCGGCGTCGGCTTCTATTCGGCCTTCATGGTCGCAGGCGAGGTTCAGGTCGTCAGTCGTCGCGCCGGCAGCAGTGAGGCCTGGGCGTGGGAGTCGGACGGCAAAGGCGAGTTCACAATAGCACCCGTTGCCCTGGAGGAGGCGCCGGCGCGTGGCACGCGGGTCACTCTCCACTTGTTGGACGACGCGAAGACCTATGCCGAGCGCTGGACACTGGAGCGCATCGTCAAGGAGCAGTCCGGCCATGTCCCGGTGCCCATCGCGCTGACCGAGAAGCCTGGAGCGGAGGCGACCACGCTGGCAGACGGCGCCGCGCTATGGACCAAGCCAAAGAGCCAGATCTCGAAGGACGAATACGCTGATTTTTATCGGAGCGTCGCCGGGCAGTATGACGATCCGGCCGCCACGATCCATTTTCGCGCAGAAGGCCTTCACGAGTACACCGCGCTCACA
>NZ_JBFUIF010000286.1:0-966 GCF_056402015.1 Allobosea sp. P4_C6
GAACTAGCCGCCCGATTAGCCTCCGCCAATGATGGGCCTAACCCTGATCGAAGGAGAGAAGGATGACCGACTTCCAGCTGACAAGCCCGGAGAGTAGCGTCGCAATCGCGTCGGAGGTAATCCAGAGGATCCGTGAAACGCTCGCGGAAACCCGCGACAAGGGGGTTTCGGGCGCCGTCGGCTTCGACGAACTCGGAGACGCAACCGATTTGATCCAGCAACTCGACGATCTGGCAGAGGAATATGGGTGCCTGGTGGACGGACCCTATGACAGCGAGGAAGCGAACGGCGGCGGCTACTACCTCTTCGAACGCCAAGATGCCCCCAATGTWGTAGATGGCTGCTGGCTCACCAAGCCCGAGCCGGAAAGTGCGGGCGACACCCTCGGCTATCTTGGCTTGGCTTGACCGGCTCGCTCGTCTCGTCGAGCCTGCGGCTGCTCAGGAGACGCCGATGTGCAGCCTGTTGTCTGATTGCGATTGCTCGCGCAAACCGCTCCGCCAATCGCGCTGCCTCGCCCCGTAATGGACGTTCCCGAGGTATTAAAAGGGTCGCCAACAGACTTCGCGTCGATGCATTCCGAACGTCCGGTTGCGGGCAACCATTCAGTGTCCGGTTGTGGCGCGAGGCAGTCTTGCAGCTCGCCGCCTAAACCTGACGCACCCGGGTTGATGCGTCTGAGAGTTTCCGTGCCAGGAAGGAGTGAATCTGGGCGATGACGGCGGCGCCTTCGCCAACGGCTGCCGCGACCCGCTTTGTCGACCCGGCACGTACGTCTCCGACCGCGAAGATGCCTGGACGGCTGGTTTCCAGCGGCAGCCGCTCGCCATCGCCAGCGCGTTCCCCCGTGAGTACGAAGCCTGTTCTGTCGAGGGCCACACAATTGTCGAGCCAGTCCGTCGTGGGGTCGGCACCGATGAACAGGAAGAGATGGCGCGACGTGCACTCCCGGATCGCACCGGTCCG
>NZ_JBFUIF010000287.1:0-944 GCF_056402015.1 Allobosea sp. P4_C6
GTGCGATAGGCTGCGCTGACGAGATCGTTGGCGAGCCAATCAATGATCCGATCGTGGAAATTCCAATCGGTCAGCTGCGCCTGGCGCAGAAGTTCCGGCGTGACTTCGCTCTCACCCTGCCGCAGGACGATTTCATGGGCCTCTCGCAGCTTGGCGATCTCTTCATCCGGAGCATCCCGCACGAAGGCAGCCATGGCGTAGCTTTCCAGCATCAATCGGAACTGGAAAGCGTTATGGATCAGGTTGACGTCGACATGCGCGATCTGCAGCCCGCGCTGCGGCACCGTGACGATCAGCCCTTCAGCCTCCAGCCGTGGAATCAGGGCCCGGATTGCCGCCATAGGCAGGCCAATGATCTCGATCAGTTCGCGCTGCGAGATGAACTGGCCCGCGACGATCTTGCGTGACATCAGCCCTTCGGTGAACAGGTCATATGCCCGGTCCCGGCTCTTGGGGGCAAACACCGTGGGTTCACTCATTGCAGCGCCCGGACTTGCTCGATGCGCGTCATCAGGGCAGTTACCCGGGCATCATCGAAGGTGACGTTGGGCGGTCGCATCCGCAGCCATTCTTGCCGGCCCGTACGCCGGGCTACGAGTGCCTTCAACGAGGCGGGAAACGGATCCGGCAAGATCGCGGATCGATAAGCCATGATCAGCGGCTCGTCGCGCCCGGCGGCCACTGGCCCGCGAAGGAGCGCCGGCTGGAAATTTGCCAGCCCGCAGATCGTGCCGCTGCCGCCTTCGCTGACGGCCTGGGCGACATGGCGTTCGCTGCCCACGAGCACCTGGAAATCGCGATGCGCGTCGAGCAAAGCCTGCGTCGCCTCCCAGTTGCCCGCGCTGTCCTTGATTCCGACGATCGCATCGCCAAAGGCGTCACGCAGGCGAGACACCAGGTGCGGCGTGATCTGCGAACGCGTCATGTTGGGGATGTGGTAGAGC
>NZ_JBFUIF010000288.1:0-917 GCF_056402015.1 Allobosea sp. P4_C6
CTTCAGACGCTTCACCTGGTCGGACTTCAGCCCGCCAAACTCCTTGCGCCAGCGATAATACGTGAACGCCGTCACGCTGATGGCCCGGATCGCCTCCGCGACCGGGCGCCCCTGGGACAACAGCACGTCGACCTGCCGCAGCTTCGCGACGATCTCTTCAGGCTTGTGCTTCTTCTGCGGCATCGCGGGCATCCTCCAAAGGCTCAAAACGCCTACTTCAGGGAGGGCCACTTTTCAGGGGGCAGGCCACAGCTCGCACGGTACGCTGTCTATTTCCCTCTGGTGAGGGGTTAATCTCGCTTTGGGCGATTGAAGAAGCCGTTCACGCAGAGGCGGCATCTTGAGCCGCTCGGCAAAGAGCGCTCCGAGCTCTTCGTACAGGTGTTCCACGATCTCGCCGCGGCTCACAATGAATCGACCACCTGCCTATGAAACGAGCGACTGAAGAGTGAGAGGGAAGGCTTTGGAGGTCTCCAGCGTCGATTCCCGGCAGGGCCGAAATCTAAAAAACTGATCGCAAAAAGTGGCAAGGAGCCGCTGTTGTTTACACAATGCCAATTAGTCGGCAGCCAAGGGAATGCTAAGCCCTTGAAAACTTGCCCTCTATCGCTCTCTTTACGGTTTTCCGTTCGTCTCTTCCCGTTCTAGCTCGACCTGTCGATTCATCGTCTCCAGGTCGCTGTGGCAGCGCTTGAATGGCCGCACTCCTGCGGCCATGTTTGCGATGAGGAGCATGCTCCGAATWGGTCGGTGTGCTCGATCGTCGGCCGGATCGTCTTGGACCGGATGTGATCCGGGTGCGGTCGACCGTCAGTTCCGAGTATTGCGCAGAAATTCCGCCAGCCGAGTGCTCCGGGGATTGCCGAATATCTCCGCGGGCGGGCCATCCTCGACGATCCGACCCTGTTCCATGAATA
>NZ_JBFUIF010000289.1:0-904 GCF_056402015.1 Allobosea sp. P4_C6
GCCTACAACCTCGTCCGCCTGCCGAAGCTGTTGGCGACACCGGCATGAGCGAGATCACCGACACGCCCCCGCAACGATCATCATCGAAGCCGCGCGACGCCCGGGCCGAGGCCAACGACGCTGATCGCGCTCACCAAGCGCCATCAATCATCCGAACGCTGCCGGTACCGCTCTGCCCAGCCGCGCCTTCTTCAACAGCCTGCTAATGCGCTTTCAATTGTCGCTTTCCAGTTGGCGAAATAGGGCGGCAAGACGTGCCTCTACGATCTTTCCAACCGCGCTCCGGCTATAGYGATCTTGCACGAAGCTTTGCCCCACAGCAGCTCTATTTGCAGCAAATTCGGGCTCTGCCAGAACCGCGCGCATCGCGGCCACAGCTGACGCCATTTCCGGCTCGGCCCACTCCTGGCCTTCCGGGTAGACATAATCGCCACGACGCACCGGGCGAAGCTCGTAAGCCACCGGGTAACCGGTCTCGGGCGAGAGGAAATCGGTGCTGCCCGAGAAGTCAGTTCCGATGACAGGCCTGCCATTCAACATTGCTTCCACCATGCCAAGACCGAAGCCTTCGGAGCGGTGCAGCGAAACATAACAGTCGCAGCCGGCTATCAGAGACATAACTTCCGGTTGCGTCATGTTCTTCTCAATTACATTGATACGAGGATCACGGCGCGCAGCGCTGGCAATGACCTCCCTGACTTCACGAAACTGACTTTGCGAACCAGTTGACTTGATTATGATTCCGACCCGCTCATCGCCCTTCGGAAAAGCTGCCTGGAAGGCACGCAGCACGCCGAGCGGGTTCTTCCGCGCCGGAAACGAGAAGTAGTCGAACGTGAACAAGAAATAGAATACGCCTTCGCGAAGACCGAGGGAAGCTCGGTCCAGACGAGCAGTAGTTCGC
>NZ_JBFUIF010000290.1:0-897 GCF_056402015.1 Allobosea sp. P4_C6
AGACCGGACGGAGTCGTCTTCAGCGCCGATCACGTCATGTCGTGGTCGAGCAGCATCGTCTCGCCGCCGGACGGCAATATGGCCGCCTATTGCAACAGCCTTCGCGTGATGCTGTCGCGTGAAGATCGGCTGTACCTCCCTGGGCATGGCCCGGCCTTGCCGAACCCGCAGCCCTATGTCGCCGATTTGCTCAAGCGGAGAATTCAGCGTGAGGAGGAAATCTTCGCCGCCCTTGGGGATGGACCCACGACTGCGTGGGACCTGATGGATCGACTTTACTCAAAAACCGACCTGTGGCTGCGCCGGGCGGCCGAACGGAATGTCCTCGCCCATCTCGACAAGCTGCACTCGGAAGCTCTGGTCGAGCAGATCGGCGATCGCTGGCAGATCCGGCGAGCTGTCTGAGCGATCGGGCGCAGCGCGCGGCGGTCACTCCGCGCCGAGGGACCTGGCGATCCGCCTGGCGACATTCACCAGGCGCATCCCGATCTCGTTCAGGTCTTCGGTCTTGAGTGAGAGCGATGATCCCCCGCAGTTGAGCGCAAACGGCCGCGACCCGTGCAGAAGTATCGGGACGCCGACGGAGTTGACCTCTTGTTTCCACTCCCCGATGGAGCGAACGAAACCCTTCTCGGCGAATTCTGCGACCGCAATTGCGATGCCTGACCGAATCGCGTCGGGATCGGCTTCGTGCGCGCACAACTGGTCGACGATGCGGACGCGCATCGGCTCGTCCAGGCCGGCGAGATAGGCGCGTCCCATGGAGGAGGTCGCCATCTTGATGTGCGAGCCGATTTCGATGCCGAGCCGCAGCGGACTGGATCCGCGACATTCCTCGACATAGATCATTGTGCGCTGGTCGGGCGTCCCGAGCGCTACCGACGCCCCCACCTGATC
>NZ_JBFUIF010000291.1:0-890 GCF_056402015.1 Allobosea sp. P4_C6
CCGAAAAGCCCGACCGATCTACAGGCCCCAAGGCCTCCGCAGAAATAGGATACGCAGGACCGCGTGTGCACGCCGAGAAGGAGGAGGCTCGTACCGCAATGACCAAACACACCCCCGGCGAGGCCAAGCTTGTCAGGAGATTGCTGGAAATCATTGCTGCTGAGGGGCTCGTAAGTCCCGACCTGCTGGAGCCACATGCGACGGTCGACGATATCGGTCTTTCGCTTGATGACCTGACGCTCATCGGAAATGCGATAGAGCGTGAATTCGACTGCGATATGATGCCTGACGAAGAGATGCAGGCGTGCACTACGGTTCGCGAGCTTGTCGGGCTGATTGGTCGAAGGCTTCAAGATCGTGCGGCTAGCAACCGATGACAGCTCCCATAATCGACGCGGCGGCAAAAAGAGGCTTCCGAGCCTCGGGTATGACGAGAACTGAGCACGCTTAGTTGCAATTGACCCTACGAAAAAGGCGCCCAGCCAGCCGAAGCGCGACCGGATCTTGAACACCTCAAACTAGGACACCTAAATCAGCGTCATCCGCCCGCCAACCGCGGCGCGGACCCAAATCCATGTTGCTTCTAGGAGGATGTGGCGATGGCACTGATGCCTTCGGATGAATTTGAACGACCTGTTGTCATTCTGACCGGTCTCGGAATCCCGACCACCGTCTCGTCGGCGATGGAGGCCTACATGTTTCTGGCGGATTGGCCGAAGAGCCAGAGAGACGCTGTCCACGCCTTCGCATTGAGGGCCTGCTTGGCGGCGGTCCGCGACGAGATTGAGCCCGAGACTGCGAAAGGGGTCTTCGCCTCCTGGGCTGAGGAGAACGACATTCTGGCGCCGGACGTGACCGCGTTTGCAACCAGCCGCCGGACAGKATCGCAC
>NZ_JBFUIF010000292.1:0-886 GCF_056402015.1 Allobosea sp. P4_C6
GGTCGCGAGCCTCGCGACGATCGAACGCTACTATGTCGATCTGATCTATGCTTTTGCAGCCGTGACGAAACAATGATCGAGCGCTCCATCCCAATGAACTTTGCGCCGACGACGTCCGGTTCCGGGCCGTCGTTCAATGTGTGAAGATGGCCCGACGGGACGGCTCACGTCTCCGAGCGCGGGCCGCTCCTAGGCGTCTGGTGAGTAAGTTGGCGGACAACCTGGTCGCCCAAAAGTCTGCGCCGTGGTCAGCGGACTTCATGAAAGACCCGATCCAGGATCACCTCCTGAAGCTGATCGATTCAAAGAAGAGCCGCAGCGTGAAGCGGGGTGAAGCGCCCGGCCGACCGCAGAAGGTGGTCAGCATATTCGACGCTCTCAAGAAGAGCCTTCAGGAAGAAGAACCTTCAGGAAGAAGAGCGCAAGCAGCGCTGAACCGTTGCCTATGCCTACGTTGGCGACCGCCTCGGCAGTAATTCGAACAGCTGCCGCTGGGAACCCCTTCGTCCGCCTTTTGCGCTGCGCGGTCGCCCACGCCCTTCGGCGAGCGTGTCCTCAAAGACCTTCACGGCGTCCGCGATGCAAGCTCGCGTCCCCGTCGCTGTCGTTGGTGCGGCCCATGAGGTCCTGCGGGGCACTCTAGGACTCAGGACTGATTGCTCAGAGCCAGGAGATGACGGTAGCGGCGATACAGACAGCGCTCACTGCGCCCTAACGAAGCTTGCTTCGCGGCGTTATAGGGCATTCCTGCCAAGTTTATTGATCGACAGCCGGAACACGGCAGATTTTTTTGCATGAGGGATTCAACGCAATCTGCGAGTCGCACGCGCACCTGGCGGATCCCTCTTATGAAGATGTCAGAATCAGCATCGGATGCCGGCAAAGC
>NZ_JBFUIF010000293.1:0-883 GCF_056402015.1 Allobosea sp. P4_C6
GCCTCAATCCGGCGGTCTTACTAGGGCCCGAGCTAGGGCCGAATGTCACGAGTTTTGGGGAAACTGAGCGCCAGGGCGGTTGCAGCCCTCGGCAAGCCTGGCCGTCATAGCGACGGTGGCGGCCGCGATAGAGGCGCGTTTGGCTCGCGTGACCAACTTCTGCTTCCCACCCGTCTCGGACCTTGGCAGGTCGCCATAGCGTGCGCCTTAGCGGATCCTTTGGGAGCAGGGGGTCCCAGGATTTGCAGTCCTTGCAACCTCCCCCTTCGAAATTTTAGATACAGGAGTTCACCGCTGGCGAACCTCGCCCGCTGATCACGACAGCGCCGGCATGTGACGTCACGCCTCAAGGCCGCATATCATTTCGGATGGTTTCACACCTCGACGACACATGTCAGATTGAACCATGGATTCTCGCGATCGCCATTGCGATTGGGATAGCCGGCCTGATTAGCCAGGACGCGCGTGCGACCGACCTTGTAGTCATGTGACCCATGATCATGGCCGTGGACCCAGAGCTCCGGCTGATGCTCCTCGATAAGGGCACTGAGGTCAGAAACAAAGGCGGGCGACAAAGCGCTCCCCTGGTGCCTCGGCTGGACTGATTGCGGATGCGGCGCATGGTGAGTGACTACTACGGTTTGTCCATCATGCGGCTTAGCGAGTTCGCCGCGGATGAACGCAAGGTCGAGGCGATGTTCAGCCGCAGCGTGCCAGGGCATGAAGCGGCTGTAATGACCACTTTCCTCTCGATAGCGAATGAGATGGTGATCGTTCAGCTCTTGCCCGGCGAAAATCATCGACGGCTTAGGCGTCCCAAGAAGGCGGTAGTCGGTCCAGAGGGTGCAGCCGATGAAGCGCACCTGCCCGATTACAACGGTCC
>NZ_JBFUIF010000294.1:0-883 GCF_056402015.1 Allobosea sp. P4_C6
GAGCTGTGAGCTGTTCTTGCGCGGGATGTGCCGGGCGCCACTTACGGACAGTCGCCCGATCTGTTCGAAACGCTCAAAGCGGCTGAATTATTGGCCAAGCGGTTGAGTGCTTCCGTCAAGCTCAGCCGCGAAGCGCCGGCCGCCAAAGAGCGGATCAGAGAGCTATGGCCACGGGATCGAGCGCAATGGTCGGAGGAGCGTCTTGAAGAGTAGCGGATAGCGTGGAAGCAAGTCGAAACTAAATAGCGTCCGCCGGGATTACTGCCCATGGAAGCAAGGATCAAATCGCGGGCTGACTATGACGCCGGGTTGGAGCCTATCCAAGAGCTAACTGGCGCCTTGGAAGGCACACGAGGAGCGCTTACTGATTCAGCTTGTTCTCCATGTCGAAATTTGGCGCGCCAACCACCGGCTATAAGAACGCGTGTTTTGGCCGCTCCCGTGCAAGCAGACGGGAGCGGTATGTTTGAGAGGCGAGCGCTCCTGCGCGTCAGTCAGACAGCGGGGTCGATCCGAAGGCTGTCGTCGCGATGCTCGCCCCCGAGCGTCGCGGCCCAGGAAGCGGCCGCCGCCCCCAGCAGCAGCGCAGCCGCTGTGAGGAACGCGGTCAAAACAGCAATCCTGCGCGCACGCTCCGCTGCGCAGCGCAGAAGGACGTCGACGCGCGCTGGACGCTGAAGATCGGCGGCAAGATCCGGTATCGGCCCGACGGCACACCCTTGCCGCAGATCGCCTTGCCGGTCTTTGGCTACAAGACCCACATCGCGATCGACCGGCGCTTTGGCTTTATCCGGGAGAGCGCGGTGACCTCGGCGGCGCATGCCGATGGACGGATGTTGCCGCGCCTGGTGACGACGCAGAACACCTCCTCAGAGGTCTGGGC
>NZ_JBFUIF010000295.1:0-880 GCF_056402015.1 Allobosea sp. P4_C6
CCTAACCGCAGCGGCATGACCACTGTAGCCTTCCAAGGTCAGGGCGGCGGCCTGCCGGCAGCGGAGTGGACTCTCGGCTCGGTGCTCAAGACCGGCGGCTACAAGACGTTCTTTACTGGCAAATGGCATCTCGGCGAGGCTGATTATGCGCTGCCCAATGCGCAGGGCTATGACGAGATGAAGTATTGCGGCCTGTACCATCTCAATGCTTACACTTATGCAGACCCGACCTGGTTCCCGGATATGCCTCCGGAGTTACGGGAGATGTTCCAGAAGGTGACGAAGGGGGCTCTATCGGGCAATGCCGGCCAGCCGGCGCGCGAAGAGTTCAAGATCAACGGCCAGTATGTCGACACGCCGGTCATCAACGGCCGTGAAGGGGTCGTCGGCATCCCATTCTTCGATGGCTACGTTGAAAAGGCTGCGATCGACTATCTCGACAGCAATGCGAACACGGCGGAGCCGATCTTCATGAGCATCAATTTCATGAAGGTGCATCAGCCCAATATGCCGCATCCCGACTACATCCATAAGTCGCTGTCCAAGAGCAAGTATGCGGATTCGGTCGTGGAGCTCGATGCCCGGATCGGCCGTATCATGGATAAGGTCCGGTCAAATCCGAAGCTCGCCGGCAACACGCTCGTCTTCTATACCACCGACAATGGCGCCTGGCAGGACGTGTATCCGGACGCGGGCTACACCCCCTTCCGCGGCACCAAGGGCACTCTTCGCGAGGGCGGCAACCGCGTTCCGGCCATCGCTTGGATGCCCGGAAAGATCGCACCCAGCACCAAGAACCATGAGATTCTTGGTGGCCTGGATTTGATGGCGACTTTTGCCTCGGTCGGCCGCGTTCCGCTCCCAACGCAGGATCGCGCCA
>NZ_JBFUIF010000296.1:0-874 GCF_056402015.1 Allobosea sp. P4_C6
GTCAAGGAGGTCGAATTCACCTCCGACCGCGTTCAATAACGAGAGCCTTTTTCGCTTTCACGCGCTTGCTGGGTCGTCCCCGACGGGCGGCTAGCAAACCGAACTCACCCAGCAATCAGCGCAGAACGAGAACTGGGGTTCCGACCGCAACGCGGTCGAATAGGTCGACGATATCTTCGTTCAACATCCGAAAGCACCCATAGGACGCGAATGTGCCGACGGAATTGGGCCGATTGGTGCCGTGAATTGCATATTGGCCGCCCCCAGAGAGCGTAAGCGCGCGCGCGCCCATCGGGTTTCGTGGCGATCCACCGGGAATAACGTCCGGAAGCATTGGGTTATCGCGCTTGATCTCGTCAGGCGGCGACCAGGCCGGCTCGACATGCTTGCCCTCGACCAGCACTTCGCCGAGCCATTGCTTGGAGGCCTTCCCAACGGCCACGCGATACCGGATCGCAGAGCCATTGCCTTGCACCAAATACAGGCTCCGCTCCTTCGTCCTGATAACGATCGCGCCTGGCACCGCGTCGCCTTTATAAGCCACGATTTCGCGTGCCCGAACCGCTCCCGCAATCGCAAACGACACCAATACGATGCCCGCCCGAAGCATTACCCGAAAGATCAGCATTTCTATGACGCCCACATTATCGCAATCGCAGTAGCCCAATGGCTTCCGACTGTAAATCGGTAGCAGAAAGAGCACAACAGCTGTCTGACATGCCGAAATTTGATGACGGCTCGCGCATTCCGCGCTAATAGCCTGCCGAAATCTTATCGGGATCGCAGAATCAATGACACGAGAAGCAAACGCTCACTTGGGGAAGTGAAGAGAAATGTCCGAAATTGACCACGAGATTGTCGCGCTCCTCGCTGA
>NZ_JBFUIF010000297.1:0-859 GCF_056402015.1 Allobosea sp. P4_C6
CTTCCGCTCCCGGCTTTGCTTCCGCTCCCGGCTTTGCGTAGTACGAATCTGCTGCTTATTTCGTGACCCTGAAACGGTTTCAACTGGGTAGGAAAAGAGAAAAGCCATGGATGCGCGCGCAGGCAAACCGATTATCAGCGCGGTGAGCGTGCGTCAGGGAGAAACCATCAAGCTACCGAGTGTTGGGCCTAACCTGCAGGAAATCGCGTGCGATGACATAGCTAAGTTGGCGTTGGCGATGCATTACCGCAGCTATTTCTTCTCACTCCGCCGAGGTCTCGACATCACATTCAGTCGGGACCTGAACGGAGGCGGGATGCAGGCACTATACATCAAAAGAAACAAAGAGCTGGGATCTCCATATCTGGTGCAAGTTTTTTTGACTACACTTACGCAAAGGATGGTGAATTCCTGTATGAAGCCGACCTAATTATGGATCAGCGCAAGGACTATGAGCCCACTGTTAACATGGGCAAGCATCGGTTTTTTGCATACTCAGCCACCATTCAGCTCGACTGGAGCAGCGTAGAAACTCAACAGTGGCGATCAGACATCGACCGCCTTTCGCGGTCTCCAAAAAACTTGGCTGATTGGACAGATAATGACTTAGAGATGCTCGTAAGGTGCCGTTCTGGATTTCACTGTCGTAAACCCGCGATCCTCAGCAAGAATGATCTTAAGCGGCACGTTGCAGCGGGGTTAAGCTTGGAAGAGCTGAAGGGTCGGCTCAGGTGCTCCAAATGCGGTAAGCTTGGAGCCAGCATTGAAGTGTTCTGATGTGATAATTGGCCCGCCTACTTGGCCTGCCCCCATCAGGTGGCCCGGTTCTAATCTAATGCATGGTGGGCTTGTCGGCCAC
>NZ_JBFUIF010000298.1:0-858 GCF_056402015.1 Allobosea sp. P4_C6
ATCATGTTCTGTGCGATGATCTGGGTGTCATAGACACCAAGCCACAGCATCAGGCAGACCGCGCAGACGATCAACGCAAAGGCGATCGGCATGCCGAGCGCCATCGCTCCGCAGAGCGAGACCAGGAAGATCGTGACGGTCATTCCAGGTGCCCCTTCAGGTCATGCGAGGGGCTGGCGCTGTAGTCGCCAACGAATTCCGCGAGTTCATGCGGGCCGAGTCTGCCGGTCAACGCACGGTAGAGCCGGGCGAGCGTGATCAGGCCGATCCCGATGCCGGCGAAGTAGAGCACGTTGTAGACATAGGCCATGCTGATGCCGGTGACCGGTGCGACGGAGCTGGCGTTGATCTCCTGCTGTTTCCAGGTGCCTTCGAGCAGCATCAGACAACAGGCGAAGACGATTAGGTCGCTCAGGATCATGCAGATGCGGCGGCCAGCGTCACCGAGGGTACCGACGAAAGTGTCGACGCCAAGATGCCCGTTCTCGCGCATCACCACGACGGCCCCGATGAAGGTCAGCCAGACGAAGAAATAACGCGACAACTCCTCCGACGCGTTGATGCCGGAGTTGAAGGCATAGCGCAGCACAACATTGCCGAAGACCATCACCACCATTCCGGCAAGCAGGGCGACGAGAACGGCTTCAAGCGCGCGTAAGATCCACCTTTCGGCGATGGCTATCATGCGGCATTTCCTCGGATTTTCTTTTTATGGGGCTTTCATCAAGACGCCGGTCGGCGCCGTGTTCGATATCCGCGCGGGCCATCGCGAGCAGCTCGGCCATGGCCTGGCGGGCCTCGTCCGGGGAGCGAGCGGCAATAGCGTCGGCCACGCGCTTGTGAGCCGCCACCGATGCG
>NZ_JBFUIF010000299.1:0-851 GCF_056402015.1 Allobosea sp. P4_C6
CAGTTCCTGCTCATCCTTCAGCCCGATGGCGAGTTCTGACCAGACCGCCAACGGATGACGCCGCAACATGTCATCCGTCAAAACATCGGGTATCGGCGTGGTCAGAACTGATGCAAGTTGCGGCCGGACCTGAGCAAGCGTGATCATGTCGTCGGTTGCGCGCTGCAAGGCCTCGTCGATCACCGCATCTGGACCGATCTGAGCGCCGAAGAGGCGAGATGCGACATTCGCGACCGCTTGCGACTTGCTTTCCGCGGATCCTTCGCTGGCCATGGTGGCCGAGGTACCAATGCAAATCGGTGCCTTGTTCGGTGCGCAGCGATTTCGAAGTCGGCGCACGAGGATCGCGACGTCGGCGCCCTGACGGCCGCGATAAGTGTGGAGCTCATCCAGAACGATGAATTCCAGCCCCGAAGCATTGCCGATCACTCGGGAATCAAGCTCGTCCTGTCTCGTCAGGAGCAGCTCGGCCATCATAAAATTGGTCAGCAGGATATCCGGTGGATTATCGGCAATCCGCTCGCGCTCTGCACGATCCTCCTGACCCGTATAGCGTTTGACCACAGGCTTCAGGTTGTCAGGCAGGCCCGATTGCGAGATGAACTTCTCGATTTCCTTGATCTGGCTGTTGGCCAGCGCGTTCATCGGGTAGACAATGATTGCGCGCGTTCGGCGGGGGCTTCCTTGTTTGAGCGCCCGCACGATGGCATCTACGATCGGGACGAAGAAGCAGAGCGATTTGCCCGAGCCAGTGCCCGTCGTTACGACGAAACTCTGTCCCATCCTAACCTTGGCGATCGATTGCGCTTGGTGGCGGTAAAACTGAAGCGGGCCCCCACCGACCCTGAAGA
>NZ_JBFUIF010000300.1:0-846 GCF_056402015.1 Allobosea sp. P4_C6
TTGCAATAGAGCTCCAAGAGGGCACCCGATAGACTTATCGGGCGCCCTTACTCTGTTGCAGCGGGCCAAGTGCTACCAGGTGGATCTTCAGCGGCATGTTGCGGACACGCTTGTCGGTCGCCGCGAAGGTCGCGTTCAGGTCCTCCGGCTCCGCGACGAGATCCCGGAGCGCGGTCGGATCGTAGGGCGGTTTCCTGACTCATCATTCAGGTTCGCGGACAGCAGACGTATCCGGACTGTGAGGCGTACTGGCGTGTCAATGACGAGCCCGAGCGTCGCCGTGATTGTCGACGATAGCGGGAACACCCCGGAACGCTGCGCCCCATGGAGTTGGGGCATCAGCCTTCGGTCTACCCCAGACCGGCATGATCGCGGGCGCGAATGGACGCGCGAAGCCGTAATGGCCAATGTCAAGTCGCTCTGGCTTGAATAAAAGGGCCGCCACAAGCCGGAAGAATATGAACGCGAGCGCCGCTTCATGCGCAGGCATGAGGCATCCTCGGGGCGGCAGGAGCGGAACGAATAATCGGGCGCATCGTTGAGCCGACATGCCCCGCCTCGTGATCCGCGACGAAGAGGAAATGAACGCCGCGATCGAGCGCGCCCAGGAACTTATGGGCTTCACGAATGACAGCGACGAAGAGCGCGAGATGGCGGAGATCGCTGACGCCRTAAAGGTCTATGAGGATGCGCTCGCCCTGATGACGGGCGTCGGCGCGCGCGCGGCGGGAAAGCCTGACGAAGGCGTTCCGAGCGGCAGCGGTTCAAAATAGTGAGAACCTGCTCGGCGCTGCCGAATGTTCTTCCGAAACGGACAGCGCCCCATGTCGATCGACAATCCGGCGC
>NZ_JBFUIF010000301.1:0-826 GCF_056402015.1 Allobosea sp. P4_C6
TTGATATCCTCCTTCGTTACGAAGTAGTCCGAGACGATATTCGTGCTGACGTCCCCTTTGAGCGCTCGCCAAGTTGCTGCGTCAATCGTTTCGCCGTTTCCGAGGTTTTCGCGGCGCCGGAACTGACCGATGGCTTTCCGGTAATTGTCGCCATCCAATCCATCGATCTCACCGGGCGAAACACCCTGGCGCGCCAGCAAGACCTGAGCCTTTGCGATCGTCGCGTTGGGACGCGTTGCCTTGCTTTTCGTGGCCGCGGGTCGGCCCGCCTGGTTCACCCCGTCGGCAGTAAGGGCTTGTGCGCCCGCCGGCGCCAGCACCATGCCGCCAAATACCAAGGCGGCTTGGAACTTCTTCAGGAGCTCGAAAACGGCTGACGGCACGGACATCACCATCGCTGGATCCATTGCTCGCCAACGCGATATTTCATCCTGAGGTTCCGCGATGACACGGCGCGCTTTGCATTGCTTGCCCCGATCCAAAGCTGGATGATCTCTCGGGCCCTCGCCATATCGCCATGCACGGGCGGACCAGCGCTCCATCCAATACGCCTGACGTAGCGCGATCGAAGGTTTTGACATCGATCTCTGTGGGGCAGCCTTTGTCGTCAGAGATGCCTGCGCAGAAAATCCTGTGTTCTTGAAATAGCATCGGGCCAGGCAGCGAGAGAAAAACCATGGCCTTCGCCAGGGTAGATGTGGGTTTCGGCCATTCCGCCGGCGTTGTTGACCAATCGCTCGATTCCGCTCGCGTTTGAGACCGGCACCACGCGGTCAGCGTCCCCGTGTAGGATTAGTGTCGGCGGAAGGGAGGTGCTCTCCAACCC
>NZ_JBFUIF010000302.1:0-826 GCF_056402015.1 Allobosea sp. P4_C6
GTGTGGCCGTGTGCGTGCACCAGTGCGCCACCCTGGTTGAACTCTTCCAGCGGGTGCGAACCCGAGTTGTCTGGCCAAGGCTGACACCATCGTATCCTCGTCGTCGCTCGACAAAAAGACGAGCCGATGGCCCCCCTCGACGATCGGATCGGCAGCCAGGGTGGCAGCGACGAGGTGATTGAAACCTTTCACCAGCTTGGCGCCGGTGAATGACTTCGCCACGAAGGCGGAGGACGGGAGACCGTCCAGCTCTTCAGGGACTGGAAATGCGTTCATCGCGCATCCGGAAGCCCTATCGGGCGGAAGACGTCGTCGCCGCCCTGAGGAAGCCGCCTAGCATCGGGCAGCGATGTGAGGCTTAGCCATGTCCGTCCCCCTCCGCGCCTCGCCGCTTGCGCGTAAATGAAATCGCGGTGGTACGACCGGCTAGGGCTGTCTCTGCGGGGAGCCGTGCCGATCCGCAAGCACGGCTATTTGACCGAAGAGAATGCTGTCGGAGCGAGAATCTGGCTCCCGATGTTGGCGACGATCTGGCCGTCCGCTTCTGACTTGTCGCGCGCCTCGTGCCATTCCGGGTCGGCCACGAAYGCACCCCATTTCTTCTCACGCTCGGCGAGGGACTCCCATGCCAGTAAGTAGGTCAGTTCCTGGTGGGACTCGCCGATTAGCGTGGTGAAGAATCCGGCTTGGCGGATGCCATGCTTCTCCCAGATCATCAGCGTGGCAGTCTCGAACCGCTTCAGTAATGCCGGCAGGTGGCCAGGTACGCAGCGATACTGGCGCAATTCGTAGATCATTCTCGTTTCCTTTTCTGGCAGGTCCATCT
>NZ_JBFUIF010000303.1:0-821 GCF_056402015.1 Allobosea sp. P4_C6
CGGAGTTGCATCTACAGAACCATAATAGAAGCCGAAAGGAACTTCCCCGAGATTGGCCATCTCGCCGCTTCGGCGTTCGTGCAGAATCTTGCCGGGTTGGGCGTCGGCTTCGGGATCGCTGCTAACGGCCTGCGCCCTTGCCAGCCGAAGCAGAACACCTTGCGCCACCATCGGATCAGCCCATAACAGCATCATCGCGGTGATGATCCCGTCGCGACCGAACATCGTCGAAAACCAAGGAATGCCGGCGTAAGGGTAGATTCCCTCGGCATTGCGCGTCACAAGCGTATACACATCGGAGGTCGAGCGACTGATCAGGTCGTTGAAGAGGGTGTTCGTCGAATCCACCTTGGCGATGCTCGCTGTCAGCGCGCGTAGGTCTCGACGAGCCCGCTGGTAGGCCTTGGCAAAGCCAATCGGTGATACGCCTGATGTGCCCACGGCAAGCCCGCCCGAAGCCTCGGCATCTATCAATTCGCAGGCAACGGTCACGAGTAGCGACGTCCGCTCGCCGGGCTTGAGGGCAAACCGGAACGAGGCGAAATCCTTCGTCAGTTGGAGCGGTGCCGGTTCGAAGCGGAGAACCGTTCGGCGCGTCCTGTCGTCGAGGCCGCGATAGGAGAATTCTACGAGCGAAGAAATGGCCCGGCCGTCCATTTCACCGCGATGGGCCCGCTTCATCCCCCTCACCTCAAACAAATCACGGAAGTCTGCATCGAAGGCCAGAGACAGGCTGAATTCGTGGGGAACGCGGTCGAAATTGCGTAAGCSAATCCGCTCGTAGCACGCCGAATTCCAGAGGAACTTTGTCCGCTCTATTG
>NZ_JBFUIF010000304.1:0-819 GCF_056402015.1 Allobosea sp. P4_C6
CGCCGGGCACGATCGCTTGACCGCCGAGTTTGCCCTCCGTGCCCACCTCGCGCGCGACACGCGTCACTTCCGAGGCGAAGGAACGCAACTGATCGACCATCGTATTGATGGCTTCCTTCAGCTGCAGTATCTCTCCGCGGACATCGACGGTGATCTTCTTCGACAGGTCGCCATTGGCTACGGCTATGGTTACCTCGGCAAGATTGCGGACCTGGGCGGTCAGGTTCGATGCCATGGAGTTGACGCTCTCGGTCAGGTCCTTCCAGACGCCAGTCACTTCCCTGATTTGCGCCTGGCCGCCGAGCTTTCCGTCCGTCCCCACTTCGCGCGCCACGCGGGTCACTTCGGAGGTGAAGATGCTGAGCTGCTCGATCATGGTGTTGACGATGGTCGCCGAGCGGAGGAACTCGCCCTTTAGCGGGCGGCCGTCCACGTCGAGTGGGACCGGCTGCAGCAGATCACCCTTGGCGACTGCGGCGATGGTGCGCGTCATGGCGGCGGTCGGCCAGAGCAGATCGTCGATTAGCGTGTTGACGGAGTTTTCCATCTCCGCCCAGGCGCCGTCCGACAGGCCGAGGCGAACTCGGGTGCGCGTCTTCCCCTCCTGGCCCACAATTTCGCCAACCTGTTCAAGCTGGCGCGCCATTCTTTCATTGGCACTGACAATGTCGTTGAAGGTGTCGGCGATCTTACCGGCAACGCCGCTTTGGTTGCTGCGCAGCCTGATTGAAAACTCGCCCCGACGGACCAGCTGGAGCGCTTCGAGCAGTTCCGCGAGATCGACGGCGGAGACATCGACGGCGGTCATCGAACCTAGAC
>NZ_JBFUIF010000305.1:0-816 GCF_056402015.1 Allobosea sp. P4_C6
CTCCGGGGCATCCGGATCGCGCGACTCCGCCGAACCACGTTGAAGCAGCATCGCCGTCAAGACGACATAGACCGCCATCTGGAGGAATTCGCTCTCCCAATTTTCAAATAGAGCGGACAGAAAATCGCCTCCGGATAGGTAGGCTGCGAAACGGATCGCGGCTTGGCCATGTTCAACGAGCTCTTGGTTTCGCGCCGAGTGGCCGGTGAGGGCCATGCCGACCAGAGAAAGAAGGAACATTGCAGATAGAGCCAGCGTGAGGCCGTTGTCGCGAATGAAATTCCGCATCTGCGCGCCGCCTCAGTATCGTGGATTGTCTCGGTGCAAGCCCGGTCGGGGAAAACTCGCCCTGTAATTCGATGTTCCGCCTCGAGCGGCGGCCAGGGACGTTCTACAAACTCGGACTGAGGTGGGACTCGCGGCGTCACAACCTGACTTCGGTCGCGATCACGTCCGATACGCTGCCGGTCGAAGTAACTGACTAAAGGATATGTGGCGGGCGCGCTTTACAGCCAGTCGCCAGATATCGAAAACGCCTTTGAAGCTGCGCGGCGCATGCCGTTACGGTTTGGAAGCTATGTAATCCTCAACTCCGAAGCCGCAGAGAAGCATCGTTGCGTCGCCCTCCTCTCTCGGTCGGCTCTAGAGAGCTTGCTAGACAAATCTCGCTTCAACTGTTGAGCGTTTTGGGGCGCCTCGACGCGCCCGACGAATGAAATGAAGGCGGCCGTCGCGGCGCCTCGTTTCAGCAAGATGCTGATCGATCTTCGCTTTTAGATCCGGGTAGCTTTCGATACGGTTGGATTAGCCGTGAGC
>NZ_JBFUIF010000306.1:0-801 GCF_056402015.1 Allobosea sp. P4_C6
GGGCGGAGGGCGGATGATTGCGATGGAACAGCGGTCGTTTTTCGGGTTGTCGGAGCATCTGGAGCGGCTGAGCCAGATCGGCGACCCGTTGGAGACGCTCGAAGCGACGATCGATTTCGAGTATTTCCGAGGCTGGCTGGTCGAGGGCCTCGGCTACGGCGACGGAGCCAAGGGCGGGCGCCCGCCCTTCGATCCCGTGTCGATGTTCAAGGCGCTGATCCTGCAAGTGCAGCACAATCTCAGCGATGCGAAGATGGAGTTCATGATCCGGGACCGCCTGTCCTGGATGCGCTTCCTGCGCTTTGATCTTGGCGCTCCGACGCCCGACGAGAACACGATCCGCCATTTCCGCAACAGGCTGACCGAGACTGGCACGCTGCGGCGGGTGATGAAGGCCTTCGACTGGCAGCTTCAGAAGAAGGGCTACATCCCGATGTCGGGCCAGATCGTCGATGCCTCCCTCGTGCCGGCGCCCAAGCAGCGCAACACGGACGCGGAGAAGGAGGCGATCAAGGCTGGCAAGACGGCAAAGGAGATCTGGCCAGACGAACCCAGCAAGGCAGCGCAGAAGGACGTCGACGCGCGCTGGACGCTGAAGATCGGCGGCAAGATCCGGTATCGGCCCGACGGCACACCCTTGCCGCAGATCGCCTTGCCGGTCTTTGGCTACAAGACCCACATCGCGATCGACCGGCGCTTTGGCTTTATCCGGGAGAGCGCGGTGACCTCGGCGGCGCATGCCGATGGACGGATGTTGCCGCGCCTGGTGACGACGCAGAACACCTCCTCAGAGGTCTGGGC
>NZ_JBFUIF010000307.1:0-787 GCF_056402015.1 Allobosea sp. P4_C6
CCGCGACCGGCACGTCGTCGACGATGCTGATCACCAGGTTGCCGGCCGGCGCACTGTCGCCGTCGGCATCGTTCACCACCACCGCAAAGCTCGCCGCGGTGTTGTCGCCCGCCGTGTTGTCGAGCAGCGTGTAGCTGTAGCTGATCGTGCCGGCGCCGGTTGCCGGATCGTAGCTGTAGGACGCCGTCAGCGTCCCGCGCGTCCCGTCGGCGAAGCTCTGCGGCGCGCCCGTCAGAACATGCCCGCCCAGCGACACCAGCGACACGCCGTCCGGCGAGTTGAAGCCGATCGTCCCCGCCACCGTCTCGGACGGCGCCGCCGCGTTTGACCCTGCAGTCTCGGCCCCACGCGCCGGCAAGCCTGCCTCGTAGACCGTCGTCGTCGCCCCGTTCACCCCGGGGATCACCGACCCCGGCGTCGCATCGCCGATCGCGATCGTCAGCGTCGTCGGCGACGCGTCGCCGTCGCCATCGGTCAGCGTATAGGTGAAGACCTCGTTCACCCCGCCCGCCGAACCGGCATTGCGGACATAGCTGTAGCTGCCATCCGACGACAGCGTCAGCACGCCGTACTGGCCCGCCACCACCGTGTTCGACCCGACCGCTACCGCAGGCCCGCCCGCCGTCGTCGCCACGACCGACGTCACCGCCGCGCCGTCCGCGCCCTGCACGTCGCCACCCGCCGCATTGCCGTCGCTGCCGGCGCCGCTCAGCAGATTGCCGCCCACCGCCGCAAACGAACCCGAGGCCACCGCATCCGTATCAGCAACCGCGACCGGCACGTCGTC
>NZ_JBFUIF010000308.1:0-786 GCF_056402015.1 Allobosea sp. P4_C6
GATCAGAACGAACCGCCACCCGCCGGTCATCAGCGCATCAGCTCCAAATCAAATCGGCATCGGTATAGGGCCTAAAGTCCTTGTCGGCCTCATTCGGAGCTTCCCCTGCCCCGTGTTCCTTTGCGAGCAAGTAGCGGCGGACATCCATCAGGCCCGGTTCGAAGCCCGATAGCATCAGCTCGATCAGCGCTCGGCCGTTGAATTGGCTTCCATGATTGGAGCTGCGAAGCCAATCCAAGCCTTGCTCTTCAGTCCTATAGAGGACGCGAAGGGACTTATAGATGCCGAGCACGGCCGAGATCCGGAGCACGACGTCGGTTTCAAGCATCAGCGGCTCCTCAGCGCGGGCAGCATCCTGCCAGGATCTTCGCCCAAGTCGAGCTCCAAAGCCGTCGCAATATTCAGGAACGTCCGCAAGACGGCCCCACTTACCCGAGCTCGGTTTTCCGGGCTGGTGTCGAACGTCGCTGACGGCTTCCAATCCATCGTGCATTCCTCCTCGGCGAAGATCCGTTCTACCAGATTGACGACAGCAACGATCGCCGCATGTCAGCAATCCGCGCATTGCCTATGCCCGCTTCGGTTCGCGCCGGCGGCTCCCTATCAAAGCCATCAGCATTGGCCCGATCGAGAATTCACTCGCCTCGGCCTTCCGCGTCAGACCGCGCAAATAGCCGCCTGCACTGGAAATGGCCTCGCCGCGCTGCAGGATCGCCGCGACGACTATCGAAGCCTCCGTTTCGCCCATGGCATTCTGCGCCTCGAACCAGGCGCTGGGGCTAATTC
>NZ_JBFUIF010000309.1:0-784 GCF_056402015.1 Allobosea sp. P4_C6
GACCTGGTGCGAATTGCGGAGAGGTTGGAAATCCCGATCCAGCATTCGCGCCGGATGGGAGGACTCCAAGCGTGACCAAGCATAAATCTGTCGTGGCCGTCGTCGATGACGATCCGAGATTGCTCGAATCGCTTGAGGAATTGCTTGAGTCAGCTGGTTATGCGGTTCGTAGCTTCTCGTCGGCGGCAGCGCTGATCCAGGCCGGCCTCTCCGGACTGGATCTCCTCATCACCGATGTCGGCATGCCGGGGCWCGACGGCTTCGAACTGCGCGACCTCGTCAATAGGGCACGTCCGGAACTGCCGGTCTTTCTCATCACCGGGCGCCACGAGATCGCCGAGCAGATCAGGGCACGGGCCGTAGAGAGTTTCTTCTGCAAGCCGTTCGATGGCCAAGCCTTACTCGCCGCGATCGCAACGGCATTAACTCAACAGGGACGTGGAAGGTGAACATGATCATTGACAGCTCACTCTCACGGAAATCGGCGCTCTCCTCCAGGCGAGGTGCAGCAGAAGAACAGCAGCCTCTCGTCATCATAGTCGATGACGACGCCTCGGTCCGAGATGCACTGTCCGAGCTGATGGAGTCAGCCAGCTTCGCAGCGGTTTCGTTCAGCTCGACACAGGCACTGCTCGAGACCAGCATGCTCAACCGGCCGGGATGTCTCATTCTCGACGTGCGTATGCCCGGCTTCAGCGGGCTCGACCTCCAGCGTCATCTGACGATGAACGGAAATCCCAAGCCGATCATTTTCCTCACAGCACATGGCGACATCCCGATGACC
>NZ_JBFUIF010000310.1:0-781 GCF_056402015.1 Allobosea sp. P4_C6
GCACGCGAGCGGTGTCGAGGAGAAGGTGAGCCACATCTGCACGCAAGTCGGCTTCTCTGACTGTCGCGAGGGTAGCGACCATCGCATGGTGGGGATTGACCTCAAGTATCGGCTTTGCCGCGCTGTCAATGCGGCCTGCGGCACTGAGTAGGCGTTCGAACTGGCGATCTGGACCGTTATCGGATGCCACCAGGCAGACCGCGCTGTCGGTCAGCCGGTCGGAGGTCCGGACGTCGGCGACTTGGTCGGCCAAGATCTCCTTCATCGACGCTAGCAGCGATACGATCTCATCGCGGGTATCGCTTGATCGAAGCGAGGCCCCATCGAGCAAGGCGATGCGTGCCAGATCCGCCGCCCCTTGCGTCACGGACTTGAACGGCTTGCCCTCAAAATCCGGTGCGGCCGACGCCCAGAAGCTGTCGACATGGTCGGAAAGCAGCAGCACTTCGATCCCGCGCGCCCTGAAGCCTTCGAGCTGCGGCGAGGTCGCGATCCTGAGAGCATCGTCACCAGCGATGTAGTAGATCGCCGTCTGGTTCTCTTTTAGCGCGCCAACATAGTCCTTGAGGCTGCGCAAACCTTCGCCGGAGGCCGTTGTCCGGAAGCGGGCCAGACCAAGCAGCTGGGCTCGACGCTCGTAGTCCTCGTAAAGCCCTTCCTTGATGACGGCGCCGAAGTTCTCCCAGATTTTTGCGAAGGCTTCAGCATCCTGTTCCGCGAGCTTCGTCAGGTCGGTCAGCACACGGTTGGTGACGCCCTTCTTGATCGCAGCGAGCAGCGG
>NZ_JBFUIF010000311.1:0-777 GCF_056402015.1 Allobosea sp. P4_C6
GGATGGGTTCGTCGAATACTATCGCGAGACTGAAAGCGGGCTGGCCAATCAAGGCTGGAAGGACAGCCACGATTCGATTTCACACGCGGATGGCTCCCTGGCCCGAGGACCTATCGCGCTGGTCGAAGTTCAGGCTTACGTCTATGCCGCCAAACAGGCCGCGTCGACCATGGCGATCGCTCTCCGCCTGGATGCTCGGGCGGACGCGTTGCGGCAGGAGGCTTCCATGTTGCGAGCCCGCTTCGACGAAGAATTCTGGTGCGAGGAGATCGGCAGTTACGCGCTGGCGCTGGACGGAGACAAGAAGCCCTGCCGTGTCCGATCGTCGAACGCGGGACATGCCCTATTTGGTGGTATCGCAGAACCCGCGCGCGCAATACGGGTCGTCGAGACCCTGATGAGTGAAGCCGCCTTTAGCGGCTGGGGTATCCGAACCCTGAACGCCAGCGAAACTCGCTATAATCCCATGTCTTATCACAACGGCTCGATCTGGCCGCATGACAACGCCCTGATCGCTTTTGGTTTCGCGAAATACGGTTTCAAGCTCCAGGCAGCACGCTTATTCGAGGCGATCTTCGACGCGGCAACCTACCRAGACCAGCAGCGCCTACCGGAGTTGTTCTGCGGATTCTTGAGGAGGCGCCGGCGCGGTCCGACCGCGTATCCGGTCGCTTGTTCACCACAGGCCTGGGCCGCGGCCGCCCCCTTCGCGCTGTTAGCCGCCTGCCTAGGCCTACACCTGCCGGCAGCCACGAATGAGGTCACGCTGATCGATCC
>NZ_JBFUIF010000312.1:0-771 GCF_056402015.1 Allobosea sp. P4_C6
CTCTTCGGCCATACCCAGCCGGGCGCGCTACGTGTTCAGGCAATCTGCGATTTCGTCAACCAGCGCATCGCCTTCAACTACAACGATGCCAGCGTGACCCGCACAGCGTCCGACGCCTATCGTGAAGGCCGCGGCGTCTGCCGCGACTACGCTCATCTCGCGATCGCCTTCTGCCGGGCGATGAACATCCCGGCACGCTATTGCACCTGCTATCTCGGCGATGTCGGCACGCCGCCGCCTTATCCGCCAGGCGATTTCGCGGCGTCTTTCGAAGCCTATCTCGACGGCGGCTGGCAGATGTTCGATCCGCGCAACAACGTGCCGCGCATCGGCCGCGTGCTGATCGCGCGCGGGCGTGATGCGGCCGATGTCGCCATCGCCACCACATTCGGGCCGAACACGCTGACAGGGTTCAAGGTCTGGACCGACGAGGTGGCGGAAGGGGCCATGTAGCAGCCGCAACCAGACACGTTCCGACGCGCCATTTGCAGACGTTCACCGCTCCCGAGAATCGGACGTTCCCGAAAAAGGTATATCAGCTGCCGCACGGCCGGGATCGCCGGGGCGTCGAGGGCTAGCAGCCTCCTGACCGAAGCCGAGCCGCTCAGCGGAACTCTAATCCGGGCCGCCCTGAGATACCGCTCTGGCTTCTATAGCGATTGTCTCGCAGTCGGCCTCGGTGCCGTTCTGCCAGGATTGGACGAGGAAACGCGCATCCGCTCCAATGGCCATTATCGGGTGGTGCCAGAGTCCCCGACGGTAGATCAATCC
>NZ_JBFUIF010000313.1:0-761 GCF_056402015.1 Allobosea sp. P4_C6
GTGTTGGGAAGATGCCATCGAAATTTTCAAATAAACAGCGGCTGCGATTTGCGAATGTAACCTCTAATATCTCCGGAAAGGCCACGTTTCCTCGCGTCATTAATATTCCATTGTTATTGGCATGAACGTGGACGACTTGAAATTTCTCCTCTAATTTTCGCAAGRCATGCTCGGCCCGCTCATACCAATCATCACGCTCCACTCGGTCAAAGTCATGGAATTCAACGACCAATTGCGTCACTCGTTCGAAGTCTTCGCCAGTTGCAGCTTCTAAAACTTCCCACTCATCTCCCTCGATGTCCATCTTCAGTATACAGGACTGGTTTTGTCCTAGCGCTTGAGCAGACGCTAGGCTATGATCCAATCCTGCTTGCATAGGTGCAATGCGGCTGCGGTGAAATCGTACTAGATGATGGGTTTCTGGTGGTGCCTCGATCGTGTAATCGAACTGGTGTACCTCGATACCGCGATTTGCGAGATCTAGATCCCAAGTCATCTCCGCGCCCACGCCCAACGAGAGGGCAAATTGCACCCCTTCGAAGTCGTCAAGCATGACGTAGCCACCATCGCCCGAATGTCCTACACGCTTCTTTGTCAAACCGATTGCCGAGACCGGCTTCAGTAATCGGCCAAGAGTGAGTAACCTACTTTGGATAACTCCCGCGTTTTGCCCCGCCGCCGAGGTTCCGTCGCGGCCGCCCAAATGTAACGACAACTCCTTTGACAAGTGCAAAGATAGGTGCTTGTCCACATGATTAAGC
>NZ_JBFUIF010000314.1:0-759 GCF_056402015.1 Allobosea sp. P4_C6
GGCTAGGATCAGCGGACTATCGGCCGACGGAAACTCGCGCGCTTTCAGATGCGATGGGAACCAGGAGTCCCAGCCGGGATCGATAATGTAATCCCCACGGTCGCGACGCGCAGCCCCGTATCTATCGACACGCAGCTGTTGCATCCGCGTCCAGACCTTGGTGGCGGAGGTGGTCGAAACCTTGTAGATCGGCAGTTGCAGAACGCGGGAGAGTACCGCGAGCCCCTCACAGGCACCGGCATAGATCGCACGGGTATGCGGCCCGGCTTGCCACCTGACCTTGAACTCAGGGCTCGCAAACCGGTCGGTCGGCGCGGGCTCGAAATCGCGCCCGCCAATTCGAGCCCAGTCCGAATTGATCAGAAGCCGACGCGTCGCGCGCGGTACGACGACCGGGGGTTGAAGGCGCGTGACGGCGACCTTATTGGCCTTCTCCAGATCGCGGACACGAACGATAAGCTTTTCTATAGTACTCGCCATGCTGGAAACGCTGGAGGACGACGAGGACTCCAAGGAACGAGCCTGGCTCCAGTCGAATAAGGTATTGTTGAACATTTCCGTGTAACTTCTGCTATTTTCTGTTTCTGGGATTCTACGAGTGGATATCCCACTTCCCCTCTTCATTGAAATTTGATCTCTTCGCCTCCAAGGCATCCGCCTTCGGCGAAAGCCCTGTCTCCCTACAACGGAGGGTCTGCTCGACTACCTTGGGCGCTACGGCTCCGACATTCACAGGTTCGATCCGTCAGGGATCAGAAC
>NZ_JBFUIF010000315.1:0-748 GCF_056402015.1 Allobosea sp. P4_C6
TCGGCCGCCCGCGCGGTCATGGCGGGCGCGAAGACTTCTGGCGCGGGAGGCTTTTATCCGAGCGAACCGTGCGGGCGCAGCGTGTTGAAGATCTGCTCGAAAGCGTCGAGATTGATTGCTTGCCGCGCTGAGGCGGAACGGAAGCGAAAGAGGCCGTCGTCGCGCGCAGGCGAACGGCCGCTAGGGCATTGTTACGGGAATGGGCGATAGGGTAGGGGCATGCAGCGGATTTCTTATGCCCGTCACCAGTTTCCCCCCGGAGATTGCCGGTCGGCGTCACAACGCTGCCGCCCTACGGCTGGTGCGCAACCTGCTCGAGAAGCATGGCTTGGCTCCCAAGGTGCTGGTGACGGACAAGTTGCGATCCTACGGTGCGGCACGGCGAGAGCTGGGGCTGTCGGCGCGCCATGAGCAGGGCCTGCGCCGTAACAATCGGGCGGAGAACTCACACCAGGTGATCCGACGACGAGAGTGCAAGACGCAGCTCTTCAAGTCGCCGATGTCGGCGCAGCGCTCTCTCTGCGTACATGCCGCCGTCCACAATCTCTTCCACCTTGAGCGCCATCTGATCTCCGGAGCGACGCTGCGCCTCTTTCGGGCGACGGCCGCGCAACAGTGGCAAACCGCGACAGCCGCGACGTAAGCACGGCGTTGCACAGCGCGAACTCCGGATTGTCGGATTCCGGCGACGATGCCCTTACTGCCGTTCGGCGTTCGCTGCCGCTGGCACATCGCATCGACCTCGATC
>NZ_JBFUIF010000316.1:0-748 GCF_056402015.1 Allobosea sp. P4_C6
GACAATACCCGGCGCCCGCACTCCTCGCTCGGCTACAAGCCGCCAGCACCGGTCGCTGTGGTCTGGCCGCCTACGAAAACCCAACCCGCTTCGCCGGCCATCTCAACCGTGGCCGACAAGCCCACCATGCATTAGATTAGAACCGGGCCACCTGATGGGGGCAGGCCAGAACAGTTCGTCGAAAGTGATGATCTCGGGGGCTCTAATGTTGCGCCTATAGAGTTCGAAGCAGGTCACTTTGTCATCGTTACCGATCAGCTCGGTTAGGTTGCCGACAACGAGGTAGCTCCGGGGATCGATAGCGTAGAGACTGCCTCCGACGTCATTTCCGTGCGCATCTTTCTRCACGTCGCGGAACCGATTTCGAGTAAAGTCGAAGACCGTTTTTTGCACCTGCGTTACCGCACTCGAAAGCTCTTGCGACACCGCCCAGCAGCCCGGTCGGTATTGGTCGTGGCGGAGCAGATCGGTATCGTTTCGCTTGATTTCGATAAGGACGTACTGGCTGATTTGGGCCCGCGTGTGCATCAGGCCATCTGCGCGCTTGCCAGCTTGGCTGAAGGTCCTGCCGGTGGTTGCGGCTTCAAGCTTGGAGGCCACCTTCTCCAGAAACACGTAATTCAGGCCATGACCGAAGATCCACGTGTTTCGTTCGAAAAATGCCTGCCAGGTGGACTCATCGACCTTCCCTGACAGATTGGCCTCAAATTCGCGCAGAGCCTCTCGCTTAGAGGCCACCGCATAAATG
>NZ_JBFUIF010000317.1:0-746 GCF_056402015.1 Allobosea sp. P4_C6
GCCCTGCCCTAAGCTGCTCAGGCGTTGCAGAGTCCCAGTGCAAGATGGCCTCCGCCAGATCCTGTAGGGCGCGGAGGTCGTGGACCGCCTTCTCCGCTTGTTCACGCCATTCGGCGGCGCTCGGCTGGCTAGGGCTCTGTTGAACGTTCACCATGGGCGCATCATGCCGGCGGCCGAACCTGCCGACTACGTCAAAAGCTAAGGCGCTCGCGCTTCACCCCGCGACCCACACGAGATATTGAGCCGGTTTTCCCCGTTTGAAGACGGCGCGATGCATCCCTCCAAATTGGACACCGCACACCGCTATTCCTCGGGGAAAACGACGTGCGCCACGGTATGTGCTCCTTGCCCTCCTCCTGACAGATTTAAGCCAATACCGCGTAGGGCGCTCTCGATTGTCGTTTTCGGGTCACCCCACTCCGCTGTGATTTCCGTTGGCGGAATGCCAAGGGCGTTCGCCTCAATCAAAAGACGCAAGGCCAACTCCTTAGAGTCCCCTGGTCCCGTTCGAACGTTTTTCGTAATCCAACTGTCCACGAAGCACCTTGCGCGTAGGGACATTCAGATGTCCTCCCGGTAATTGAAACAACATCACCCTGGATTTGCGCGCTTCTTCACCACTCCTTCCTCTCACCTGAAAGATACGTATCCGATCACGCCGAGTATCACGGCTGTGAGAGCGGCCAGTACGAACAGCGCCGGCATTTACGTCAGCGGCCTCCCGGTTTAGGTGGGCCTTTGACGTC
>NZ_JBFUIF010000318.1:0-746 GCF_056402015.1 Allobosea sp. P4_C6
ACCCTCGGCCGTTGCGCTAGGCGGCAACGGCCGGTGGCTGCGCGAAAGGGCGATGAGCTCGTCTATGTCAATGCTTGACGGCA
This sequence comes from Allobosea sp. P4_C6, assembly GCF_056402015.1. Lineage (NCBI taxonomy): Bacteria > Pseudomonadati > Pseudomonadota > Alphaproteobacteria > Hyphomicrobiales > Alloboseaceae > Allobosea > Allobosea sp. P4_C6. The sequence goes on from NZ_JBFUIF010000318.1 coordinate 84, forward strand.
GCGTTCATCGCGCGGGACGGCCATCCCCCGGTTTGCTCTGCGCGCCCGATGCAGAGAGCTGGCGTCAGATCAAGGCTATCCTGGCCGCCTGACCGGCATGCTGGGCTGCGAAGCTGCCGCGGACATTCAGGATTTCGAAAGATCGACCGTGAGCCCAAGCTTCACGAGAAAGTTGATAGGAGAGGGACTTTGATAATTGGTTTAAGCTACTGTATGAAATCTTAAATTTAACTGGTTATCCGACAAGTCCATCGCAACGGCAAACATTGATCCTTGCGTCGAGACAAGAAATCCATTCCTGAATTTACGGATTCTTGTCTTGCCTCCTGCGTCGGCGCGGGGCGCTCGGCAATCGCCGATGGAAATCCGTCGTCTCGCTATGGAATGATCAACCAAGGATCGTCGAAACGGAATCTTTCGTTTGCACTTCAATCGCTGGCCGCCATACTTTGGCGCAAGCTTGCAGGGTCAGACCTCTCCAGATGACCGATGGCCATGAGCTTGGAGGACGCATGTCGCAAGTATCAGCAGGCGGTCATGGCATCGCACCGGGTCGTCGCATCTGCCGGTTGTTCAGCTTGGGAGGATTCGCTCTGACTGCATCGCTTGCAGTCGCGCCAGCGATGGCGCAACTGCCGACGCAGGCGTCGATCGAGGCACTGC
>NZ_JBFUIF010000319.1:0-733 GCF_056402015.1 Allobosea sp. P4_C6
CTGGTGGCCGCTGGTGGCCGGCTTATAGCCAGCACGCGGCCCCGGCGCAACAGCTCGTTTGCAGCCTGGGGATGATTTCTTCCGAGGTTCCAGGGAGCCACCGCGAGACGGTTGCACATGACGACGACGCGTTCTAGAACGCGCGACACATTGGGGCGTCGCCAAGTGGTAAGGCAGCGGTTTTTGGTACCGCCATTCGGAGGTTCGAATCCTCCCGCCCCAGCCAGTGTGCTAAGCTATTGATTTTAAACGTCTTTCTAGAATCTCCGTAACAGTCGCCCGTAACACTCGGACGGGACTCGACAAACTGTCGGGCGATTCCATTCGAGACGAGGCGAACGAGCCTAACGCACGGCCCTCAGCAATCTGGGCTTGCGACGCCCGCCGATCACCTTAGATTAGATTTGTCCTAAACAAGCGGGACGAGTCTGCGTTGGGGGACGCCATGCCTTTTTCCTCCCTAGTTGATCCAGTTGATCTAGCGCGGGCTCACGGCGCGTTTGCGGCTGCATGGATCCAGATCAAATCGAAAGTCCCTTCTGAGGACTGCGAGCGGGTTCGTGCCCGACTTGCCTACATCGTCGCGAACCTCTGGCCTGCCCCCTGAAAAGTGGCCCTCCCTGAAGTAGGCGTTTTGAGCCTTTGGAGGATGCCCGCGATGCCGCAGAAGAAGCACAAGCCTGAAGAGATCGTCGCGAAGCTGCGGCAGGTCGACGTGCTGTTGTCCCAGGGG
>NZ_JBFUIF010000320.1:0-724 GCF_056402015.1 Allobosea sp. P4_C6
GGGCGAATGATGGCTGGCGGACCTTGGCGTAAACGCGATGCACCCATGCGCCAGTGTCTGGGCTCAATGGCAACGCCGGGGACAATCGATGCTTCCCCTTGAGCCCGATCCCGCAGATGAGTTCTTCGAATGAACGAATCGCCGGCTGCGGCAAATCGCTACACCGCACTCGGCCAGCACCCGCTGTGTAGGAGGTAGCTGAATATTCAGGCTGTGGCCTTTGACCGACCCCGCTTCTCAGGCGTGGCCTGCACCTTACGACCCAAGCCCATTTTCTTGGCGAGGTGCGAGCGCGTCTCGGCATAGGCGGGCGCGACCATCGGATAGTCTAATGGCAGATTCCACTTAGCTCTGTACTGCTCTGGCGTCATATCGAAAGCAGTACGAAGGTGGCGCCTCAGCGACCTGAATTTCTTTCCGTCCTCAAGGCAGATTAGCCAATCGGCCGTGATCGACTTCTTGATTGATACCGCTGGCGCTGCTTTCTCTCCGGGAGCCGGCGCGGGAGCCTGTCCAAGGCCCGCCAGCGCTGCATGCGTGCTGGCGATCAGCGCGGGCAGATCGGCCTGTATCACACTGTTATGCGACACAAATGCCGACACGATTCCGGCAACCAACTCGACCACTTCCAGATCGTTTTCTGACATTTTTTCTCTCTTTGAGAATGAAGTCGATGGCAATCAGTTTAGTGATCCTGAGAATCTCGACAAGGTATTTTTATGCC
>NZ_JBFUIF010000321.1:0-700 GCF_056402015.1 Allobosea sp. P4_C6
CTATAGGCCTCAACATCAAATTTATCCTAGAAACAAATTTCGAACATTGTCGGCCTTGCTTCCGAACGGTATTCGGGCGGAATTGACTCAGTCACGGGGGCTCATCGCGGCACGCATGCGTGCATGGTAGCACTCACAGTTCCACAACCGATCCGGATCGACCTCACGCATCGACAGCATGCCCAGCGCAATGCCGCAGGCTGTTCGAGACGCATAGGCCCAGGTAATCCGCTCGGAACGACTGGCTTCCGTGGCAAGTTGAGTGGACACTGTTCTTGCCTCGGCGTACCGCGCCTGAACCGCTTGYTGGATAACCGAAATATTGGGCTCGTGCGCCAGCCTGGAGACGCCCCAGACCTGGCATGCAGCCACAGCCGGCCGCTGCTCGGGCGCGCCCGAAAGATCGGCAGCCTGCGCACTGGCCCAGAAACCAAGCGTAAGCATCGCGATAAACGGTAAAGGCGCGATCCGCATTGTCTCCCCCGACTGCTCCGGCCTACTCGACTGGCACACATTATTCACTCGCTCTGCTGCCGCAACAGAGTCTTGCTGCTCTTTCGACTTGTCGTCAATTTGATGTGGAATCGTCACTTAAAAGAGACAGTGCTGTATAGAGAACTGACGCTACGTCCGAATTATTACCCGGCCCCGTTGTGTCCGTTGACGGCGCAGCTTCAATATTTCTGCTTTCGACGAACAC
>NZ_JBFUIF010000322.1:0-697 GCF_056402015.1 Allobosea sp. P4_C6
GTCGAATACGTTCGCGTCTGCACCGCTTACGGCGCTGGCTTCTTCTACATCCCCGGCACCGACTCCTGCCTGCGCATCTCGGGCCGCGTCCGCGCCGAGTACGCCGTCGGCGAGCGTTACAGCGACTTCCAGGATGCTTACGGCACTCGTGCTCGTGGCCGCCTGAACGTCGACGTCCGTACGCAGACCGCCTACGGCACGCTGCGCACCTTCATCCGCTATGAGCTGACCAACAACACCGGCATCTACGCCTCCAATACGGCTCCGTTCAACGTCGGCTCCAACGTCCCCGGCCTCATCCGCGGCCCTGCCAACTCCTCCACCAGCTCGCTGCTCGATCTGGCCTTCGTCCAGTTCGGCCCGATCACCGCTGGTCGCGCTCAGTCGTTCTTCGACTTCTACGCTTCGGACCTGAACTACGCTTCGATCCGTACGGCAGACTCGCGCGTCAACCTGTTGGCCTACACCGCCACCTTCGGTTCGGGCTTCTCGACGACGGTGTCGCTCGAAGACCGCACCTCGGGCACGACCGGTCGTGAGCTCGGCGGCATCATCCAGAACCCGGTTCTGTTCGTGAACGGCGGCGCTGCTGTCACCCAGGGTCAGGACTACCCGGATCTCGTCGCCTCGCTGCGCGTCGATCAGGGTTGGGGCTCCGCTCAGTTGTCGGGCGCCATCGGCCAGCGCAACTACGCCA
>NZ_JBFUIF010000323.1:0-694 GCF_056402015.1 Allobosea sp. P4_C6
GGGGAAGTCGAGGGCCGAGGCCGAGGACGCCGCCTACCAGGCCTGTCTCGTGCACTGGCAATACCGCAATCCAGTTAGTTTTTCCTCCGCCCCCTTGCGGCAGTGCGGCAGTTGCGGCAGTTGCGGCGGCCCCGAACGGGCGGGAGACATCCTGCTCGCCATCGGCATCGCGCCGGATCAGGTCTGGCTGCACGACGGCTGCTGGTCCGCCTGGCACGCTGACCGTGTCGCGCAGGCCGAAGCCTCCCTCGCAGCCATCGGGATACACAGGAGGACGCAGTCATGAACCGCAAGCAACGCCGCACCCAGCAGGCCACGCCTACATCATCATATCGAGCGGACTAGCGCTGAACTGGGCAGGTGAGATGCGCCTGATGTGCATGGATATCGCTTCGCAATAATCGGCCCAGGTGCCGACGCTCGCGCCGCAGCGGAGGCAAAAGACACGCGCCCCATCGTGGACGTCCGCCATCACCCCGACAGCGGGCGAGCCACACGTACTGCAACTAAAACGGCTCTCCGCCGGACATTGTGCGGTCACGGTGATTTTATCATAAGCACAGGCGTCGCAACCAGGGCGGCCACCAGCAGCACCGACCCGATTCTCAACCACACGCCAAGAGACTGCTGACTGAAAAACAACATCACGCCACCTTGTTACGAAAGGTAAGCTAGCTCTCCGCTCTCCATACAG
>NZ_JBFUIF010000324.1:0-693 GCF_056402015.1 Allobosea sp. P4_C6
GATCTGGACGCCGCAGTGGACGAGCGTTCGAACGATCAAGGAAGGTAGAGCGACGATCGACCTCTTCGCCTTTCTTACGACCAAGCCGAATGCAGAGGTCGAGGCGATCCACCCCAAGGCGATGCCGGTGATCCTGACGACGCGCGAGGAATGCGAGGTCTGGATGTCGGCGCCGTGGCCAGAGGCGCAGCGGCTGCAAAGGCCCCTCCCTGATGGTTCGCTGGAGATTGTTGCCCGCGGCGTCAAAAAGGATGGAGAAGGCCCGCAGGAGCCTGTCGCGGTGCAGACCTCGCTATTCTGAGACTGAGAAGTGAAGTGATGGTGAGGCAGCTTGCTAGCTTGATGACAAGTTCATTTGGTCCCGCGACAACCTGGTGGCGGGCGAAGGCGTCGGCGGGAACGTGGGCAACGCGCACAGCCTGAAGCTGCTGGTGTTCGGACATGCCGGCATCGGAAGYCGCTTGCCGCTGGGAAATACCGTGGGTGTCCATGGTATTTTCTGGCGGTCGGCCCCTTCCATCGAGTTGGTGGAGCAATCCCCCGGAGCGCCTGACTGCGCGGGCTCTGATGCGGGTCGCCATCCCTAAGGAACCGAGAACTCCATTGGTAAGAAAGTGTTGTAGTTCTGTGTCGTAACTTTTGATGTGAGATAACGCCGTTGTAGCTCAGTGGTAGAGCACACCATTGGTAATG
>NZ_JBFUIF010000325.1:0-671 GCF_056402015.1 Allobosea sp. P4_C6
ACATCGATCGACTCCAGGCCGCCGACGATGGTTTTCAGGCTGAGGTGGGCGCTTCCCTCGTGAGCGCGCGATCCGTCCTTCTCGCAACGGGCGTGACTAACAGGCGTCCCGCGATCCCAGAAGACCTTCACGCAAATGCGCTGCGCCGCGGGCAACTGCGGTACTGCCCCGTGTGCGACGGTTACGAGGTGACGGACCAGGACGTGGCCGTCATTGGCCGCGATGCCCGTGCGTTAAGCGAGTGCATCTTTTTGAGATCGTTCACCGATCGTGTCACGCTGGTTCTGGACGACAGATCAGAGTTGACCGACCTGGACTTGGACCGTGTCAGGACGATCGGTGTCACGATCGTCGGGGGGCGGCCTAAGGATTTTGTTCTCGACCCAAGCCGAATCCACTTCTGGGTCGGCGAACATTTCATGACGTTCGATGCCATTTATCCCGCATTGGGGTCGGAGGTTCATTCGGAGTTAGCGGCGTCGGCAGGCGCAACATTGACCGAGGAGGGTTGCGTGAAGGTCGATGCCCACCAGAGGACGGATGTTTCGGGGCTTTATGCTGCCGGCGACGTCGTAGTTGGCCTGGATCAGATCAGCCATGCCATGGGCGAAGCGGGGGTCGCTGCCACCACCATCCGCAACGATCTTGCATCCGCCATGCCGATCTTACGC
>NZ_JBFUIF010000326.1:0-670 GCF_056402015.1 Allobosea sp. P4_C6
GGCCACCGAGTTGTGGTTTGTTCAGACGCTTTTAGCGAAGAGAAACGATCATTGCTGCAATGCTCTGAGCTGGAAGTTAGAAATTTTTTTGCTGCAGAACCGCAGAGCATCACCCATTTGTCATATTCTGATGCAGCTCACAGCCGCGCATTCTTTCCATTCTCAAATCTATCATTCGCTTTGTATTTATCCGCGGCCTTAAGAACTGCGAAGAAAGCGGCCCCAAATGTAGTTTTTTCGCATTTTCTGGAGCCCTATTCGATTGTAGGAGATATCATTTCGCGCGAGCTTTCGATTCCCCACGTGGTCACTCATGCGGGTTCAGATATCGGACGCCTATGCACCATAGAAAGTCTTAGCGAGCTCTACCGCGTCATCGGCAAACGCGCGACGGTATTTGTGTCAAAGTCGTCAAGCGCTTTAGGGCTATTTGGGGCAGATCCAAACCTACCAAGCGTGAGTCCTTACTATCCTCCGACAGATTATTTCTCTCAGAACGGTAAAGCATTTTCTTTGCCCACAGCTCTGGAAGAATGGTTTAATAAACTTGATGGCCAGCCCATTTTCTTGTTCTACGGAAAGTTTGCACGGGGAAAGCGGATTGAAGAAATCATTAATGCCTTCTCCTTGCATATGAAGACAACTAAATCGGGGGGGCTTCTCTTAATTG
>NZ_JBFUIF010000327.1:0-667 GCF_056402015.1 Allobosea sp. P4_C6
TTCCCGGAGTGGGACTTCGGCGTGCAGTTGCTCAGCCAGGAGGAGGCCGATGCTCTGCCCTTCGACATTCTTGACGCAACTAAGGTGATCCCCGAGGAATTGGTGCCGATCCGCATCATCGGTCGCATGGTGCTGAACCGAAATCCGGACAACTTCTTCGCCGAGACCGAGCAGTCCGCGTTCCTGCCGACAAATATGCCGCCCGGTATCGATGTCTCGGAAGACCCGCTGCTGCAAGGTCGCCTGTTCTCCTACCAGGACACGCAGCTCTCTCGGCTCGGGACCGTGAACTTCCACCAGATTCCGATCAACAGGGCCAAGGGCTGCCCCTTCCAGAACCTGCAGCGCGATGGGCATATGCAGACCCAGGTCTTCACCGGCCGGGCAAACTACGAGCCCAACAGCCTCAACGAGGCCGGCGAGGCTAGCGGCCCTCGCGAGGACCCGATAGGCGGGTTCCGGACTGGTGCGATTCCGGTCGAGGAGCATAAGGTTCGTCTGCGCGCAGAGAGCTTCGCAGATCATTACAGCCATGCCCGATTGTTTTTCCGCTCGCAGAGCGAGATCGAGCAAGCGCATCTGGCGAGTGCTCTCGTCTTTGAGCTGTCGAAGGTCACTCTGGAGCACGTCCGCAATCGCGTGCTGTCGAATCTCGTTAATGTCGATG
>NZ_JBFUIF010000328.1:0-667 GCF_056402015.1 Allobosea sp. P4_C6
GCCCAAGGTGGGCCAGGCCCCCACCTCACCCAAAGCGACACGGCTTTCGAGACCCATCGCGAGGAAACTGAAGCTCATGTTGAACGCCTTACTGAGGTTCTCGAGCTCGTCGGCAAGGCGCCGCGCGGAAACACCTGCGACGCCATCCTCGGCATTATCGAGGATGGCAAGAGCATCATGGAGGGCTTCTGGGACAACCCGGCCCTGGACGTCGGCCTGGTCGACACAGCGCAAGGCCGTCGAGTACTACGAGATGGCGTAAGCCCTAGGCTCAACGACCTCACGACTGGGGCGGTACTTTTTTTCGAGGCTGCAATGACCGATTATTCTCACTTGGTAACGCAGAACAACAAGTGCTCGCCTTTCACCCGAATGGCTCAGGCCATATCGAGCTGGACGGGTAAGCCGATCACCTTTTTCGCCGCCGTTGGCATTATCCTCATCTGGGCTATTTCTGGGCCGTTCTTTGGTTTCAACGACACCTGGCAGCTCGTCATCAATACTTCGACGACCATCATTACTTTCTTGATGGTCTTCATTATTCAGAACAGCCAGAACCGTGACACCGCCGCGATGCAAATCAAACTTGACGAGCTGATAATCCGGCTGAAGGGAGCGCGGGAAGAGCTTCTTGATCTTGAAGAGCTGGATGAAGGGGATTTGACGC
>NZ_JBFUIF010000329.1:0-665 GCF_056402015.1 Allobosea sp. P4_C6
GTCTAGCCGCCAGAACGCGAGACGCGCCTCGTCATTTTCGACCGGCGAACGACCCGTCAACCGAACCAGCTCCGCCCTGACTGCTTCATACTCATTCTGGGGAAGCACCAAACGGTCGACGACCAAACCCTCGAAGCCGACAGCTTGCATTTCGACGACCAGCCTTGCTAGAGGAAGCAGCGATTGGCGCTCATGCCAATCCTCAACAGGGCTACCTTTGGCACCCCCGTTGCTCCAACGCAACGTTTTCGAATGCAAATATAGTCGCATTTGCCCGAATTGACCCCAGCCATAGTACTTATTGTCAGTTAAATATTGCGAATACGGATACTGATAAACCTTCGAATTATTTGGCAATTGTGATTCGATGCCGCGAACGAACACTCTTTCGGCTAAAAACCGCTCGCTTCTCGCGGAGGCACCACCAGGAGATCTAAGACCCAGCTGGTCGCGAGGCGTCTGGTCGAAGAGCGCGATTACCGTCAGCACGGAAACAGCAGTCGATATCAACATACGGCTCAACACGTTGCCATTGAGAAGCAGCGGCGTAACCGACAATCCAGCCCACATATAAAGCAAAAACAAGAGATAAATTGGGAATCGTTCATATGCGCGAATCGATGGATAAACTAACGCTATCAAGCTGCCCACCCCGCCTGAAATAC
>NZ_JBFUIF010000330.1:0-649 GCF_056402015.1 Allobosea sp. P4_C6
CACATGGATCGAACAAAGTTCATCGTTTTTTCCTCTCTCTGCCCCAGACTCCATTTTTTGAATCTTCGTCCGGGCCGCGTCCCGCAGGATGCGGCCCGTCCTCAGTCATTGATGCCCCCCGTCAGTTGCCGGTTGGCAACGGAATGCTAACTCCGTCCTTCGCGAGGATTTCGCGGACAGACTGCAATCGTTCGTAGTCAGACAGCAAGATTGGCCCCGTGTAACCGTAGCTCTGCACCTTGCGCGGAGGATATTTCACATAAGTGGCCATGATCTTCTTCAGCTCTTCCTCCATGACGACCCCCATCCAGGTGCGTTCAGTGAAGTTGTTCATGAAGATGTCGTAGCGCTCCTGCGGATCCTGCCACAGATCGAACACCTGCGGCACCGTGGCGACATACTTGGTTGGACCTTTCCAGCCGAGATTGCTATCCACAGCGAGGCCGCCGGTAGAGCTTCCGTCATCCCCACGAATGTTGAAGAGGAACTTGTAATTGTTGACCCGAACCGCACCGGGCGAAAGCTCATTTTCGGTGAAATAGAACCACGATTTCCGCTCCGATCGATCTGTGGCAGGATCCGCAGGAGCGCTACGACATCTTCATGAACAACTTCACTGAACGCACCTGGATGGGGGTCGTCATGGAGG
>NZ_JBFUIF010000331.1:0-649 GCF_056402015.1 Allobosea sp. P4_C6
GTATAGCGCCGGTCGACATGGAGCCGTCGCTGGCGCTCCGGATTGTCGGCAAGTACCCTGAGACTCTGAAGGGGCGGACTGTCGGCATATTGATTTCGGATGGGGCGGACGGGGCAGTCGTCGCCGCCGTCAAGGCCGCCGTCGAAGGCGATGGCGGAGCCGTCAAGATCGTCGCGCCGAAGATCGGCGGCGTGAAGCTCAAGGACGGGAAGACACTCAAGGCCGATGGCCAGCTCGCCGGCTCGCCTTCCGTGCTCTTCGACGCGGTGGCGATCATCCTTTCCGAGGACGGTTGCGCGATGTTGATGAAAGAAGGTGCGGCGGTCGATTTCGCCAAGGACGCCTTCGGGCATCTCAAGGCGATCGGCTACAGCGTTGAGGCCGAGCCGCTTCTCGACAAGGCCGGAGTCGAGCCGGATGACGGGATCGTCGCGCTGGGCAAAGCCGTGGAGGCGTTCCTGCTTCCGGCGCGAACGCGGCAATGGGGCCGCGAGCCGAAAGTCCGCATGCTGGCGTAAATGCTCGTTTGGTCGGAGCCGCAGCCAGCCGCCTAGAGTTTGGTTCACGTCTAAATCAGCGACGGGCTCGGTACTACGAGGCCGTCGGCGGCGGCATAGCAATCTAGTGATCTCTTGGCATTTCGCTCTTG
>NZ_JBFUIF010000332.1:0-633 GCF_056402015.1 Allobosea sp. P4_C6
ACCCCAGAATGCCAATCTGCGATCTCTCAGGTCTGCCCCCGCGCGAGAGACGACGCCGAGGCAATAGTCGAGAACCGCCTCCTGAAAGTCGAGATGAGCCTGCGACAGCCGATAGGGGAACTCGGATGTTTCGTGTTTGGGAAACGCGCGCTCCTCATGCCATTCGCCAGTGACGAGGTCGATGCGGCGCCTCTGGACATAATGCCGAGCCAGCCTTTCGCGGTACCGTGCATCGTCAAAGTTCATCGTGACGAATGCCGGGTCGATTAGCGAGAGCAATCGGCCGAAAGCCTCTTCATCCCCAGAATGAGGGGTAGCCGTCAGCAGGATCAAACGGCGCTCGGCATCCCTCGCCAGACCGGAAAGAAGCTCGAACCTTTGCTGCTTGCCTGTTCCGGTACCAACACAGGCATGCGCTTCGTCGACGATCACAAAGTCAGGGCAGGCGCGGGCGAAGCTCTCCCGGCGCTTTTCAGCCTTGATGTAATCGAGACTGACCACAGTGTGGGGGTAGGCATCAAACAATGTTTGCGACAGGGGCAGGCTGCGCTCCAAACGCGCCGCGCTCCCTGACGTTACCGCTACTGCGTCGATGCCAAAGCGAGACTTGAGCTCGACGACCCATTGCTCGAC
>NZ_JBFUIF010000333.1:0-625 GCF_056402015.1 Allobosea sp. P4_C6
GCGAAAGCACCGAGAACACCGAAGAGGACTCCCGATCGAACCGCCGCCCAATCGAACTCATCGACTCGCCGGCCTTCCAGCGATCCCAGATCTCAGCCCGCTGGGCCGCCGAATAGTAGATCCGCCGCCGCTGCTTCATCACCCACGCTCCATCTCCAAAGGAAAAGTAGCGTGTTGCGATTACCGATTGAGACCACCACCCATCTCGGACACTGGAAAACGATTCGTCCGTGTCCGAATTCCCGGCGAGAGCGGACGTTTTCGCCGCGCCGTGCAAACGCAGCAAATTCAGGTTCATACCAGCAGGGCGAGTGATTTCGACGTCGAATTCGGGCATACCTTATTAGTAAATATGTCACATCCATCGCTGCCTTGCAGTGGGAAGCAAGTTCCGCATTGTGCGGGAGCAGTGTTCGGCAGATGCTGTGCCTTCGAATTCGCAGCATGAATCGCAACAATGGGGATTGCGATGACACTCAGCCACGCGAAGGCCTGCGGCTTCACTTTATCGATAATCCTGGGGCTGGGCAGCGCCGCGGCGCAAGCCGCCGATCTACCGCCCCCCGCCGCACCCGTGGCGCCCGTGATGACCTCGGCGTGGACCTACCGGTTTACGCCCTATGGC
>NZ_JBFUIF010000334.1:0-613 GCF_056402015.1 Allobosea sp. P4_C6
CGATGTGGCTGTCCACGGCCGTTAGGTTAGAATCGTCCGTATGCTGTCGATCCCCTCTCGAAGGCGCGTATGTCGCCATCGTCGCGATCAGCGTGGAGAGGATTGCCCTGCTTCAAATGCGTTGCTGCTATGTCCGCTGCTTGCTATTTCCGGCCAAAGGGTTGCTCATCTCAGACAGCCGCGGGGAGTTCGGCGACCTTGCTCAGCGACCTGGTTCCCTGCCGACGACCCGTGCGGGCATCACGCGCCTGGCTGTCGCACGCCCCCCCCCCGGAGCGCGACGACAATCTCCATGGCTATGTCGCGACAGGCGGCGGCGTCCGATGATCTTCTTATCAGTGCTAAACCCACGCTTTTCTGCGACCTCACCGATTGCTGAACCAAGCTTTGATGCGACGGAACAGGCCACCGATCATCAGGAGCGGGAGCAAGAGCAATGCTCCGCCTTTCTTGGCAAGGACAGCAAGACCCACTCCACCGACTGCAGCAGCGGTCTTGCCGTACTTGACGCCAAGCACACTCGCGACCACCCCAAGTCCGCCATACGCCGCGACCTTGTCGACCCCCGGCTTGTAAGCGAAGTAGGACTTCTCTGGATCGGGCGTGTAGGAAG
>NZ_JBFUIF010000335.1:0-610 GCF_056402015.1 Allobosea sp. P4_C6
TGCAGATCCTCGATGCCACGCATCCAGGCGACCGAACTCGTATTGACGATCGAGCCGGATCCTAGTTCGCGCATATGCGGCACCACCAGCTGTGCGGCGAAAACGGCGTGGCGCAAATTGACACTCATCATCGCGTCAAAGTCCTCGGGCGTGATGTCGGCGAAGCGCTGGCGCTTGTCCTGCGATGGCAAACCACGGCGAAAAACCATTCGCATCACGCATGGAGCGTTGCTTATGGGCCTCGACGGCGCATCACACAAGGCGGATTGCATCGCGACAGCAGTTCGGCCCAGGCGGATGCCTTCATAGAGCGGCAGCTGAGCCTGCTGGATCGCCCTGGAGCCGCGAACTTATTCCGGGGCCAGGCTGATCGGTTCGAGGAGGAAGTCGAGCGGTGGGATTGAACCGTTTGAGCTCGATTCCGCGAATTGAATCATCCTCCCCCGAACGCGGAGGGGAATTCTTGGCCACCGCAAAAAAAGGGCATCAAAGAACCAATCAATCGCGCAGCGGAATGCTCCAGCATCACGCTCCGCTGCAATTTTTGCAGCGTCGTAAGCTTGTCCAAGATCAACATCAGAAAGATCCTTTCCACCGAGCAATATCGATC
>NZ_JBFUIF010000336.1:0-607 GCF_056402015.1 Allobosea sp. P4_C6
GTACTAAACTCGGAAATCAATTAAACCGCTAGAACGCAGCTGCCTATCGCAGTTTCCAGCAGATAGAAGCCCGCGGTAGCCAAATGGAAAGGCACGGCGCTTCGAGTGAGGTGGGGGCAAGCGCGTGGCGGGCCTGTTAGCGGGCCTCGCTTTTGGCTACGCTCTAACAATATACACAAGATCACGGATGACTACATCAAGATCATAATACTTGTGGCGCTGGTGTCAGAGGTAAGGCGGGCGTCCGTGATCAGCTATTCGCCAGCGCTCAGCGCAACGCCGCGTCTTGGTGCCTTGGCCCGACTTGTACGGTCGCGTTTCGGTCGCCGCGCCGCGCGAGGCCGCTGCTGTCGATATCAAGGAAGCTGGTAGCGACCTAGCAAGCACGCCGCCCCGATAAAGTCTCCGGAAACCTTCTTCTGGGCATCCAGGTCGGCGCGACGATCCTAACACAACCTTGCGGGTGCTACCCAGACGAACAAGCAGGCGCTGCAGCGCATGAATCGAATTCACCAAAGGTGTGGGTGAATCGACGCGGCCCGAAACGACTTAGAAGCTCACCGGTGCGATGGAGGTCACACGCGTAGTGTCAGGCGGCTCATTACAG
>NZ_JBFUIF010000337.1:0-592 GCF_056402015.1 Allobosea sp. P4_C6
GCTCAGTTGATCGCTTCCGCGATCGTCAAGGCCGTGGAGGCGAACCCCACGCTTTGCGACAGGGCCGACGGGGAAGTGTCCCCGCCACCGATCTGCCTTGAGGCCAAGGATTTGCGCGGGGGTTACGAGGTCACGACGCCGGAGCGAGTCTGGCTCGGTTTCAACTGGCTTTCTCATAGTTGGACTGCGGTGGAACTCCTCGGCCTCTTCGAACAAAACGTTCGCATCGCCGCTGCCGACGCGATCGAGAGTTTCAATTGCCGGGCACGTAGCTATGCAGCGATGCTCGCAATGCACGAAACTCCGCCGGTGCCGAGTGCCTCGTTCGTTTCGGTCGCGGAGCTGCGGCGGAGGGTCGAACACGTTGGCGGCGCCGATGCCTTGTCCAGGGTTCGAAATGTGGAGCAAACCTGGATCGACTCAGACGATCCCTTGGCTCAAACCCGTGCGGTGGTCGGTGCGATGATCACGGAAGCCGGTCTGGTCGGCCCCGCCGTTATCTACGGCCTCAGTAGCCTCGTTTATCCCGCCACCCATGTAACGACACTGGGCGACCACTCCGACTTTGCCGCCGCAATTGAAGCCGCACGAC
>NZ_JBFUIF010000338.1:0-589 GCF_056402015.1 Allobosea sp. P4_C6
GAAGCGCTGTCATAGCAAGAATGAAGGCCGAGAGGAGTAAACACACGCTATTTGTGACGATGAGAGGCCATTCTCCTAAGCCAATACCGTAAGCCGTCCAGAGAGCGAAGCCGGTTACAGTAAAGCAATAGGTCGTGGGCGAGATTGCGCGCGTGTCACGACTTTTCACGATGCGCCAAGCTTGCGGGACGAAGCTGATCATGGAGCACAATGCTGCTAGTGAGCCTACAACAGCGATCCAGTTCATCTGGAATCGGCCCGACGTGGATTTGCCCTGTCGTTTCTGAACCTCTCCAGCCTGGAACGGCGGATCCTAAACCGGATCAGCAGCGCCCCTAGGCTGATAATCCCTGCAAGACCAGCCCCCGCCCCCATCAGAAACCGCCCGGAGTACGGATTCGGGTATGGGGGATGGCTATATGGGGAACTTGCCGATGAGGCGCGTCCACGGGGCCGGCCGCTGATGAGATACGCGATTACTCCGCAGCCAATCGCGACAGCAAAGAGCGCCGCAGCGACGATAAGGCTGGCCGTCACAAGTCCAAATCGAAGCGCTAGTACCGCGTGGCCTGCATCAATCGCATAGCCC
>NZ_JBFUIF010000339.1:0-576 GCF_056402015.1 Allobosea sp. P4_C6
GAAAACATCAGGTGCAGATGGGGCTGGGGCCTGCCGTCCGCTGCCTTCGGACTGTGGATCGCGAAGCTGAAAGGATGCTTCACGCCGAGATGGGCGTCGATGAACCGGCGGGCCAATCGGTGCGCCGCGGCGGGGTCGAGTTCGCGCGGTAGCGCGACCTGGATCTCGCGATAGGTCGAGCCGTTGGCGCGCTCGTTCTCGTCGGCAGCACGCCAGAAATTCGCGGGATCGGATGCGGCCCATTTCGGCATATTTCCATGCCCGGCTGCGACGAGATCGTCACCGCGCTGCCGTTCGTATTTTCCGCCGCGAACGACGTACTCCATGTGAGCTGCCGCCTTGCCAGCTTTTCCGACTTTCACACTTAAGTGCCGGATGGCCATCCGCTCTTCAACTTCCAGGAGGAGAGGCGCAGGGTTTCCCTCGCCTCGATAGATTCTACTGAGATAGAAACTACTAATCGCGCCTTCCAAACAACAGGAAGGCCAATGCCAATAATTATACCGAGTTTGCGAACCGCCATGCAACCGAGCTATGACGGATATCGTAACCGATGATGCGAGCTCTGATATGTCC
>NZ_JBFUIF010000340.1:0-536 GCF_056402015.1 Allobosea sp. P4_C6
CCGAGCTTGCCTTCGGTGCCGACCTCGCGCGCCACTCGCGTCACCTCCGAGGCGAAGCGGTTGAGCTGATCCACCATCGTGTTGAGCGTTTCCTTCAGCTGGAGAATTTCGCCCTTCACGTCGACCGTGATCTTGCGTGACAGATCGCCATTCGCGATCGCGGTCGAAACCTCCGCGATGTTGCGAACCTGGGCCGTCAGGTTCGACGCCATAGAGTTCACGTTGTCGGTCAGGTCTTTCCAGGTGCCGGCGACGCCGGGCACGCGGGCCTGGCCGCCCAGCTTGCCATCGGTGCCGACTTCGCGAGCCACGCGCGTCACCTCGCCGSCGAAGCCGTTGAGCTGGTCGACCATCGTATTGATGGTCTCCTTCAGCTCGAGGATTTCGCCSKWMACRTCGACMGTGATCTTGCGGGAGAGGTCGCCGCGCGCGACGGCCGTCGTGACTTGAGCGATGTTGCGAACCTGTGCGGTCAGGTTGCCGCACATCGCGTTGACTGAATCCGTGAGGTCCTTCCAAGTGCCGGCGACGCCGGG
>NZ_JBFUIF010000341.1:0-532 GCF_056402015.1 Allobosea sp. P4_C6
GGTCCGTGCCTTGTTCAGGCAGACGGACCAAGCGCGAAACCTCTGCCCGCTCGACGCTATTCTTCATGAGGCTCGGGATCTGATGATGGAAGTAGCGGCCCGGCGTCGCATGCGTATCGACGTCGAGGTCGAGGCTGGTCTTCCGTCGCTGGAGCTGGATCGCATCCAGATCCAGCAGGTCCTGGTCAACCTGATCCGCAACGGCCTCGAAGCGATGGAGCCTGCTCGGCGCGGGGTTCTGCGCGTCCGAACATTGCGCGCCGTCGATTTCGTCAGGACCGAAGTCCGGGACACCGGCATGGGTCTTGGTGCGCCCGATAAGGTCTTCGAAGCCTTCTTCTCAACGAAACCCAATGGGATGGGCATGGGGTTGGCGATATCGCGAACAATCATCGAGACCCATGGTGGGCGACTGTGGGCAGAGAACAACGAGGACGGCGGGGCGGCATTCATCTTCACCCTGCCTGTCGAAGCGAAAGCCAATCATGACCGTTGACGACGCCATCKTGTTCATCGTCGACGACGACGATGC
>NZ_JBFUIF010000342.1:0-531 GCF_056402015.1 Allobosea sp. P4_C6
ATTCGCACCAGGTCGGCGAGCGATGTCGCCGCCATTTTTTGCATCACGTTTCTTCTATGGATCTGAAGGGTGACTTCGCTGATACCAAGCTCAGCCGCAGCCTGCTTGTTCAACAGTCCGCTCACGACCAGCGGAAGGACTTCTCTCTCTCGCGGAGAGAGCTCGTGATAGCGTTGCTTCAGCAGCGTGAGCTCGGCGCGTTTGGCCCTTGTTTCCCGATCCTGCGCTATCGCCGAGCGGATGGCCGAGAGCAGCGCCGTATCGCTGAACGGCTTAGTCAGGAAATCGACGGCACCATGTTTGATGGCTCGCACCGATGATGGGATGTCGCCATGCCCCGTGATGAAGACGATCGGCGGATGGTCTCCCTGCGCGATCTGGCGCTGCAGCTCCAGCCCGTTGATATCGGGCAGCTCGACATCGAGAATCAGGCAGGCCGGGTGATCGGGCTTGTTCGAGCCGATATAGTCGCCTGCGGAGCTGAACGGGACTGATCGGACACCGTTCGCCGCCAGCAACTCACCCAGGGCC
>NZ_JBFUIF010000343.1:0-526 GCF_056402015.1 Allobosea sp. P4_C6
GCTATTACGCTTTCTTCACATTGCTGCTGCTGGGGTTTGCCGCTTTTGTTAGGATGCTGTCTGGAGATTTGCGGCGTCCTTCAAATATTGTGATTCCATTGATATTCATTGGAACGATGTTTGCCACGGTTCTGACGCTCTCTTATCCTATCCGCCACTACCGCGCGATGAACCCTGGCGAAGCAAATCAAGATCAGATGAAACAGCCCTACGATGCTGAAATTTATTCACCGTCGTTGAAGTTGCTTGTAACCCCGCTAGTAAACCATCGTATCAAATTCTTGGCTGATACCGGTAAGTGGATGGTTGAGACGGCAAATTTCAATAGAAAATTCCCGTATCTAGCCGGGCAGACTATGGTTCTTCTGGGGACTTTTGGAACTTTGTTTCTAATTGGATCATTCTGTACATTAATCAGTTCGGCTGCCTCCCGTCGAGCGAGTGATATTATTGAGCATGGCGCTAATCAGAATCATAATACCATTATAATTGTGAGTCTAATCGCATTCTTTGTGTTATTGTGCAG
>NZ_JBFUIF010000344.1:0-519 GCF_056402015.1 Allobosea sp. P4_C6
GTCATGGGGCAGCACGGTTGCGCGGTTGGTCTGAAGCGCTCGTCATTTAAAAATGACGGTCGAACCAATGTTCTTTCGTGACGACCAGTTTGCGGGAACCCCGTTGGGGCCATGACAGTTTGACGGCGACCATCAACCTGGAGGACGCCAAATGGCCGCTCAAGAAAAGAACCTCGCCGACCTGTTTCTCGATACACTCAAGGACATCTATTACGCCGAAAAACAGATTTTGAAGGCGCTGCCAAAGATGGCGAAGGCGGCCCAGTCGCCGGAACTGAAAAAGGCTTTCGAGGCGCATCGTGATGAGACGGAAGGGCATGTCGAACGCCTAGCTGAGGTGTTCGAACTTATTGGCAAGGCGCCGCGCGGCAAAACCTGCGACGCCATCCTCGGCATCATAGAGGAAGGCAGAGCCATCATCGAGGAGTTTGAAGGCAGCCCGGCACTTGATGCAGGCCTAGTCGCGGCTGCGCAGGCTGTCGAGCATTACGAGATG
Source organism: Allobosea sp. P4_C6 (assembly GCF_056402015.1). Taxonomy (NCBI): domain Bacteria; kingdom Pseudomonadati; phylum Pseudomonadota; class Alphaproteobacteria; order Hyphomicrobiales; family Alloboseaceae; genus Allobosea; species Allobosea sp. P4_C6. The sequence goes on from NZ_JBFUIF010000344.1 coordinate 497, forward strand.
GCGCGCTACGGCACGCTTAAGGC
>NZ_JBFUIF010000345.1:0-518 GCF_056402015.1 Allobosea sp. P4_C6
TGCTGCCGATACGCCCGTACAGTAGTGATCTCCAGCCCRTCCGCCTCGCATCTGGCAATCCAGAGGTCGCCCGCTTTCTCAACGGTGACGCTGTCCCGGTCGTGGGTATGGGTCCCGGTGGCAACCTCCGAGCGAGCCTGGACCGACCATGCATCGGCCTCGCGCTTCGTGCCGAATTGCTTGGCCCGGCGCTTACCGGCCTGGTCGACGTAGTCCACCAGCCACGCCGTCTTACCGCTCGGTAGAATGCGCTTGCGGATTGACGCCATGAGGCCATGCCTTGCGCGAGAGGGCGGGGTATTGCTCTACGTGACAATAGGTGAAAAGAAATTGAGCGTCACTCCAAAAATGTCGTTGACATAAGAAATGGAGCGATGCTCTATAACGAGACGGGACGCGATGGCACAGCTTAGTGATTTGGTGCGGGTGGTCGCAGCCGCTTCGGGAATGGAGGAGGTTCAAGTCGGGTGGATTGCCCGACATCTGCGCGAAGCCGGGCTTATTGCCCAGGGCGGTCG
>NZ_JBFUIF010000346.1:0-513 GCF_056402015.1 Allobosea sp. P4_C6
TCGGTGCTTTCGGAACGGCCGGCTTGAACAGTGCCTCGGCCTTGTCCCGGGCGCTGGTGGGCCTGCGAGTTCTGTCGCTGTTCATCGAGTCTCTTTGTCGTTGGTCGCCATGTCGGCCGGTATCGCTCTATCGAGCACGCGTTTCGGTCAGGCCTTGGCCTTCACCCGCCGTGGGCTCTTGGCAATTGGAGTCTTGCCGAGAGCGGCTGCAGCCTTCCGACCAAGACCAAACGACTTGGCCAAGGCTGAGCGCGCTTCGGCATAGTTGGGTGCCACCATCGGATAATCGGAAGGCAGGCCCCATTTCACTCGGTACTGGTCAGGCGTCATGCCGTACTTGCTGCTGAGATGGCGCTTCAGCGATCTAAATGCCTTGCCGTCTTCAAGGGAGATGATCGCATCCGGGGTAACCGACTTCCTGATCGAAACCGCTGGGACAAGCGGCTGGGCAGCAGGCGCGGCAGCTTCAGCTCCCAAGCCAGTCAGTGCCGCATGAGTCTTCGCGATAAGCTC
>NZ_JBFUIF010000347.1:0-508 GCF_056402015.1 Allobosea sp. P4_C6
CGTGGGCGCGGTCATAGGTCGTCCAGTGCATCCCCTTCGGCTTGGGCGGGAATGACAGCGTGAGGTTGGGCGAACCGCCCAGGCTCTCCCGGATCCGCTGCGCTCGCCGCACCGATAGATAGCGCTTGTCCTCGTTCTGCGATGGATAGGCGATGCGCTTGCAGGACCGACAGGTGAAAGCCGGGCCGCCGGCATGGGACGAGCCGTAGATCTTCGCCGCGAGCCGGCTGCATCGAGGACAGCGGAACCATGGGCGAGTGCCGCCGAGATGAACGGGCGTTTCCTCGATCACGATCCACTGCCGATGGCCCGCGATATTGATGACGCCTTCACCCTCTCCGGCGAGGAAGGACAGGAGGCCACGCGGGCTGCCATTGACGATTTCCCGCACCCAGGACAGCTTGCCGGGCCGCAGCATGCCCTGCCGCTTCAGCCACCTGATATCGAGTTCGAAGAAACTGGCGGGCGTCGGCTTCCCGCCTCCCCACGGCCTACCCATGGCGCCGCT